>CAZOMI010000015.1:0-44144 GCA_964580925.1 uncultured Methyloversatilis sp.
GCTTCGAGGCCAAGCTGGAAAAGCACCAGGGCAACCTGCTGCGCTCCGCCGTGGAACTGGCCAAGGACTGGCGCACCGACCGCATGCTACGGCGATTGGAAGCGATGTTGGTGGTGGCCGACCGCGACAATTCACTGGTGATCACCGGCAACGGCGATGTGCTGGAGCCGGAACTGGGCATTGCCGCCATTGGCAGCGGCGGTGCTTATGCCCAGGCAGCAGCGCAGGCGCTGCTGCAGAACACCGACTTGGCGCCGCTGGAGATCGTCAAGAAAGCGCTGTCGATTGCCGGCGACCTGTGCATTTACACCAACCAGCAGCACGTCATCGAAACGCTGGATTAGTTCTCTCCCCCTCCGCTCCCTGGATTGCCATGACCCAAATAACCAGTCAGATGACCCCGGCCGAGATCGTCTCGGAACTCGACAAGAATATCGTCGGCCAGGCGCGCGCCAAGCGTGCGGTGGCGATTGCCCTGCGCAACCGCTGGCGACGCTCCCAGGTGGCCGAGCCGCTGCGTTCGGAGATCACGCCCAAGAACATCCTGATGATCGGCCCGACGGGGGTCGGCAAGACCGAGATCGCGCGGCGCCTGGCGCGCCTGGCCAATGCGCCGTTCATCAAGGTCGAGGCGACCAAGTTCACCGAGGTCGGCTATGTCGGTCGCGATGTCGACAGCATCATCCGCGACCTCGCCGAGACGGCGGTGAAGGATGAGCGGCTGAACGCGATGCGGCTGGTGCGCGACCGCGCGCTCGATGCCGCGGAGGATCGCATTCTCGATGTATTGCTGCCGCCGGCAAGAGTCGGCGTTGGTGAGATGAAATCACCCGAAGGGGTGACGGCGCCGGAGGAATCGACGACGCGCCAGAAGTTCAGGAAGAAGCTTCGCGAAGGCGAGCTGGACGCCAAGGAGATTGACATCGAGGTCAGCGCCCCGTCGGCCAGCATGGAGATCTTTGCCCCGCCGGGCATGGAGGAGTTGACGCAGCAGATTCAGGGCATGTTCCAGAACATGGGCGGCGGCAAGAAGAAGACGCGGCGCATGCGCATCGCCGATGCCCTCAAGGCGCTGACCGATGAGGAAGCGGCGCGGCTCGTCAATGATGAAGAAGTGAAGGCAGCGGCGATGAAGAACGTCGAGCAGAATGGCATTGTCTTTCTCGACGAAATGGACAAGATCGCCTCGCGCAGCGAAACGCAAGGGGCCGATGTGTCCCGCCAGGGCGTGCAGCGCGATCTGCTGCCGCTGGTCGAAGGCACGACGGTGACCACCAAGTTCGGCATGATCAAGACCGACCACATCCTGTTCATCGCCAGCGGGGCATTCCATTTCGCCAAGCCTTCCGACCTGATCCCCGAATTGCAGGGCCGCTTTCCGATTCGCGTCGAGCTGGATTCGCTCTCGATCGACGACTTCGAGAGCATCCTCACCCGGACCGATGCCTGCCTCACAAGTCAGTACAAGGCGCTGCTGGCAACCGAGAACGTGACGGTGGATTTTGCGGCAGACGGCATCCGGCGGCTGGCGCAAATTGCCTTCGAAGTGAATGAGAAAACCGAAAACATCGGTGCGCGCCGATTGTATACGGTGATGGAAAAACTGCTGGAGGACGTTTCGTTCTTTGCCGGCGCAGCAACATCGGAAGCCGCGCTGACGGTGAATGCCACTTACGTCGATGAGCGCCTCGCCGAACTGGCGCAGCGCGAGGATCTGTCGCGCTACGTGCTCTAGCCATGCGTCGAGCCGTCTCAAGCATGGCGCAGCCAACGTACCGGAGCCGCACAGCGGCGAACTTCAGTCACCCCCGCCCGGGCGGGGGCCGGGGAGTGGGAGCCTAGTGCTATTGCGCATTTTCGCCATCGTCTTCCCCATCTTTGCCATCATTGCGGTGGGCTGGCTGTACGCCCGCTATCGGCAATCGCGCGGCGGACTCGACATGACGTTCGCCAATCAGCTCAACATGGATGTTTTCGTGCCGGCGCTGGTGTTTGCCGCGCTGGCGACGAAAAGCTTTGACCTGGCTGCCTACGATCAGCTGGCGCTGGGGGCGCTGGGCGTAATGTTCGGCTCGGGGCTGATTGCCTGGGGACTGGCCCGGGCGCTCGGCGAGCAGCCGAATACCCTGGTGCCGCCGATGATGTTTGTCAACGCCGGCAACATGGGGTTGCCGTTGATGGTGCTGGCTTTCGGTCCGGCCGCGCTACCGGCGGCCGTGGTGCTGTTTGTTGTCGAAAACATGCTGCATTACGTCCTCGGCACCTGGATGCTCGACCATCGCGCCCGACTGTGGAATCTGTGGCGCGTGCCGGTGATTTTTGCTGCGCTGGCGGCCCTGGCGCTCGGCTGGCTCAACATCGAAGTCTGGCCGCCGTTATATATGGCCATCAAGCTGCTGGGCGAGGTGGCGATCCCCTTGCTGCTGTTTGCGCTGGGCGTGCGGATGGCGGTGTCGCGGTTCTCCGACTTGCGCATCGGCCTGATCGGGGCGGTTGCCTGTCCGGTGATGGGGATGGCGCTGGCCTGGGGGCTGGCCCATGCCCTCGACCTGGATGCACACACCGCCGCCATGCTGCTGGTGTTCGGGGCGCTGCCGCCGGCCGTGCTCAATTATGTATTTGCCGAGCGCTACCGGCAGGAACCGGCGAAGGTGGCGTCGATTGTGATGCTTGGTAACCTGGGCGCGCTGTTGTTCGTGCCGTTGGCACTGTGGGTGGCACTTGGTCAGTAAAGTCGTGTTAACGTGAAAGTTCTATGAATGGTCGCTGGGTTGCCAAAGGGAGATTGCAATATGGAACATGCGGACATGGTCAGCGAGTACCCCAAGCTGGCCCAGGCGTTTGCCGAGGAACCGGACCGGTTTCCCCACAGCCTGGCGGTCCGTCACCCGCGCATTGCCCACAAGTTGGATGCCCTGTGGGGAACCGCCGATTGTGTTGCCGTACTCGATGAATTGATGCTTTCCGGCCGTCCCGACCGACGCGGATTTTCCTTCGGGGTCGTGTGCGAACTGTTTTCCCTGAAGGAGCTCCACGACAATCAATATCCCCAGCGTGCACCCGGAACCAATGATCCGTTTTCGACGGTGCTTGCCGAGGTGGCGCGTGCCGATGCCGAACGCCGCCGGGCCTTGGCCAAAGAAGCTGGCAACGGATCAGCCTTGGACCGGCGGCCTGTCAAGGCCGACACCCCACCACTGAAGGTGCAGCCTGTCACGCGGGGTGAACTGGCCGAAGCGAAGAATGAAAAGCCGGTATCGATCATCGAGCAGAAAGCCAGTTGGCCAAGAATCGAGAGTCTTGAGGAACTGCAGCGCATCATGACGCTGCGTAGCCAGGGCGAACGGGCGCCGCAGCGCGACACGCGGCAGTTGATGGAAATCCTTCAGCACTATGTCGTCCTGGCCGACAAGGATATCCAGACGGCCATCAAGATTCAGGCGGTAAAGGGCCGGAAACGCGAACCGATTGGCAAGGTGCTGCTCTTGATGGGCGTCGTCACGGATGAACTGGTGACGCGAGCGTTATGCCTGCAGTACGGTGTAGTGATGGTGAATCTGCAACGCTTCCAGATTGCCCATGACATCATGCGACTGATCCCCATCGATGAAGCGCGCAAGGCGCGCGTCGTGCCGATTGCGGTTATTGACGGGGTGATGTTCCTCGCGGTAGACAATCCTTTCAGCTTTGACCAGCGCGAATACTTCAGCTTCATGACCAAGCTGAAGATCGAATTGGTGATGGCTTCGGCCGGACAGATCACCCATCAGCTTGCGGAATACGGGCAGGTGCAATCGGTGCAACAGGGCGACCAGGAGTTTCGCTCACTGGCCAGGAAGGCGCTTGTCGACTCCGCCGGGACGCTGACGCTCAGCGAGGAGCAGGAACTGGACGAGGGGAATGGCATCTCCCAGGACGATGCCACCGTGGTCGGACTGGTCAACAAGATCATTTCCGACGCCGCGGAAGTGCGTGCTTCTGATATTCATCTGGAGTGCTTTGCCACCGATCCGCAGGCGCATATCAGGTTCCGGCGTGATGGCCGGATGGAGGGTTACTCGCAATACTCGGCGAACTATCACCGGGCCGTCGTCTCGCGCATCAAGATCATGGCCAACCTGAACATCGCGGAACGCCGCATGCCCCAGGATGGCAAGATATCCTTCACGCGTCCGGGACAGGTGCGGCTTGACCTGCGCGTGGCCACCATTCCGACAACGCGGGGCATCGAAAACATCACCATCAGGCTCCTGCATGCCGGCGACCCGCTGCCGGTCGATCAGCTCAAAATGGGCGAACGGGATCTGGGGGTGTTCAAACGCCTCATCGAGAAGTCCTATGGACTGATTCTGGTCTGCGGTCCGACCGGCAGCGGCAAGACCTCCACCCTGCATTCGGTGTTGCGCGAATTGAACACCCCGGAACGAAAAATATGGACCGCCGAGGACCCGATCGAAATCGTCCAGAAAAACATCAGCCAGGTGCAGATGAACCCGAAGATCGGCTGGACGTTTGCGACGGCCTTGCGCGCCTTTTTGCGCGCCGACCCCGACATCATCATGATCGGCGAAATGCGCGACCTGGAAACAGCCAGGATCGCGCTGGAAGCATCCATGACCGGCCATCTGGTCCTGTCGACCCTGCACACCAACTCGGCGTCCGAGACAGCCGCACGACTGCTCGATCTGGAGATCGACCCCTTCAATCTCGCGGATGCCCTGGTATGTGTCCTCGCGCAACGCTTGACACGCAGCTTATGTCCGCGTTGTGCCCAGAAACGACCCATGACGCCCGCGGAAAAAGACGAGCTTGCTGCTGAATACTATTATTCGGCACACCAGCGGGCGCCGACTCTGGCCGAAAAGGAGCGCATCATCCGTGGTTGGCAGGAACGACTGCACAAAGGGGAAAGCCCGAACACCTGGCAGCCGAAGGGCTGTCGGCAATGCTCGGGCGAGGGATACAAGGGCCGGCTTGCCTTGTTCGAACTGATGGAGGTCACCCCGCAGATTCGCGAGTTGATTTCCCATCAATCCTCTGCCGCTGAATATCAACGCATCGCTGTCAGCCAGGGCATGCGCACACTGAAACAGGATGGCATCGAAAAATCGCTGTTGGGCCTGACCGACATGACGCAGGTGCGCGGCGTCTGTAATTAGCCCACCCCCTCCCTACCTCCCCCTCTCGGGGGAGGTAGGGAGGGGCGGGCCTCCAGTGCGGGTCTTCTTTCTCTCCAGCCCTCGACCAGGGAGTAGACCGCGGGCACGACCACCAGCGTCAATAACGTCGAGGAGATCATGCCACCGACGACGGCGATGGACAGCGGCTGGTTGGTTTCCGATCCGGCGCCGAGGCCCAGCGCGGCAGGGAAGAGGGCGAGGATGATGGTGGCCGAGGTCATCAGCACCGGCCGCATGCGGATCGGGCAGGCGTTGCGCAGGGCGGCGTCGACGGCCATGCCCTGGGCGCGGCGCTGGTTGGTGAGGTCGACCAGCAGGATGGAGTTCTTGGCGACGAGGCCGACCAGCAGGACGAGGCCGATCATCGAGTAGATGTTGAGCGACTGGTCGAACAGCCACAGCGCGGCAACGCCGCCGACGATGGCGAGCGGCTGCGCCAGCATGACGATGGCCGGTTGCAGGAAGCTGTTGAACTGGCTGGCCAGCACCATGTAGAGCAGCACCAGCGCCAGGGCGAAGGTGAATACCATGTAGGTCATGGTCTTCTGGAACTCTTCGGCCTGGCCGATGAACTTGACCTGATAGCCGGTTGGCAATTCCGCCGCCAGCGCCTTCACCTTGTTGACGGCATCGCCGAGCGCCATGGTCGGGCTGGCATAGAAGGTGGTGGCGTACTGCAGGTCGAAGCGGCCGATGATGGCCGGGCCCAGTGTTTCCTTGAAGCTGGCGACCGAGTCCAGACGTACCATCCTGCCGTCCTTCGAGCGGATGAATATTTTGGAGAGATCGGACGGCTGGGTGAATTCGCCTTCCCTCGCCTTGACGCGGATGTCGTAACGCTGGCCGTCGCCAGGTTCGTCGTTGTACTTGGCGATGTCGATGCCGCCGGTGAGCATGTTGATGGCCAGCGCCACATCAGCGGTGGACAGGTTGGATGCGGCGATGCGCAGGCGATCGGGCTGGAACACGAGTTGCGGCAGGTCGAGCTGCAGGTTGGTGTCGATGCGGCCGATGCCGGGGTCGGACGAGAGCGTCTGCTGGAACTCCCTTGACAGACGGCCGACTTCCTCCAGATTGTCGCCGGCAAGTACAAACTGCAGCGGGTCGCCGCGCTGGCCCTGCACGATGGGATAGGGAGCGGCGAAGACGCGCACGCCCGCCACCGCGGCCAAATCCTTCTTCAGCGCGGCGAGCACCTGCTGCTGGCTGCGCTGGCGCTCTTCGCGCGGCACCATGCGCGTCACCACCGTGCCCTGGTTGACCTGGCCGGCGCTGCCCAAGCCGATGATGGCGAACTCGGTGAAGATTTCCTTGTGCGTCTTGAGCACGGCTTCGACTTCGCGCAGCTTGCTGTCGGTGTAGTCGATGCTCGATCCGAGCGGGGCGCGCAGGAAAACGAGAAAACGGCCCTCGTCCTGCTCGGGCGTGAAGGCCTTGCCGACGTTGATGAAGAAGTAGGCCGAGGAGGCGACGATAATCGCGGTGAGTGCCACTACCTTCCAGCGCTGGGTAAGTGCCCACTCCAGCGTGTGCACGTAAGCCCAGTCAAGTCTGGCGAAAAGACGGTCGAGTGCATGGTAGATGCGGCCGTGCTGTTTTTTCACGGTGAGGTAACGCGAGCAGAGCATCGGCGTGAGCGTCAGGGAGACGAACAAGGACACCAGCACGCCGAAGGTCACCACCACGGCGAAGGAGCGAAAAAACTGGCCGATGATGCCGGAGAGGAACATCACCGGCGCGAAGATCGACACCAGCGCGGCGGTGGCGGCGATGACGGCGAACGCCACCTCGTTGCTGCCGTTGACGGCAGCCGTGACCGGGTCGGGGTCAATGTCCTCGCGGTGGCGGAAAATATTCTCGAGCACGACGATGGCATCATCCACCACCACCCCGATCAGGAGCAGCAGCGCCAGCATGGTCAGCGAGTTGAGGGTGAAGCCGAAAAAGTAGATGACGGAAATTGCGCCCAGCAGCGACACCGGAATGGCCAGCGCGATGATCAGCGTCGAGCGTATCGAGCGCAGGAAAAACCACACCACCAATGCCGCGAGCAGGGTGCCTTCAATCAGGTGTTGCTTCAGCGCGTTGACGATCTCGAGGATGAACACCGCATCGTTGGAAACAATGGTGATCCGCAATCCCGGTGGCAATTGCGGCCGCAGCTCGTTTTCCAGGCGCGACTTGATCTTGTCGACGATCTCGACGGTGTTGGTGTTGGCGACCTTGACGATGCCCAGGCCCACGGTCATTTCGCCATTGAAGCGAGCCAGCTGGCGGTTGTCGGTCAAGCCGTCGGCGATTTCGGCGACGTCCTTGAGATGGATGGGGGCACCGGCCCCCTTTTCTCCCCGATAGCCAATGACCATGTCGGCAAGCGCGTCGAGACTGTGGAATTCGAGATCGAGCTTGACCAGGCTTTCGGTCTGCTGGCCGACGACGAAGCCGCCGGCCATCTGGACGTGTTCAGTCGCGAAGGCGTTGTTGATGTCCTGCGCGGTGATGCCGTAGGCCACCATGCGGTCGGGCAGCAGGTTCACGCGAATGGTGCGGTCGCGGCGGCCGCCGATGCGCACCTCGCCGACGCCGTCGATGGTCTCCAGGCGCTTCTTCAGGACGTTGATGGCGTACTGGTTGAGCTGCTGCTGGGTGCGGTCGCCCTGCAGCGCCAGCCACATGATCGGCTGGGCGTTGGTCTCGACCTTGGCGACGACGGGCGGGTCGGTGTCCTTGGGCAGGCGGCGCAACGCCTGATTGACCTTGGATTGCACCTCGTTGAAGGCGACGTCGACCTTCTTTTCCAGGCCGAAGGTGATGGCGATGACCGAGACGCCGGGCGAGGAGGTGGACTGGATATGTTCTATGCCGGGTACCGAGTTGACCGTGGTCTCGATGACGTTGGTGATGGATGAATCGACGATGTCCGGATTGGCGCCCTTGAGTGCCGTGGTGATCGACACCACCGGAAACTCGATGTAGGGAAAGCGGTCCATGCCGATGCGGGTGAAGGAAATGATGCCGAACAGCACCAGCACGGCGGAGAGCATCCACGCCAGCACATGGCGCTTGATGGAAAGCTCGGGGAGCGTCATTTTTCTTCAGGCTTGCCCTGGGGTTTGCCTTTGGCTTCCGCTTTTCCCCCGCCCGGTTTGCCGGGTTCCTTGATGCTGACGGTCGCGCCGTTGGTCAGGAAGCCGGCGCCGTCCTGCGCGACGAGTTCGCCCTCCTGCAGGCCGGACAGTATCTCGATCATGCCCCCCTTCTTGGCGCCCGCCTGGACGATGCGCTGCTGCGCCGTCTTTTTGCCATCCGCATCGACAATCGCATAGACCACCTTGCCCGCCGGGCGTAGCACCACGCTTTGCTCGGGAACCAGCAGCGCTGCAGCCTTGGCGGCAATCTGTACCGAAGCGTTGACGCTCCCGCCCGCGCGCAGCAGGCCGGCGCCGTCCAGGTCAACAATCACGTCAAGGGCGCGACTCGATTCGGCAACCGCGGGGCGGATTTCGGAAATTTTTGTGTTGAACACCTTGTCCGGCGCCTGTGGCGAGGTGATTTGCACAGGCTGGCCAAGCATCAGGCGGGGTGCTGCGCTTTCGGGAAAAGGCAGGTGGGCGCGCAAGTGCCGATTGGAGACGAGCTGGAACAGGGGATCGCCCAGCTTGACATAATCGCCGGCAGAGATCATGCGGTTTTCGATGACACCAGCGAACGGCGCCGTCACGGTGGTTTTGCCCACCGAGCGCTTGCCGAGGCCGGTTCGCGCCTGGGCGGCGGCGAGTTGTTCGGCGATGGCGGCCCGTTGCGCCATGGCGTCATCGCCGGCGTTCTGCGACAGGAATCCTTTTTTGACGAGGCTTTGCTGGCGCTCGACCAGTTTGTCCTGTTGCGCCAGCAGGGCTTCGATCCGCTTCACCTCGGCCTGCTCGGCCTGGTTTTGCAGCAGGAAATCTGTGGCATCGATCACCGCCAGCGTCTCGCCCTGCTTGACTGGCGTGCCGGCAAATACCAGCACCTTGCTTATCTTGCCGGCGACTTCGGCAGCGATTTTCGGGTTGATCACGGCTGCGAGCGTACCCAGCGTGTCCTCGGTGACCTCGAAGGCGCCACTCTTGACCTGCGTCACGGTGATCAGCGTTGGCGGCGGTCCGGACGGTTTCCTGTCGGCGGGTTGCTTGTCGCAGGCGGCGAGAAGGAAGACTGCTAAACAAACCAGGGCAAGTTGTCGGTGCATGTTCAGGGCAAGACGGATTCCAGCGCGAAAAGTTGGGCGATTTCCTCGCGGCGACGGATCAGGTGCATTTGCTCGCCATCCACCATGATTTCGGCGGCGCGTGGCCGTGTGTTGTAGTTCGAGCTCATTGCCATGCCGTAGGCGCCGGCTGACAGGATGGCGAGCAGATCACCCTCCGCCAGGGCCAGCTTGCGGTCGTGGCCGAGGAAGTCGCCGGACTCGCAGATCGGGCCGACAATTTCATACTGCAGGGGTTCTGACGCCGTGTCACCAGCGCCGACTTTAATGATCTCATGCCAGGCATCGTAAAGTGCCGGGCGCGCCAGGTCGTTCATGGCGGCATCGACGATGGCGAAGTTCTTTTCCTCGCCATGCTTGAGCACCTCGACCTTCGTCAGCAACAAGCCGGCGTTGCCGACCAGCGAGCGGCCTGGCTCGAAATACAGCATTTCCCGGCGACCGGCCAGCCGCGCCAGCATCGGCGCCAGATAGCCGGCGGTCGGCAGCACGACTTCATCCCGGTAACGAATGCCCATGCCGCCGCCGAGATCGATATGTTCGAGCACAATGCCTTCGGCAGCGAGGCTGTCGACCAGTTCCAGCACCTTGCCGGCGGCATCGGCAGCCGGCTGCGGGTCAAGCAGTTGCGAGCCGATGTGGCAGGCGATGCCGCATACCTTCAGATTCGGCAGTGCGTGGGCGCGGCGATAGAGTTCCCGGGCGGTAGCGAAGGCCACGCCGAATTTGGCGGTCTTCAGGCCAGTCGAGATATAGGGATGTGTCTTGGGATCAACGTTCGGATTGACACGCAGGGCAATGGGGGCGCGCTGGCCCATTTCTCCGGCGACGGTATTGAGTTGCTCAAGTTCGCTTGCCGACTCCACATTGAAGCAATGGATGCCGGCAGCCAGTGCCAGTTGCATCTCGGCGCGTGATTTGGCGACCCCGGAAAACACGACCTTGGCTGGATCGCCGCCAGCAGCGATGACGCGCGCCAGTTCGCCACCGGAAACGATGTCGAAGTGGGCGCCGAGCCGGGCGAACAGGTTGAGGATGGCAAGACTGGAATTTGCCTTGACGGCATAGCAGATGCGCGCATTGCGTCCTGTCAGCGCCTTTTGATAGCTGGCATAAGCCGCTGCCAGGGCGGCGCGGGAGTATACGTAGCAGGGCGTGCCGAATTGTTTGGCGATGGCGGACAATGCCACCCCCTCGACGCGGCTAACGCCGTTGCTGTCATTGATCAGGTTCATCGGGGTGTGGCAGGCAGGGGGGTGCTGCTATGATCGCTGGCAACCCTGTCCGCGGGTTGGGCTTGCGCGGAAGCGGATGGTTTGGGTGGCAAAACCAGACCCCCCCTGTTGCCACAGGCGGACAGGAGAAATGAACTGCTGACCAGCAGAGCAATCAAGGTAGCGGAACGTGGCTGCATGACGATGATGTTAACACGGAGACAAGGCGGGAGCTAAGGTGGAAGAACGAGAATTCTTGACGCTGGCAGATGCCCAGTTGGCGCGGCTGGAAACGCAACTTGAAAAATTGGTGGATGCGGGCGACGCCGATCTGGATTATGAATTGAAACCGGGCGGGATCATCGAGATCGCCTTTGCGGATGACAGCAAGGTCATTGTCAATCGCCATGCGGCAGCGCGGGAAATCTGGGTGGCGGCGCGTTCCGGCGGCTTTCACTTCAAACCCCAGGATGGGCGCTGGATTGGTACGCGTGACGGTCAGGACTTGGCAAGTGTATTGTCGCGCTGCCTTAGCGAGCAGGCGGGCGAGACGCTTCAACTGGATTTGTAGGTGCCCCACCGCCTGGCATCGGCACGCGCCGATCGGGTGCAATCGGTCTGATCTGGGCATCCTGGACTGGTGCGGGAGACTGAACCTGGGTGCGAAAGGCATCCAGTATGTTGGGCTCGCGGTCGGGCGTCGGTGCGGGGATGGCCTCGGCATAGACCAGGTCGTGGATGGGCGCCCCAGTCGCTGGATCCCGACTTTCAACGCGGACCAGTCCTGAGGGTGCATCGCGGTGCATTTCCGGCACGCCTTTCAGGGCTGTTTCCATGTAGCCGATCCAGATCGGCAAGGCGGTGGAACCGCCGGTTTCCCCGCTGCCCATACGTTTCGGCTGATCGAAGCCGATCCAGGCGATGCCGACCATCGAGGGCTGATAGCCGCAGAACCAGGCATCGACGTAATCGTTGGTGGTGCCGGTCTTGCCGGCCAGGTCGGTGCGCTTGAGGGATTGCGCACGCGTGGCCGTGCCGCGCCGTACGACATCCTTCATCATGCTGTCCATTATCCAGGCGTTACGTGCATCAATGATGCGCAAGGATTCGTCGCCGGCCAGTGCTGGCGTGGTTTCGGCAAGCACCTTGCCGCTGGCATCGAGTATCTGCTTGACGATGAAGGGTTCGATCTTGTAGCCACCATTGGCGAAGACGGCGTAGGCATTGAGTTGCTGCCAGGGAGTCACCGCACCGGCGCCGAGGGCGAGCGTGAGATAAGGTGGATTCTTGTCAGCATCAAACCCGAAACGACTGGCGTAATCCTGGGCATACAGTGGCTTGATGGCGCGGATCAGGCGTATCGAAACCATATTCTTGGATTTCGCCAAAGCCGTGCGCAGGGTCATCGGCCCGTCGTACTTGCCGTCGTAGTTTTTTGGTTCCCACGCCTGGCTGCCGGTTTCCTCCGCAGAAACGGAGAGCGGTTCGTCAGGCAGGATCGACAGGGGTGTAAAGCCTTTCTCCAGTGCTGCCGAATAAATGAAGGGCTTGAAGCTTGAGCCCGGCTGGCGCCAGGCTTGGGTGACGTGATTGAATTTGCTGCGGGTGAAGTCGAAACCGCCGACAAGGGCGCGAACTGCACCATCGTTCGGATTGGCGGCTACGAAAGCAGCCTCTACCTCCGGCCACTGGGCGACCTGCCAGCGACCTTTGCTGTCCTGAGTCAACCGCATGATCGCACCGCGGCGCAGCCGCTTGTTGGCGGGCGCCTTGCTATCGAGCATGCGCTGGGCGAACTTGAGGCCAGCGCCTTCGACAGTGACAATTTCGCCACCCGGCAGGTATGCGCGCAGTTTTTCCGAACTGGCGTCAAGGACGAGAGCAAGGCGCAGGTCGTCGGCGTCATCGAAGTCGTAGAGGAGTTCGTCGATCTGCTCGTCGTCGTCACCCTTGATCGCCTTCATGTCCACATAAGCTTCGGCGCCGCGATAGCCATGGCGACGGTCATAGTCAAGCACTGCCTGGCGCAGGCTCCGATAGGCGGCATCCTGTTCCTTGCGGGTCAGCGTGGTGACAACCCTGATGCCGGCGCTGTAGACTTCATCGGGAAAGGCGGCAACCGCGATTTGTCGCGCCATTTCAGCGGCGTAGTCGGCCTTGACGGCGAAATTATCAATCTGGCGGCGCACATGAAGTTGCTGGTCGCGTGCCTGATTGAACTGTGCCTGATCGATGAAACCGAGTTGCTGCATGCGCCGCAGCACATAGTGTTGGCGCAACTGGGCGCGCTTGGGATTGGCAACCGGATTGAAGGCAGAGGGAGCCTTTGGCAAGCCAGCGAGCATGGAGGTCTCGGCAATGCCAAGGTCTTTCAACTCCTTGCCGAAATAGATGCGCGCTGCGGCTTCAAAACCGTAGGCCCTCTGGCCGAGGTAGATCTGGTTAATGTAAATCTGCAGGATTTCATCCTTGCCGAGGCTGTTCTCGATCTTGAAGGCGAGCAAGGCTTCATAAAGCTTGCGCGTAAGCGTTTTTTCGGATGACAGAAAGAAGTTTCGTGCCACCTGCATGGTGATGGTCGATGCGCCCTGACGCTTGCCGCCGCCGACGAAGTTTGCATAGGCCGCGCGCAGGATACCCATGGTGTCGATGCCCGGGTGTTGGTAAAAGCGCTCATCCTCGGCAGCCAGGATGGCCTGCTTCATGATCTCGGGAACATTCTGGATGTGGATGAAGTGACGCCGCTCCTCGCCAAACTCGCCAATTAGATGGCCGTCAGAGGTAAATACCCGCAAGGGTATTTTTGGACGGTATTCTGTCAGGACATCAACCGGAGGCAGGCGCGGATAAGCAAGGATCAGGACGATGCCCAGAAGGGCAATCGCCGCCAGTGCGGCACCGGCAAGGAGGACAAACGGCAGGAGGATCCAGCGCAGCACGATATGGAGATTACGAACGAGAATGAAGTGGCCGAATCGACGAGGGGACATTATAGTCCAGCGATACGGGTACCGTTGTTGAGGGTCTCGCCTGTGACTAAGCCGTCAAGGAGGCCGGATATTCAGACGGCAAAGCGGTGTGTTGGGCTTATTTTGCAACTGTTGCGTAGATGCCGGCCTATTGGTTATTTTAAGTATTCGCCTACAAGAATTGTCTTTACAGCCGATATAGTTGCTGCTAGCATCTGAAGTGAATTGTCAGATTATGTTGTAACACTCTGAAAACAAAGGATTATCTTGGATATCGACCTTTCGATACTCAACCCAAGGGCGCGCTCACTGGTTGGGCTGAATATCAGTTCGTCTGCGGTCAAGATGGTAGAGCTGTCTGGTAGCAGGACTGGTGGCTACCAGCTTGAGTGTTATGCCATCGAGCCCATGCCGGAGGGTGCGGTGGTGGATGGCAACATTGCCAACCTTGATGGGGTCGCTGACGCCATAGACCGTTGCTGGAGACGGCTCGGAACACCGACAAAATATGTCGCCATGGCACTGCCTGCTGCCGCGGTGATCACCAAGAAAATCATTTTGCCTGCTGGTCTGCGCGATTCTGATATGGAAGTGCAGGTGGAGTCGGAAGCGAATCAGTACATTCCCTTCACCCTCGAAGAGGTGAATCTTGATTTTCAGGTGATTGGCCCCGCGCCATCCAGTACCGACGAGGTTGAAGTATTGATCGCAGCTTCCCGCAAGGAGGGCGTCGAGGACCGGGTGGCCTGCGCCGAGGCCGCAAAGCTGAAACCCGTGGTGATGGATGTGGAATCCTTTGCATCTCTCGCCGCTTTCGAGTTGGTGCGCGAGCAATTTTCAGGCGATGTCGAAGAAATGGTATTTGCCCTGATCGATGTGGGCGCCAGTGCCATGAAGGTCACCATGGTCAAAGGTGATCAGCAGATCTATAACCGAGAACAAGCTTTTGGCGGCAATCAGCTTACCCAGGACATGGTGCGTGCTTATGGCATGAGTCATGAGGAGGCTGAAAACCTCAAGCGCACCGGTCCCATGCCGGACAATTACGAAACCGAAATATTGCGCCCATTCCTTGAAAACCTGGCATTGGAGGTTTCCCGCGCACTGCAATTTTTCTTTACCTCCACCCAGTTCAACGATGTGCATCACATTATCCTGACAGGCGGCGGTGCGTTGCTGCCGGGTATTGCAGAGGTTGTTGCCGACCGTACCCAAATCAATGTGGCTCTGGCGAACCCCTTTACGCAGATGAAGCTATCCCAGCGCGTCAGGGCAAAACACCTCCTGTCTGATGCTCCCTCGCTGATGGTGGCGTGCGGTCTGGCATTGCGGAGGTTCGATCAATGATTCGCATCAACCTGCTCCCGCATCGGGAGGCAAAGCGCAAGGCTTCACGCCAACAGTTTTATGCCCTCTCAGGTTTGGTTAGTGTTTTGGCGGCCGTAATCTGGTTTGCCGGATTTACCTACATCAATGCACAGATTGACAGGCAATCCGAAAAAAATGCCTTTCTCAAAAAAGAAATCGCCGGACTCGACAAGCAAATCGAGGAGATCAATAAGCTTAAGGAACAAACTGAAGCCCTGTTGGCAAGAAAGCAGGTGATCGAGTCTTTGCAGGCCAATCGCTCCGAAACGGTGCATCTATTCAATGAACTTGCCCGGCAATTGCCAACCGGGGTTTATTTGCGCTCGATCAAACAGGACAAACAAAAAATTACTCTGATAGGTCATGCGCAATCGAATGCCCGTGTTTCTGCCCTGATGCATAACCTGGACAAATCACCGGTTTTTGAGCGGCCAGAACTGGTCCAGATCAAGGCGATACAGGTTGGCAAGCGACGCATGAATGAATTCAATCTGAATATTTATTTTTCACGTCAAACAACCCAGGATACTGGCAAGATCAGCAAAAAGCCGGGAGGCAAGCCATGAAACAGCCGAACCTGCCCGCATTGCCGAAAATCAACATGCCCAAAGTAGATTTCAGGCGGCTTGCCGATGACTTCAAGACACTGGATCCCAAGGACCCCGGCGCTTGGCCGTTGGTGCCGCGCATCATTATTCTGACCGGCATGTTCCTGGGCTTGCTTGCTGCAGCAGCCTGGTTTGGCTGGAACGTACAAAATGAAGAGCTTGAGCTCAAGTATCAGGAAGAAACCAAACTCAAAGACGAGTGGCTCAGCAAGAAGAAGCAGGCAATCAACCTTGACGAACACATCATCCAACTGGCAGAGATCGAGCGTTCGTTCGGGGCACTGCTCAAGCAGTTGCCCAATAAAGCGGAGATGGAATCTCTCCTGATTGACATCAACCAGGCAGGTTTGGGACGGGGCCTGCAGTTCGAATTGTTCAAACCGGGGACCGAGGCTTCAAGGGATTTTTATGCAGAGTTGCCGATCACCCTCAATGTGACCGGCTCATATCATGATTTTGGCGCCTTCGCCGGCGACATCGCCAAGTTGTCTCGCATCGTTACATTAAATGACATCAGCGTGGCGCCATTCGGCAAGCCCGGAGAAACCCTGATGCTGGTCGCCACAGCCAAAACTTTCCGCTACCTTGATGAAGCAGAGGTGGCCGAGCAGAAACGGAAAGAAAGAGAAAAAGCCAAGGGGGCTCGGAAATGAGGGCGCCGGGCTCACTATACATCCTGGTGTTCATCCTGGCGCTGAGCGGTTGTGGCGAGGGTGAGCATGATGATATCAAGCAGTGGATGAACGAGTCTTCCCGCGAGCTTCGTGGTCGCGTTTTGCCAATTCCCGAATTGAAGCCATTTCCTATCGTTTCTTATGTGGCGCTTGAGCAACTGGACCCGTTCAGTTCAAACCGTGTCGAACCGGAAAAAAATGAAGGTGGTGGTGGTGGCACCAAGCCTGACTTTGATCGACCGCGCGAGCAACTGGAAAACTTTCCGCTTGAAACCATTCAATTCATTGGTGTAGTGAGTAATTCCAAAACAAAAGCCAAACACTCGCTGGTTAAAGTTGACGGAGTCGTATACCAAGCAAAAAAAGGAAACTATATGGGCCAGAATTTTGGCCGCATCATCGAGGTGACGGATTACGAGATTATCCTCAAGGAAATAGTACAGGATCCAACCGGCCAGACCACCGACTGGGTGGAAAAGCAGACCTCCCTACAATTGTTGGAAGGGGCGCAGGGTAAGGAGTCAAGGAAATGAAATTCATACGTATTTGGATATGTCTGGTGGCCTTGCTGGTGAGCATCCCGGTTTCCCTGGCACAGCAAGGTCAGCCAGTCGCCGACGTCAAGCCCAATGTGATCGAAAATCTGGTGGTCAGTAAATCCGGTGGCAATACGATCCTGAAACTTGGCCTGCAGCAGGTCCTGGCTTCTACCCCATCGAATTTTGTCATTGTCAATCCTGCAAGGATAGTTTTTGATTTTCCGGCAACTGAAAACGGCTTGGGCTACGGCAACAAAACCGTCAATGAGGGAAGTTTGCGTAGTTTCAGCCTGGTGCAGGCCGGGGACCGATCACGACTGGTTCTGAATCTCGACAGGGTTTCCCGTTTCGAGGCCCGTCAGGATGGGAAGTTTTTGTTCATAACCTTGTTCGATGGCGCTCCGGCAATTGCCGACGGTGCTGCCGGGAAAGTGCAGCATTTCACACAAAGCGGAAAGGATGATCTTACCCGTGTGCGGGACATCAGATTCCAGCGCAACAAAGATGGCGCCGGTCTCGTGCTCGTCGAATTGTCATCGAGCGATACGGGGATTGATGTCAGACAAAAGGGGACGACACTACAGGTTTCCTTCAAGAAAACCCAATTGCCCGAAACGCTGCGTCGTCGTTTGGACGTAGTCGACTTTGCCACGCCGATTACCAGCGTCAATACAAGGGTAGATGGCGACGATGTCAGCATGGATATAGTGCCACATGGATTGTGGGAGCACACCGCATATCAGAGTGACAACCAGTTCATTGTCGAGGTCAGACCCGTACAGGCGGATCCGAACAAGTTGTTCCAGGGAACCAAGGCCGGATATCAGGGCGAATTGATTTCCCTCAATTTCCAGAATATTCCCTTGCGCGAGCTATTGCATGTGTTTGCCGATATCACCAAGTTCAACATCGTAATCAGCGACTCAGTGGCAGGTAATGTGTCACTCAGGCTGAATGATGTTCCATGGGACCAGGCTCTGGAGATTGTGCTGGAACAAAAAAATCTGGCAATGCGGAAGAACGGCAACATTTTGAGGATTGCGCCCCGTGATGAATTGTTGGCTAAGGAAAGGCAGGAACTGGAATCTCTCCAGCAGATTGGTCAATTGGAGCCAACCCAAACGGAATCTTTCCAGATCAACTACCAGAAGGCAGATGACCTGCAGAAATTGCTGGGTAACAAGGATCAGCCCGTCCTGTCGAAAGGGGGGTCCGTTGTAGTAGATGCCTATTCGAACCGCCTGTTTGTCACCGACGTGCCTACACGCCTTGACAAGGTTCGCCAACTTATCAATTTGATCGACAAACCAGCAAAACAGGTTCTGATCGAGGCGCGGGTAGTCGAGGCGCGCGATACGTTTGGTCGCGAACTGGGGGTTCGTCTCAATTTTCTCAATGCACAGCCCGTAAAAGTGGCTAGCGATTCAGGAAGTAGTCTGCTGCTGGGTGGTGGCGCTGCCACGATCGGATCCCCTTCGGCGACAGGGCGCATGGCCAGCACTACCTTCACCCAGCAAACCACAATGGGGGCGCTTTCATTCTCGCTATTCAATTCTAGCCTCACGCGTATCCTGAATCTAGAATTGCTGGCCATGGAGGCTGATGGCAAAGGGAAGAGCCTGTCTAACCCGCGAGTCGTGACGGGCAATAACGTCAAGGCCGTTATTGAGCAAGGTGATGAGATTCCGGTGGTAACCCCCGCTGCCGCGAACACACCGCCGACTGTTACCTACCGGAAAGCGAAGCTGTCGCTAGATGTGACGCCGCAAATTACCCCGGACGGCAGCATCAAGATGAAACTGATTATCAGCAAGGATAGGCCCGATTTCTCTCGTATCGTCTTGGGCAACCCAACCATAATCACGGCCAAGGTCGAGTCTGAAGTCATGGTCGAGAATGGTGGTACGTTAGTGATTGGTGGCGTTACTCATGAGGATGTCACGGTCTCAGAGGACCGGATTCCGTTCTTCGGTGATCTGCCCTACGTCGGATTCATGTTCAAGCACAAGAATAAGACCTCCGAGCGCAAGGAATTGCTGATTTTCATTACACCGAGAATAGTTGATGACAGGCTTAGCTTGAGATGAGTCAGCACGGTACTTTGGCCAGCCGGCTGAGTGGATGCTCAACTGCTGGAGTGGCAACCACTGGGATGCTTGGTCATTAGGTCGAATGTATATCTGGTCGGCATGATGGGCGCCGGCAAGACAACCATAGGCAGAAAGTTGTCGAAAGCTATCGGCTGGCAATTTGTCGATCTTGACCAAAGCATTGAAGTGGCCACCGGGGTTTCCGTCACGACAATCTTTGAGATTGAAGGTGAAGCGGGCTTTCGCCAGCGCGAAGCGCAGTCCTTAAAGCAGTTGACACTCTCTGAAAAAATGGTTGTAGCTACTGGCGGAGGTGCCGTACTCAAACCAGAAAATAGAGCGCGTATGGTGGCTACTGGCGATGTGGTGTATCTCCACGCTTCACCCGAACTAATATTCGAACGTACCCGACATGATAAATCCCGCCCTTTGCTTCAGGTACCAGATCCGCTTGCGCGCATAAGCAGCCTGGTTGAAAAGCGCGACCCGCTTTACCGGGAAATGGCCGATATCATTGTTGAATCCGGCGCAGGCGTAAATAACGCAGTCTCTGCCATCGCAAGGGCGATCAAACTGCGCTATCAGTGACAATCAGCAGCTAGAAACAGGTGCGCTAGCTGAGCAGATTATTGAAACTTTGATCAGAAAATGCCCAAACCGGTGCGAATCGGCCACAATAAGTTATGACGACACTGAATGTTAACCTGGATACGCGCTCCTATCCCATTCACATTGGCGCTGATTTACTTGATATGCAGATCAGCCAATATGTAGGCAAGCAGGTGGCGATAGTTAGCAATGATGTGGTTGCGCCGCTGTATCTGATCAGGCTGGCCAAGCCGTTGAAGGCGGCGGGCATTGCAGTCAGCGAAATCATCCTGCCGGATGGCGAAGCGCACAAGAACTGGGAGTCGCTGAATCATATTTACGATCGCCTCCTCGCCGAGCGTTGTGACCGTACCACCTCGATCATTGCGCTGGGTGGGGGTGTCGTTGGCGACCTGGCCGGTTTTGCGGCTGCGACCTATCAACGTGGCGTACCCTTCATCCAGGTGCCGACGACCCTGCTGGCCCAGGTGGATTCCTCCGTGGGCGGTAAGACCGGTATCAACCATCCGCGCGGCAAGAACATGGTCGGTGCTTTCTGGCAGCCGCGCCTCGTGCTGGCCGATACCGATACGCTGCATACCCTGCCGGATCGCGAGTTGTCTGCTGGTCTGGCCGAAGTCATTAAATATGGCCTGATCCGCGACCTGGCATTCCTCGAATGGCTGGAAGCCAATATGGATAAACTCCTGGCGCGCGATGCCGCTGCGCTGTCCCATGCCATCGAACGTTCCTGCATCAATAAAGCCGAGGTGGTGGCGGGGGATGAACTCGAAACCGCAAGGCAGGGTGGCCGGGCGCTGCTGAATCTGGGACATACTTTCGGTCACGCCATCGAAACCGGGATGGGTTACGGTGTATGGCTGCATGGCGAGGCAGTCGCGGCAGGGACGATGATGGCGCTGGAACTATCGCGGCGGCTGGGTTGGCTCGCCGATGCCGATGTCGAGCGCGTGCAGCGCCTGTTTGTCCAGGCCCGGCTGCCGGTACGCGGACCGCAACTAGGGGCTGAACAGTATCTCGATCTGATGGGGCACGACAAGAAAGTCATTGCCGGGCGCTTGCGCCTGGTACTGCTCAAACAGTTGGGAGAGGCAGTAACCTGGGCAGAAGCGCCACAAGCAGAAATTCGCGCTGCGATTGAAGCTTGCTGTGAGTGAGCTGGCGACCTACGCGGTCAGCGAGGAAGCATCGCGCGGGCGGGTGTACTCCGAACCGCGCCCCAAGGCGCGCGGCGAGTTTCAGCGCGACCGCGATCGCATCGTGCATTCCACGGCCTTCCGGCGGCTTGAGTACAAGACGCAGGTTTTCGTTAATCACGAAGGCGATCTGTTCCGCACCCGCCTGACGCACTCGATCGAGGTCGCGCAAATCGCCCGTTCGATCTCCCGGGCGCTGGAGCTTAACGATGACCTCACCGAGGCCATTGCCCTCGCACACGATTTAGGCCACACGCCGTTCGGCCACGCCGGCCAGGATGCATTGAACGAATGCATGGCCGCGCATGGGGGGTTCGAGCACAATCTCCAGTCGTTGCGCATCGTCGATCGGCTGGAAGAACGCTATGGGGCATTTGACGGCCTCAACCTGATGTTCGAAACGCGCGCGGGCATACTCAAGCACTGTCCGCCGACAACAGCGCGGGAACTGGGAGAACTCGGACAACGCTTCCTCGCTGACCACCGTCCCTCGCTGGAAGCGCAAGTCTGCAATCTTGCCGATGAAGTTGCCTACAATAATCACGATGTGGATGACGGCTTGCGTTCCGGATTGATCACCCTCGACCAGTTGGAGCAGATCAGCCTGTTTGCGCGGCATGTGACTGAAGCGCGCGACGAATTTCCCCGGCTGTGCGGCCGGCGCCTGATTCATGAAACGGTGCGGCGCATGATTGATGCGCAGGTGACCGATTTGCTTTCGGAAACCCAGACCAGAATCGCGGCGAACGGGATTGAAACCCTTGCCGATGTCGAGCAGGCGCCAGCTTTGGTCGGGTTTTCCGCTGCAATGCAGGCGGAGAATCGGGAACTCAAAGCCTTTCTGCGCACGGAACTGTACCGCCACTATCAGGTAGTACGCATGACCAACAAGGCGCGCCGGGTGATTCGCGAACTCTTCGCCGCATTCCAGGCGGAGCCGCGCTTACTGCCGCCGCAATACCAAGTGAGTGGTGAGCAGGAAGGGATGCCGCGTGTGATTGCCGACTACATTGCCGGCATGACCGATCGCTACGCCATCAAAGAGCATCGGCGGTTATTCACTGTTGGCGAGCCTTAGACTTGGTTTCGGCAGGTGTCAAGAAGACCTGAATGCAAAGCGATTCCGACACTGAAAAAGCTCGCACGATCTGCCCTTAAGCGTTTGAATAGCCGATATGTTTGATGTTCGGCAAGGGTCTTGAGCCGTGAGGTGAATGCGGGTATATTTTATTCCCCGCTTTTGACATCTTTTGTGCCGGGTTGGCAGCTAGCCCCCGGCCTTTTTGTCTGTCGCATTGTCAGGAATAAAACATGGAATACCCCAGCACCCCCAGCACAGCGGGTCTTTACGATCCCGCCTACGAGCACGACGCCTGCGGCGTCGGCTTTATTGCCCACATCAAGAATCAGAAGAGCCATGCCATCGTCGAGCAGGGCCTGAAAATTCTCAAGAATCTCGAGCATCGTGGCGCGACCGGCTACGACCCGTTGCTGGGTGATGGCGCCGGCATCCTGATCCAGATTCCGGACCGTTTCTACCATGTCGAGATGGCACGCCAGGGCATCGAGTTGCCGCCGGCGGGCGAATATGGCGTTGGCATGATGTTCCTGCCGCAGAGCGATGCCAGTCGCCGTGCCTGCGAGGCTGCGATCGAGCGCACGATCCGCTATGAGGGCCTGAAGCTGATCGGCTGGCGCGACGTGCCCCGCGACAATTCCGGTCTCGCCCAGGCCGCGCGAGACCGCGAGCCGGTCATCCGCCAGGTCTTTATTGGCTGGCGGCAAACGGACCGCCCGCGCAATCTCGATACCAACGCCCTCGAGCGCAAGCTTTACATCATTCGCAAGGCATCCGGGCATGCCATTCAGGCGCTCAAGCTGCCGGATGTCAAGATGTTCTATGTGCCCTCCATGTCGGCGCGCACGGTGGTTTACAAAGGCATGCTGCTGGCGAACCAGGTCGGTGAGTACTACCTCGATCTGCAAGACGAGCGCGTGGATACTGCCCTGGCGCTGGTGCACCAGCGCTTTTCGACCAATACCTTCCCGACCTGGGATCTCGCCCACCCCTTCCGTTTGATCGCCCACAATGGCGAAATCAACACCCTGCGCGGCAATGTCAACTGGATTCGCGCCCGTGAAAACGGCATCTCATCGAAGGTGCTGGGCGACGACCTGGAGAAAATCTGGCCGCTGATTTATGACGGCCAGTCGGATTCGGCCTCGTTTGACAATGCGCTCGAACTGCTGCTGATGGGGGGCTACAGCCTGGCACATGCCATGATGACGCTGATTCCCGAAGCATGGGCCGGCAATCCGCTGATGGACGAGGAGCGGCGCGCCTTCTACGAATACCACATGGCGCTGATGGAACCCTGGGACGGCCCGGCCGCGGTGGCGTTCACCGATGGTCGCCAGATCGGCGCGACGCTCGACAGAAATGGCTTGCGGCCCGCCCGCTACCTGATCACCGATGACGACCTGGTGGTGATGGCTTCGGAGATCGGCGTCCTGCCCATCCCCGAAGAACGCATCGTCAAGAAATGGCGCCTGCAACCGGGCAAGATGTTCCTGATCGACCTGGAGCAGGGACGCATCATCGACGATGCGGACCTCAAGCATGAACTGGCGACCGCCAAGCCGTACCGGGAGTGGATCGAAAAATCACGCTATTTTGTCGACGATCTGCCGGGGGTGACAAGCCTCGACAGTACTGCCGAGCCACTGTTCAATCTCCAACAGGCCTTCGGTTACACGCAGGAGGACTTCAAGTTCATCATTGAACCAATGGCGACGCTGGGCGAAGAAGCCACCGGGTCGATGGGCAACGACAGCCCGCTGCCGGTCCTGTCCGACCGCAGCAAGCCGTTCTTCAACTATTTCAAGCAGATGTTCGCCCAGGTGACCAACCCGCCGATCGACCCGATCCGCGAGGAAATCGTCATGTCGCTGATTTCGCTGGTCAGCCCGAACCCCAACCTGCTGGGCATTGACGAAACCGAGCCGACCCCGCGGCTGGAGGTCTATCAGCCGATCCTGTCGCTGGGCGACATGGCCAAGCTGAAACAGATCCACAGCCTGACGAATAACGTGTTTCGTTCGATCGTCGTCGACATCACCATGCCGGCTGCCGCCGGGGCGATCGCCATGGGCCGCGTGCTTTATGACGTCTGCAGTCGTGTCGAACGCGCCGTCGGCGAAGGTTACAACGTCATTATCCTGTCCGACCGCGCCATCAGCCGCGAACGGGCACCGATTCCCGCCCTGCTGGCCTGCTCGGCCGTACACCAGTATCTGGTGCGCGCCGGCCTGCGCACCTCGGTCGGCATGGTCGTGGAAACCGGCGCTGCCCGTGAAGTGCATCATTTTGCCACCCTGGCGAGCTATGGCGCGGAAGCCATCCATCCGTGGCTGGTCCTCGAAAGCGTCGCAGCCATCGCTGACCAGCTACCGGGCAAACCCGACGTCGCGGAGGCGCACAAGCACTACATCAAGGCGATCGACAAGGGCCTGATGAAGGTGATGTCCAAGATGGGCATTTCCACCTACCAGTCATACTGCGGCGCGCAGATTTTCGAAGCCATCGGCCTGGCCTCGGATTTTGTCGCCCGCTACTTCACCGGCACCGCAACCAAGATCGAAGGCATTGGCATGCGCGAAGTGGCCGAAGAAGCCCTGCGCACCCACGCTTCAGCCTGGAATGGCGATCCGGTGCTGGCCGAGGCACTCGACTGCGGCGGCGAATATGCCTACCGCGTGCGCGGCGAGGAGCACATGTGGACGCCCGATGCCATCGCCAAGCTGCAACATTCGACGCGTTCCGGCAAGTTCGAGACCTATCAGGAGTATGCGGCAATCATCAACGGCCAGAGCCAGCGCTACATGACCCTGCGTGGCCTGTTCGAGATCAAGCCGGCGGGGCAGCCGGTGCCGCTCGACGAAGTCGAGCCGGCCAGCGAAATTGTCAGGCGCTTCGCCACCGGCGCCATGTCGCTCGGTTCCATCTCGACCGAGGCGCACAGCACGCTGGCGATCGCCATGAACCGCATCGGCGGCAAGTCGAACACCGGCGAGGGTGGCGAAGACCCACTGCGCTTCAGAAAAGTCGGCGCTGGCGAGACGGCGGCCAGCGTCCTCGGTCAGAGTCGCATCGTGCGCGACATACCGCTGCAGGAAGGTGACAGCATGCGCTCGGCGATCAAGCAGGTCGCCTCCGGCCGTTTCGGCGTTACCACCGAATATCTGGCCAATGCCGATCAGATCCAGATCAAGATGGCACAAGGTGCCAAGCCTGGCGAGGGCGGCCAATTGCCGGGGCACAAGGTTTCCGAATACATCGGTTTCCTGCGCCATTCAGTGCCGGGTGTCGGCCTGATCTCGCCGCCGCCGCACCATGACATCTACTCGATCGAAGACCTGGCGCAACTGATCCATGACTTGAAAAATGCCAACCCGAGCGCCTCGATTTCCGTCAAGCTCGTTTCTGAAATCGGCGTCGGCACGGTGGCGGCCGGCGTGACCAAAGCCAAGGCGGACCACGTGGTGATTGCCGGCCATGATGGCGGCACCGGCGCTTCGCCCCTGTCCTCGATCAAGCATGCTGGAGGACCATGGGAAATCGGACTGGCCGAGACCCAGCAAACCTTGGTGCTCAACCGCCTGCGCGGTCGCATTCGCGTGCAGGTTGACGGCCAGATGAAAACCGGCCGCGATGTGGTCATCGGCGCCCTGCTCGGCGCCGACGAGTTCGGCTTCGCCACCGCACCGCTGGTGGTCGAGGGCTGCATCATGATGCGCAAATGCCACCTCAACACCTGTCCGGTCGGCGTGGCCACCCAGGATCCGGTGTTGCGCAAACGCTTCTCCGGGCAGCCCGAACACGTCGTCAATTACTTCTTCTTTGTCGCCGAAGAAGCGCGCCGCCTAATGGCCGGCATGGGTGTCCGCAGCATCGACGAACTGATCGGTCGCTCTGACCTGCTTGAAATGAGCCATGGCGTCGAGCACTGGAAAGCCAAGGGTCTCGATTTCTCCAGAATCTTTTACATGCAGCCGGCCGCTGCGGACGTGGCGCGCCGCCATGGCGAGACGCAGGACCATGGCATAGACAAGGCGCTCGACCACGAATTGATCGCTGCCGCCAGCACCGCGCTGGACGGCGGGGCGAAGGTGGCCTTCGAGATCGAGGTGAAAAACCGCAATCGGACTGTCGGCACCATGCTGTCCCATGAAGTTGCCAAGCGTCACGGCCATGCCGGCCTGCCTGACGAGACCATTCACATCCGCATGACCGGCACGGCCGGACAGAGCTTTGGCGCCTTCCTGGCCCGCGGCATCACGCTGGAACTGACCGGCGACGCCAACGACTACGTCGGCAAGGGCCTGTGCGGCGGCAAGATCGTCGTCAAGCCACCGCAGGCGTTTCGCGGCCGACCGACCGAAAATATCATCGTCGGCAACACCGTGCTGTATGGCGCGGTCGAGGGTGAGGTATTCCTCCGCGGCGTTGCCGGCGAGCGCTTCTGCGTGCGCAACTCCGGTGCCACGGCGGTGGTCGAGGGTACCGGCGACCATTGCTGCGAGTACATGACCGGTGGCACGGTAGTGGTGCTGGGCCAGACCGGACGCAACTTCGCCGCCGGCATGAGCGGCGGCATTGCCTACGTCCTCGACGCAGATGGCAGGTTCGACAAACTCTGCAACAAGGCGATGGTGACGCTGGAGAAGGTGTTGCCCGCCGGCAAGCAGGCCGACGATGGCACGCGCCACAAGAACAGCGCCGACGAGGACCTGCTCAAGGGCCTGGTCCAGAAACATCTGGACGAGACCGGCAGCGAAATGGCCCAACGCGTGCTGGCTGACTGGCCGGCCTACCGCGCCAAATTCGTCAAGGTGTTCCCGAATGAATATCGCCGCGCCCTCACGGAGCAGGCGGCGGCAAATCAAATCAAAGAGGCAGCATGATGAACCCCATCCCCCCCGCCCCCCCTTCCCGAGGAAGTGGGATAGCTACGCTATCCATGACGGGCAATTATTGCCCCCCACCCCCCTTACCCCGCCCCTGGGCGGGGGAGGATGGGAGTGGGTTTCGTCAATACCCCGCGCTTGCGCAGGGTGGCCCGGCGGAGGCAGCATAATGGGCAAGCCAACCGGTTTTCTGGAATTCGCACGTCTCGCGGAAGGCTACGCACCCGTCGAAGTACGCCTCAAGAACTATCAGGAGTTCGTCGCCCACCTCGATGATGCCGGCGCCAAGGTGCAGGGTGCGCGCTGCATGGATTGCGGCATCCCCTTCTGCAACAGCGGCTGTCCGGTGAATAACAACATCCCGGATTTCAACGATGCGGTTTTTCGCGGCGACTGGCGTCTGGCCAGCGAAATCCTGCACTCGACCAACAACTTCCCGGAGATGACCGGCCGCATCTGCCCCGCGCCCTGCGAGTCCGCCTGCACGCTGGGCATCAATGCCGACCCGGTCGGCATCAAGTCGCTGGAACACGCCATCATCGACAAGGCCGGCGAGAGCGGCTGGGTGGTGCCGAAGATTGCCAAGTTCAAGACCGGCAAGAAGGTGGCCGTGGTCGGTTCCGGACCTGCCGGGCTGGCTGCCGCCCAGCAACTGGCGCGTGCCGGTCACGCCGTGACGGTGTTCGAGAAGAACGACCGCATCGGCGGGCTGCTGCGTTATGGCATCCCCGACTTCAAACTCGACAAGCGCCTGATCGACTGGCGTATCGCGCAGTTGAAAGCCGAAGGCGTCAAATTCGTTACCCGGACGTTTGTCGGCGCCCAACTGCACAACGTACCCCATGGCGTGGCCAGCGATGCGCTCAAGGTCGTTGAGCCGGCTGAACTGCTCAAGAACTTTTCTGCAGTGGTGCTGGCCGGCGGTGCCGAAACACCGCGTGACCTGCCGGTTCCCGGGCGCGACCTCGCCGGCGTGTATTACGCGCTGGAATTCCTCATTCCGCAGAACAAGGAAGTGAGTGGAGGCAAGAGAAACCTGCTCTCGGCCAAGGATAAGCATGTCGTGGTGATCGGCGGCGGCGATACCGGCTCCGACTGCGTCGGTACCTCGAACCGTCACGGCGCTGCCAGCGTCACCCAGTTCGAGTTGCTGCCGCGCCCGCCCGAGACGGAAAACAAGCCGCTGGTCTGGCCCTATTGGCCGACCAGGATGCGCGCCTCCTCCTCGCACGAAGAGGGCTGCACGCGCGACTGGTCGATCGTCACCAAGGAATTCATCGGCGAAAAAGGTCGGCTGACGGCGCTCAAGTGCGCGCGCCTCGACTGGTCTGAGGGAAAGATGAGGGAAGTGCCGGACAGCGAATTCGAGGTCAAGGCCGACCTCGCCTTTCTGGCCATGGGCTTTACCAACCCGCTCACGGCGGTGCTCGATGCCTTTGGCGTCGTCAAGGATGCGCGCGGCAATGCCGCTGCGACAACGGACGGCAAGGGCTGCTATGCCACCAACGTGCCCAAGGTGTTCGCTGCCGGTGACGTGCGCCGCGGCCAGTCGCTGGTGGTCTGGGCCATTCGCGAGGGGCGGCAGTGCGCTCGCGCTGTCGACGAATTCCTGATGGGCAAGAGCACGCTGCCGCGTTGATCCCACCCGGTCCCGGGAGGGGCCGGCAGGCTGCGGCGAGGCGCTACAATGTTCCCCGCTTCTCCTTATTGATTCCGCTCCCGGGCCTGAAATCGTGAACATCGTCATCCTCGCTGCCGGCCTCGGCCGGCGCATGCGCTCGGACCTGCCCAAGGTACTCCACCCGATTGCCGGCAAGCCCATGCTGGCTCATGTGCTCGACACGGCACGCCAACTCGGCAAGGCGAAAATCTGTGTCGTCCATGGTCATGGTGGCGAGCAGGTGCGGGCGGCGCTCGACGCCCCCGACCTCGCCTGGGCCTTGCAGGAACCGCAGCTCGGCACCGGTCATGCCGTCATGCAGGCGCTACCCTGTTTTGATGCCGTCCCGCCGGCACCGACTTTGGTTCTGTATGGCGATGTACCGCTGACCCGCGCCGCCACGCTGCGGCGGCTGATCGAGGCCGCCGGAACGGACCGGCTGGCGCTGCTCACCACGCAGTTGGCCAACCCCCACGGCTATGGCCGCATCGTGCGGGTAGGCGGCGCGGTGACCCGCATTGTTGAAGAGAAGGATGCCGACGACGCCGAGCGGGCGATCCGCGAAATCAATACCGGCATCCTCGTCGCCCCCGGGGCGGCGCTGGCGCGCTGGCTGCCGCAACTGGGCAAGGCCAACGCGCAGGGCGAGTACTATCTGACCGACATTGTGGCGCTGGCGGTGGCCGAGGGCGTGGAAGTCGTCACCGTCCATCCCGATGCGCCCTGGGAGACCGACGGCATCAACAGCAAGACCCAGCTGGCCGCGCTCGAACGCATCCACCAGCGCAACATTGCCGAGGCGTTGATGATCGACGGCGTGACACTGGCCGACCCGGCACGCCTCGACGTGCGCGGCAAGTTGAGCTGCGCGGGCGATGTCTTCATCGATGTCGGCTGTGTTTTCGAGGGAGAGGTCACCCTCGGCGCCGGCGCTACCGTGAGCGCCCACTGCGTGCTGAGAAACTGCAGCATCGGTGCCGGGGCGCGCATCCATCCCTTCTGCCACATCGACGGGGCGCATGTCGGCCCGAAGAGTCTGGTCGGCCCCTATGCCCGCCTGCGACCGGGTGCCGAACTCGCCGAGGACGTGCACATCGGTAATTTTGTCGAGGTCAAGAATTCGACCATCGCGGCGCACTCCAAGGCCAACCATCTCGCCTACATCGGCGACGCCACGGTGGGCAGCCGCGTCAATGTCGGCGCCGGCACGATTACCTGTAACTACGACGGCGCCAACAAACATCGGACGGTGATCGAGGACGACGTCTTCATCGGATCGGACACCCAGCTCGTAGCGCCAGTCACGGTCGGACGCGGCGCCACGCTGGGCGCTGGCACCACGCTCACCAGGGATGCGCCGCCGGATGCGCTGACCATCTCGCGGCCGAAGCAGGTCTCGCTGACGGGCTGGAAGCGCCCGGTCAAGAAAAAATCAACAGAGCAACTTCAGTCACAACGCAGTCCCGACGCCGGGCCGCCCCAAGTCGGGACGGCATGCGCCGGAGGCGCAACCCGCTCCCAAGGCAACTCGGAGCTGCCCGTGACATACGATCGCAGTGAGCTACCGTCACCCCCCTTCCCCGGGAAGGGGGGGCGGGGGGAAAGGGGAACATAAATGTGTGGCATCGTCGCGGCGGCAGCCTCCGGAAATACTGTTCCCATGCTTATCGAAGGGCTGAAAAAGCTCGAGTATCGCGGCTACGATTCCGCCGGCCTCGCCCTGCTCAATCCGGCGCTGACACGCCTGCGCAGTGTCGGCCGGGTTGCCGAGCTGGCCACCCAGGCCGAGGGCCTGGTCGCGCAATGCGGCATCGCCCACACGCGCTGGGCCACGCACGGCGTGCCGAGCGAGCGCAATGCCCATCCGCATGTATCGACCGGACTGGCGGTGGTGCATAACGGCATCATCGAGAACTACGCCGAAATCAAGCAGGAACTGAGTGCCGCCGGCTACGCGTTCAGTTCCGACACCGACACCGAAGTTATCGCGCATCTGTTGTGCGAAACGCTGAAGTCTGTCCCCGACCTGTTCGCGGCGGTGCGTCATGTTTCAGCCCGCTTGGTCGGCGCCTATGCCATCGCCGTGCTGCAGGAGGGCGCGGACCGCGTCGTCGTGACCCGCTACGGCGCGCCGCTGCTGCTCGGGCTCGGCACGAGCGGCAATTATGCGGCGTCGGACGCATCTGCGCTCCTGCAGGTGACGCGGCGCATGATCTATCTCGAAGAGGGCGATGTCGCCGAAATCCGTCGCGACGGCATCCGGATAGTCGGCGCTGACGGGACGGCGGTCGAGCGCCCGGTGCATGAGAGCACGCTGTCGGCCGATGCCGTGGAACTGGGCGAATATCGCCACTACATGCAGAAGGAAATCTTCGAGCAGCCGCAGGCGCTCGCCGCCACGCTGGAAATGATCGGCGGCGCGCATGCGCTCTCGCCCAACCTGTTTGGCGTCAGCGCGCCGGAACTGCTGGCCGACGTGCAGTCGGTGCTGATCATCGCCTGCGGTACCAGTTATCACGCCGGCCTGGTAGCGCGCTACTGGATCGAGCAGATCGCCGGCCTGCCCTGCAGCGTCGAGGTGGCGAGCGAATATCGCTATCGCGTTTCGGTGCCGCATCCGCGGCAACTGGTGGTGGCAATTTCGCAATCGGGCGAAACCGCCGACACGCTGGCTTCCATCCGCCACGCCAAATCGCTCGGCATGGGACGCACGCTGGCAATCTGCAATGTGCCCGAATCGGCCATCGTGCGCGAATGCGCGCTGCGCTTCCTGACGCGCGCCGGCCCGGAAATCGGCGTGGCCTCGACCAAGGCGTTCACCACGCAGCTGGCCACGCTGTTCCTGCTCGCGGCGACGCTGGCGAAACAGGCCGGCCGCCTCGCTGCCGATCAGGAAGCCGACTATCTGACGGCGCTACGCCATCTGCCCGTCGCGGTGCAAAAGGTGCTGACGCTGGAGCCGGAAATTGCCGCCTGGGCGGGACTGTTTGCCGACAAGCGGCATGCCCTGTTTCTTGGCCGCGGCCCGCATTACCCGATCGCCCTCGAAGGCGCGCTCAAGCTCAAGGAGATTTCCTACATCCATGCCGAGGCCTATCCGGCTGGCGAACTCAAGCACGGGCCGCTGGCGCTGGTCGACCGGGACATGCCGGTGATCAGCGTGGCACCGAATGATGCCCTGCTGGAAAAGCTGAAATCCAATTTGAAAGAGGTGGCGGCACGCGGTGGCGAGCTGTATGTGTTTGCCGATGCCGACTCCGCCGTGGAGGCGGAACCCGGTGTGCACGTGCTGCGCCTGCCCGAGCATTACGGTGCACTCTCGCCCGTGCTGCACGTCGTGCCGCTGCAACTGCTGGCGTATCATGCCGCTTTAGTTAAAGGCACCGATGTCGACAAGCCGCGCAATCTGGCGAAGTCGGTCACGGTCGAATAGGCAACAAGAATTTCACAACGGAGGACAGTGGGTCACGGAATCGGAGCAAGGCATTACTGCAGCGCCATTTCTCCGTGAGCTCCGCGCCCTCCCTGATGTGAGTCGAGGTTTTCAGGACTTAAAAAAAGGGAGAAAACATGCCGAAATTCCATACCGCAGCAATTCGTGCCGTCGCCCTGGTCGGGCATGGCGGCGCTGGCAAGACCACCCTGGCCGAGGCGTTGTTGCATCGCGCCGGCGCCATTGCCGCGCCGGGCAGCGTCGAGAGGGGCAGCACCGTCTGCGATTTCGATGCGCAGGAAAAAGCCGCCGGTCATTCGCTGCAGTCGGCGCTGGTGAATTTCGCCTGGGAAGACGCGCATGTCCATCTCACCGACACCCCGGGCTATCCTGATTTTGCCGGCCAGGCGATGGCCACGCTGGCCGGCGTTGACACCGCCCTGATCGTCATCAACGCCCAGACCGGCATCGAACTTATGGCGGAGCGCATGATGCGTGCCGCCACGGCGCGGGGCCTGGCACGCATGATCGTCATCAACAAGATCGATGCCGACAACCTCGATCTGGCCGGCCTGATGGCCGACATCCGCGAGCGCTTCGGCCCGGCCTGCAAATTCCTCGACCTGCCGGCGCCCGATCACCAGAAGGTGGTCGAAGTGCTGGAGCACGACAGTGGCGAAGCCGACATCGACAGCGTCGCCCATGCCCACCGCGAACTCATCGACCAACTGGTCGAAGAGGACGAAAGCCTGATGGAGCGCTACCTCGAGGACGGCAAGGACCCGACCGCCGGCGAGTTGCATGCACCCTTTGAAAAGGCCTTGCGCGAAGGCCACCTGATTCCCGTACTGTTCACCTCGGCGAAGACCGGCGCCGGCATCGACGAGCTGCTGCATGTGCTCGCCACCCTCGCGCCCAACCCCGCCGAGGGCAATCCGCCGCCGTTCTACAAGGGCGAGCCGGGTGGTGTGACAGAAGCCTTCCAGCGCGTACCGGATGCCGACATGCATGTGTTGGCGCACGTCTTCAAGGTCGTCGTCGATCCCTACATGGGCAAGGTCTGCGTGTTCCGCGTGCATCAGGGGACGATCCGCAAGGACTCGCAGCTCTTCATCGGCGCAGGCCGGAAAGCCTTCAAGGCCGGCCATCTCTACCAGTTGCAGGGCAAGGATTACATCGAGGTGGACGTGCTGCTGCCGGGCGACCTGGGGGCCGTCGCCAAGGTCGAGGAAATCGAATTCGATGCCGTGCTGCACGACTCGCATGACGAGGATCACATCCACCTGAAGCCGCTCGAATTTCCCAAGCCGATGCAGGGCCTGGCGGTCGAGACGCAGAAGAAGGGCGACGAGCAGCGCCTCTTTGAAATCCTCCGCAAACTCGAAGCCGAAGATCCCTGTTTCAAGGTGGAACGGCACCCGACCACGCACGAAACGGTCATATTCGGCCTGGGCGAAATGCACCTGCGCACCAAGCTGGATCGCATGTCCAGCCAGTACAAGCTGGAACTCGACACCAAGGTGCCGCAAATTCCGTTCCGCGAGACCATCACGAAAAAAGCCGAGGGCCATTGCCGCCACAAGAAGCAGTCGGGTGGCGCCGGTCAGTTCGGCGAGGTCTATCTGAGGATCGAGCCGCTTGAGCGTGGCGCGGGTTTCGAATTCGTGGACAGCGTCAAGGGTGGCGTGATCCCCGGCGTCTTCATGCCCGCGGTAGAAAAGGGTGTGCTCCAGGCCTTGGCCGATGGCGTGGTGGCCGGTCATCCGGTCGAGGATCTGCGCGTCATCGTCTACGATGGCAAGACCCATCCGGTCGATGGCAAGGAGATCGCCTTCACCATGGCCGGCAAGAAGGCCGCCATCGCCGCCATTCAGGCTGCCTCCCCGGTGGTGCTGGAACCCATCGTCAATATCGACGTGGAAGTGCATGAGGCCGAGATGGGCGACATCGCCGGCGATCTGTCGAGCCGGCGCGGGCACGTCACCGGCACGCGGCCCGCGGGCCCGGGGCGCGTCGCCGTGGCCGGCGAAGTGCCGCTCGCCGAAATCAGCGATTACGCCTCGCGGCTCAAGTCGCTGACTGGCGGGCGCGGCAGCTACAGCATCGAGTTCGCGCGTTATGCCCAGGTGCCGCCGCAGATCCAGCAAAAGCTGGCGGCTTCTTTCAAGCTGAAAGAAGACGAGGAACAATGACCGCCCCGGCCCGCCGCCGCCTGCTGCTGGGCGGCGTTGCACTGTGCGCCGGCCTGGCCGTGGCGCGCCGTGCCGCCAGCGCCGACTTTGCGCGGCCGCTCGAAGTCGGTCTCTTGCCCTACCTGCCGACGGCAGCGCTGATCGCCGGCCATCAGCCACTGCGGCGCTTTCTTGAAATCCACTTCAGACGTCCGGTCGTGCTGTCCACCGCCCCCGACTTTTACAGCTTCCAGCGCCGCGTGGTGCGGGGTGATTTCGACCTGATCCTCACCGGCCCGGCGATCGGCTGGCAGGCCCATCTTGACGCCGGCTTTACGCCGCTGGCGGTCAGCCAGAAGCTCGTCGTCGTCCAGATTCTCGTCGCCCGGGACGGGCCGATCCAGTCGGTCGGGCAACTGCGCGGCCAGACTGTCGCCACCATCGACCCGATGACCTTCACCGCGCAGACGACGGTGCTCATGCTGCGCGAGCATGGCCTGACGGCGGGCCAGGACGTCCAGTTGCTCTACGAAAAGGTGCCGTTCAACAGCGTACAGGCCGTCGCCCTGGGCGAGGTTGCGGCCGCCGGCATCCCCAATTTCTCCTGGCCGGCCCTGCCGTCCGAGCTCCGCGACAAGTTGAGGATTCTCAAGGTCTCGGCCGGCTATCCGGGCGCGATGTTCATGAGCCGCCAGGCGGCGGACATCCCGTCCCCGGCGGAGTTTCAGGCCGCGCTGTTGTCGTTTGCGCGCGACACCGAGGCCGGCCGCGCCTTCGTCAAGGAATTCAATCACGATGCTCTGCTCAAGCCGGATTTGAAAGCCTTGCGCACGCTCGAACGTTTCGTGCCCGAAGTCAGGCGGCTGCTGGCCCAGCCCTGAGGTTTCCCGGATCATGTCGCCGCGCTGGCTCATCAATCGCTCGTTCCGTTTCAAGCTGTCGGCGGCAACCTTGGTGGCGCTCCTGGCCATGCTCGGCCTGCTCGGCTGGCAGACCTGGACCGTGCTCGACGCCGAGCTGCGCGGGCAGCTTCACCACCGCATCGAGCAGACCAATCTGCTGCTGAGCTCGGCCGTGGCATTGCCGCTGGCCCAGCGCGACTACGCCACGCTCGGCGACATCGCCAACGATCTGGTGAAACAGAACAACGCGATCAGCTACCTCGTCATCGAAGACCATCGCGGCCGCCGCATTGCCCAGGCGGGCTGGCCCGCCGGTCAGGCCCTGCCGGCGCCCGGCGGCGGCACGGATCGCGCCGACGGTCAGGTGCATGTGCGCCAGGCGGTCCGCTTCGCCGCGCAGACGCTCGGCGAGTTCCAGTATGGTGTCTCGCTGCAGTTCCTGGAACAGGCGCGCGCCACGCTCGCCGAAAAGATGCTGAAGATCGGCGCACTCGGCGTGCTCTTCGGGCTGCTGCTGCTGGTGCCGCTTGGCCGCTGGGTGACGCGGCGCATCGAAATTCTCGAAGCCGCGGCGCTGCGGCTGGCCGCCGGCCAACTCGACGCGCGCATCGACCTGCCGGGTGAAGACGAGCTGTCGCGGCTGGCCGGCGCCTTCAATCACATGGCCGACAGTCTGTCGGCCACGATCGGCGAACAGAAGAAGGCGGCGCGCGCGCTCGCCTACCTCGCCCACCATGACCCGTTGACCCAGTTGCCCAACCGCGTCCTGCTTGCCGATCGCATGGCCATGGCGCTCGCGCAGGCGCGCCGCGACGGCGACCGTCTGGGCATCGCCCTGCTCGATCTCGATGGTTTCAAGCCCATCAACGACACCCACGGCCACGATGTCGGCGATCTGGTCCTGATCGAGGTCGCCAACCGCCTGCGCGCCGCGCTGCGTGAAACGGATACCGTCGCCCGTCTCGGCGGTGACGAATTCGTGCTGGTGCTGGCCGGCCTCGATGAGGAGACCGAATGTCCGCGCACGCTGGCCCGGCTGCTGACCACGCTGGCTCGGCCCTACAGCGTGGCCGGCGTCACGGTGACTCTCTCGGGCAGCATCGGTGTCACGCTCTTTCCCGACGACGATGCCGACGCCGACACCCTCGTGCGCCATGCCGACCAGGCGATGTACCTCGCCAAGCAGGCCGGCCGCAATCGTTTCCATGTCTTCGACGCCGTGCTGGATCGCGATGTCCAGTTGCGCCAGGGCGCGCGCAACCGCGTCATTGCCGCGTTGCCCGCCGAAGAATTCCGTCTGTATTACCAGCCCAAGGTCGATCTGCGCGCCGGTCGCGTCATCGGCGCCGAGGCGTTGATTCGCTGGCAGCATCCGGAGCGCGGCCTCGTCGCGCCGGGTGAGTTCCTGCCGCTGATCGAGGATGACGAATTCATGGTGCGGCTGTCGGAATGGGTGATCGAGACGGCGCTGGCGCAGCTGGAACAATGGCAGGCGCAAGGCCTGACGCTCGGGGTCAGTGTGAACCTGCCGGCGCGCCATCTGCAGGCCGCGGACTTCCCGGCGTTTCTTGCCGGCGCCCTGGCCCGCCATCCGGCCGCGGCCCCGGCGCTGTTCGAACTCGAGGTGCTCGAATCGGCCGCGCTGGACGACGTGGTCGGCGCTTCCGCGCGCATGCAGCAATGCCGCGCACTTGGCGTGCGCTTCGCCCTCGACGACTTCGGCACCGGTTACGCCTCGCTCGCCTACCTGCGGCGGCTGCCGATCGACCTGCTCAAGATCGACCAGTCCTTTGTCCGCGACATGCTGCAGGACCCCGACGACCTCGCCATCGTCAAGGGCGTGATCGGGCTGGCCGCGGCCTTCAACGACACGGTGATCGCCGAAGGCGTCGAAACCATCGAGCACGCCGTCAGGCTGCTGCACCTGGGTTGCGACCTCGCGCAGGGTTACGGCATCGCCCGGCCGATGCCGCCGGAGGCGCTGCCCGCCTGGGTCGCCGCCTGGACGCCGGACCCGGCGCTGGCGGTGGCGGCGGCGGCGACGCGCCAGACGTGAACAACCCGCGGCGACCGGCAATGAAACCGAACGACAAACTTGCGGTCTGATCGATCAGTTCCTACAATGGTCACACCATGCGCCGCTTCAAGAATTATCTGCTGATCCTCATCGCCCTGTGGCTCCCCGTGCAAACGGCGGCCGCGCTGGTCATGCCGTTTTGCGGTCATGCGGGCGATTCGGCCGGGCAAGTGACTGCCAGCGCGCCCGCTCCCTGCCACGAACACGCCGCCCCCGCCGCCGACCCGGCGGGCGGGGCGGGCGCCAGCGACCTCGGTTGCGACAACTGTGAAATGTGTCATCTGGCGAGCGCCGGCTATATTCCACCGGCCGCCGCCAACCTGCCGCTTGCCGTGGCCGGTGTTTTTGCGGCGCGGCCGATCCCCGCCCTGCACAGCCACATCGCCGCGCCGCCGCAACAACCTCCCAGACGTTTGAGCTGAACGCCCGGCATCCGCCGGGCCGGTCGCTGCGCGCGCCGCCGTCACCCCTGCGGGTGATTGCATCGCGCCAGCGCCGACTTCTCGTTCATTCATTCGTTATTGCGGAGGTTCTCCATGAAATCCTTTCTAAGTACACTCGCCCGGTTTGCCATGGCGATTAGCCTGGTTTTGCCCCTTTCCCTTCACGCCGCCGACAAATCTCCCCTGTCCGAGGGCACGGTCAAGAAAATAGACGCGGCCGGACAGCGCATCATGCTGGCGCACGGCCCGATCGAAAATCTGTTCATGCCGCCGATGACCATGATGTTCAAGGTCAAGGACGCGGCCATGCTCAAGAAGGTCAAGGACGGCGACAAGGTATTGTTCCGCGCCGAAGATGATGTCAAGGGCGGCTACGTCGTTGTCAGCATCGAAATAGTCAAGAAGTAGTCATGAAACCCCTGCCACTGCTGTTGGCGGCGGCACTTGCCGTCGCCGGCGGGCTGCCGGCTATCTCCACTGCTGCTGATGAAAAACTCATCGGCGGCAGTGTCGAGAGCCTGCTGGTTTTTGCCCGCGAACGACACCCCGAATTCGCCGCCATGCGCTTCGAAGCCGATGCGGCTGCCGAGCGCGTGGGCCCGGCGGGTGCCCTGCCCGACCCTGGATTCCGCTTCGAACTCCGCGACTTTACCAACGAGATGAGCGGCGCCAGTCCCAGCGTGCTGCCGGCGCGTGTCGGCAGCACGAAGTACACGTTGACGCAATCCCTGCCGTGGTATGGCAAGCGTGACTTGCGTCGCGAAGTTGCCGCTGCTGGTGCCGATGCGGCAGCTAGCCAGGTGCGGGTGACGTGGACGGAACTGGCCATGCGCATCAAGCAGACCTATGCGCAACATCATGTCTATCGGTACACCCTGCGCCTGATGGGCGAAAACCTCGATTTGCTGCAGCGCCTCGGCGATATTGCCCAGACCCGCTATGCCAGCGGGTTGGCGCAGCAGCAGGATGTGATTCGCGCCCAGACCGAGCGTTCGATGCTGCAAAGCGACATGGTCATGCTTGAAGGCGAGAGCGCACAGGCCGTCGTACGCATGCGCAGCCTGCTGGGACGTCCGTCAAATGACATCAAACTGCGCCCCCCGGAAACTTTGCGGCCCATGCCGTCGGCCGCGGCACTCGATTTCACCGTTCTGGAAGCGCGCTTGCTGGCGAACAACCCGCAACTGGCCATGGCCGGGGCGCGCATTACAGCCGCCGACAAGGAACGCGACCTTGCCTATCGCAATCGTTATCCCGATGTGATGCTGGGGCTGTCGCCGGTGCAGACGCGTTCGCGGGTCAGCGAGTGGGAATTCATGGTGGAGATCAACATTCCGCTGCAGCAGGAAAGTCGGCGCGCCCAGGAACGCGAATCGGAACGCATGCTGGACGCGGCCAAATTGCGTCGCGCCGCGACGCTCAATCAGGCGCTGGCCGATCTGGGCGAGGCGCTGGCTGGCCTGGAGGCGGCGCAGCGGGTCGAAAAGGTTTCGACCACCAGCCTGTTGCCGCAGGCCGAACTGATGCTGCAATCGGCACTTGCCGGCTATGAGACCGGCAGGGCCGAGTTCTTCATGGTGCTGGAAGCGCAACGGCAGGTCCGGCGCACACAGCAGGACCTGATAAGGGCGCGCGGCGATCAGCAGCTGCGCCTGGCGGAAATCGAACGATTGATCGGAGAAGAACTGTGAGCGCTGGAAAAATAATTGCCGTTGCGCTGGTGGTGGCCATTGCCGGCGCTGCCGGTTACTGGGCGGGTGGCCAGACAAAAGTCGGCGTCGGCGAGACGGCGAGTGCCGATGCCGCCGCCGCGCCGGGCGGGAAAAAACTGCTGTATTACCGCAATCCGATGGGCCTGCCCGATACCTCGCCGACGCCGAAAAAAGATTCGATGGGCATGGACTACATCGCCGTGTATGAGGGCGAGGAAGACACGGGGAGCGGTGAAGTCAAGATCAGCACCGCCAAGGTGCAGAAGCTTGGCGTGCGCGTCGAGGCCGCGAGCCTGCGCGAATTGTCGCGGCCGGTGCGCGCGGCCGGACGCGTCGAGGTTGACGAGCGGCGCTTGCACACCATTTCACCGAAATTCGAAGGCTGGATCGAAAAATTGCACGTCAATTCCACCGGACAGCCGGTGGGGCGCGGCCAACCGCTGTTCGAAGCCTACAGCCCCGAACTGGTGTCGGCGCAACGCGAATACCAGGTGGCGGCGCAGGGTGTACTTGCGCTCAAGGATGCCTCTCCGGAAGCCCGGGCGTCGATGCGGCGGATTGCCGAGGCGGCGTTGACCCGGCTGCGCAACTGGGATATTTCGGCCGAGCAGATCGAGCAACTGGCGGGAGGAGGCGAAGCCAGGCGTACCCTGACGTTCCGCGCACCGGCGAGCGGCGTGGTGCTGGAGAAGAGGGCCGTGGCCGGCATGCGTTTCATGCCGGGAGAAATGCTCTACCAGATCGCCGACCTCGGCAGTATCTGGGTGCTGGCCGACGTCTTCGAGCGCGACATTGGCGCGCTGCGGCTCGGGCAGCCGGTGCAGGTGACGATCAACGCCTATCCCGACAAGGTGTTCACGGGCAAGCTCGCCTACATCTATCCGACGCTGAATGCCGAGACGCGCACGGTGCCGATCCGTGTCGAGCTGGCCAATCCCGGCGGACTGCTCAAGCCGGCGATGTACGCGTCGGTGGAAGTGAAAGTCGGCGCTGGCGAGACGGCGCTGGTGGTGCCAATTTCCGCCGTAATCGACAGCGGCACGCGGCAGACGGTGCTGGTGCAGAAGGAAAAAGGTCGTTTCGAACCCCGCGCAGTCAAGCTCGGCATGCGCGGCGACGACCATGTCGAGATCCGCGAGGGGGTCGCGGCCGGCGAACAGGTGGTGGTGACCGCCAATTTCCTGATCGATTCGGAAAGCAACCTCAAGGCGGCACTGGCCCGCATGACGGAACCCAAGTCTTCGGTCAGCCATCATGCCGTCGGCACGCTCGATGGCGTCGATGCCCAAGCCGGTACGGTGATGGTGACGCACGAGCCGGTCGCCAGCCTCAAGTGGCCGCGGATGACCATGGAATTCGTGCCCGCCAACGCGGCGTTGTTCGCCGACGTGAAGCCGGGCAGCGCCATCCACTTCGAATTTGTCGAAAGGAAGCCAGGCGAGTGGGTGATCACTAAACTCGACAAACAGGTGAAATGACATGCTAAGCCAAGTCATCGACTGGTCGGCGCGCAACAAGTTCATTGTGCTACTCGCCACGCTGTTCATCCTCATGGGCGGCGCCTATGCCGTGCTGAAAACCCCGCTCGACGCCCTGCCCGACCTCTCGGACGTCCAGGTCATCGTTTACGCGGACTATCCGGGCCAGGCGCCGCAGGTCGTCGAGGATCAGGTGACCTATCCGCTGACCACGGCGCTGCTGGCGGTGCCGAAATCCAAGGTGGTGCGCGGTTTCTCGTTCTTTGGCGCCTCCTTCGTGTATGTGATCTTCGAGGACGGCACCGACATCTACTGGGCGCGGTCAAGGGTGCTGGAATATCTCAGCACGGTTGCCGGGCGCCTGCCGCAAGGCGTGGCGCCGAGCCTCGGGCCGGATGCCAGCGGTGTCGGCTGGGTCTATCAGTATGTGGTGCAAAGCGCCAACCACTCGCTGGCCGAACTGCGCACGCTGCAGGACTGGTATCTGCGCTACCAGATCACCAAGGCGCATGGCGTGTCCGAAGTGGCCAGCATCGGCGGTTTCGTCCAGCAGTATCAGGTGATCGTCGATCCGGTGAAGCTGCGCGCCTATGGCGTGTCGCTGATGACCGTGGCGAACGCCATCCGCAACTCGAACCGCGACGTCGGCGGGCGCGTGGTGGAAATGGCCGAGACCGAATACATGGTGCGCGGCCGCGGCTATCTGCGCGGGCGCGGCGACCTGGAGCTGCTGGTGATGAAAGCCACCAGTGGACAAGGCGGGGGCACGCCGGTGCTGCTGCGTGACATCGCGCGCGTCGAACTCGGCCCGGACGAGCGGCGCGGCGTCGCCGAACTGAACGGCACGGGCGAGGTGGTCTCCGGCATTGCCGTGGCGCGCTACGGCCAGAACGCGCTCGAGGTCATCGAAAACATCAAGGAAAAAATCAGGGAAGTTGCCCCCGGCCTGCCGGCGGGCGTGACGATCGAGACGGTCTATGACCGTTCGGAACTGATCGAACGCGCCATCGACACACTGAAGAGGACGCTCATCGAGGAAAGCCTGATCATCGCGGCGGTCTGCTTCGCCTTCCTGCTGCACCTGCGCTCGGCGCTGGTGGCGATCCTCATCCTGCCGGTAGGCGTGCTGATTGCGTTCATTGGCATGCGGATGCTCGGCATGAACTCCAACATCATGAGCCTGGCCGGCATCGCGATTGCGCTCGGCACCATGATCGACGCGTCGATCGTGATGGTCGAGAATGCGCATAAACATCTGGAGAGATTGAAGCCTGGCCACGCCAACGCCGAGCGCGTCGAGGCGATGATTGCCGCTTGTAAGGAAGTCGGCCCGGCGTTGTTTTTCAGCCTGCTGATCATCACCGTGTCATTCCTGCCGGTGTTCACACTGGAGGCGCAGGAGGGCCGGCTGTTCGCCCCGCTGGCCTGGACCAAGACCCTGGCGATGGCCGGTGCGGCCGCCCTGTCGGTCACGCTGGTGCCCGTGCTGATGCTGCTGTTCATTCGCGGCAACATCATGCCCGAGATGAAAAATCCGGTGAATCGCTTCTTTGTCACGATCTACCGGCCGGTGATCGCCCTGGTGATGCGCTGGAAGCTGACGACGCTGGCGCTGGCCGTCGCCATCATGCTGACGGCCATCTGGCCGGCCATGAAACTCGGCAGCGAGTTCATGCCGACATTGAACGAAGGCACGCTGTTCTACATGCCGACCGGCCTGCCCGCCATGTCGGTGACCAAGGCGGCGGAACTCTTGCAGACGCAGAACAAGATCATCAAGAGTTTTCCCGAGGTGGCGTCGGTGATCGGCAAGGCGGGGCGCGCCCAGACCGCCACCGATCCGGCGCCGATCGAGATGTTCGAGACGGTGATCAACTTGAAACCCGAGAGCGAATGGCGCCCGGGTTTGACGGTGGATGGGCTGATCGCAGAACTGGACAAGGCCCTGCAGTTCCCCGGCATCGCCAACTCATGGACGATGCCGATCAAGGCGCGCATCGACATGCTGTCCACGGGCATTCGCACGCCCGTCGGCATCAAGGTTTTTGGCAAAGATCTCGAGGAGATGGAGCAACTGGCGCGCCAGATCGAGACGGTGGTCAAAACCGTGCCCGGCACCAGTTCGGCCTATGCGGAGCGGATCACCGGCGGCTGGTATCTCGACATCGAGCCTGATCGTGCGGCGCTGGCGCGCTACGGCATTCTCGTCGGCGACCTGCAGGAGGTGATTGCCACGGCGCTTGGTGGCGAGATGGTGACCACCATGGTCGAGGGCCGCGAGCGCTTCGGGGTGTCCATCCGCTACCCGCGCGAACTGCGCGATGACCCTGCAAAGATCGCCGCCAACGTGCTGGTGCCGATCATGGCCGAGATGGGGGCGGCGGCGGCGATGGTGCCGCTCGGGCAGGTGGCCCGGGTGAGCATCGCCAAGGGTGCGCCGTCGATCCGCACCGAGAACTCACTGCTCTCCGCCTACATCTACGTCGACATCCGCGAGCGCGACATCGGCTCCTATGTGGCGGAGGCCAAGCGCGCGGTGGCCGAGCAGGTCACTTTCCCGCAGGGGAGTTATGTGACCTGGAGCGGCCAGTTCGAGTACATGGAGCGGGCGCTGGAACGGCTCAAGATCGTCGTGCCGTTCACGCTGCTGCTGATCTTCCTGCTGCTCTATCTCAACTTCAGGCGGGTGGTCCCGAGCGTGATCGTCATGATCTCGGTGCCGTTTGCGCTGGTGGGCGGCGTCTGGCTGATGTGGCTGCTCGGCTACAACCTGTCGGTGGCCGTGGCGGTCGGCTTCATCGCACTGGCCGGCGTGGCGGCCGAAACCGGCGTGGTGATGCTGATCTACCTCGATCACGCCTGGGAGGCGGCGAAGCAAAAGTCGGCGCTGGCGGGACGGCGCCCGAGCACTGCCGACCTCTACGCAGCGGTAATGGAAGGCGCGGTGGAGCGCGTGCGGCCGAAGATGATGACCGTGGTGACGATCATGGCCGGCCTGCTGCCGATCATGTGGAGCACCGGGACGGGTTCGGAAGTGATGCGCCGGATTGCCGCGCCGATGGTCGGCGGCATGATCTCCTCGACGCTCCTGACGCTGATCGTGATCCCGGCGCTGTATGCGCTGGTGGAGGAGTGGCGGCTGAAACGGGCGGTCGCGAACAGCGTGTGAGGCGAGCGGGAGCGCGCAGGGATGCGTGGCTGACGTTGACGTCAACGTCAACGTCAGCCAAAATCGTCCCCCTGCGCTAACCTAGGGAAGTGCTGAACAAGTCCAGATTCGTCATTCCGGCGCAAGCCGGAATCCAGTGCTTTCAGACACCTGGACACCGGCCTACGCCGGTGTGACGGACTTAATCGGTGTTTCCTTAGCCTTATATTTCTGTCGGAGGTAACTATGGCCCCCATGCTCACTTTGTTCGCTGCCCCCACGGGGGGCGCTGTCTCCCTCGGGGCGGCCCTTCGAGAGACACGGCCATGACCGATCTTTCCGTTTCGACCAAGCTTGCCGCTTACAAGCCCAGGCACAAGGTCCGTTTCGTCACGGCGGCCGCGCTGTTCGACGGCCACGACGCCTCGATCAACATCATGCGGCGCATCCTGCAGGC
>CAZOMI010000016.1:0-42793 GCA_964580925.1 uncultured Methyloversatilis sp.
AGAGCACATCGTTGCCCGCGCCGCCGGAGATCAAGTCGTCGCCGCTGCCGCCGTACAGCCGATCATCGCCGCCCTGGCCGAACAAACGGTCATTGCCATCGTTACCGTGGAGGCGGTCGTTGCCCTCGCCAGCCAGCACGATGTCGGCCTTGTTGGTGAGAGAGGCTGAGTCATCGCCACCAGTGAGCGTGCGCACCTTGAATTCATCGAGCAGCGCCGTGATGCCCGCCGTCTGCGGCAGGGTTTCGACGAGCGTGTCGAAATCGGCCAGCCCCTGCCAGTTCGTACCGGAGAGGAAGTTCCCCGCGTAGCGGTCGAGATCGAGCAGGTCGGCGAGGGCGTTTTCCGGGTCGGCGGCGCGTTTGTCGGCCAGTGTCTGGTTCAGCGCCGCGACGTCCAGGCGCAGGCCGCTCTCATCGATGACCAGCGCGATCTGATCGAGGTAGGGTTTGAGGCGCGTCTGCATCACCAGGCTGGCGTAAACGCTTTCCTTCAGGCCGTCGTAGGCCTGCTGCAGCAGATCGAGCTGGCCTTGCGAGAACTGGATGCGCAGCAGGCCCATCATCTCCGGCAGGTCGGCGGTCGTACTCCCGCCGCCCGAGCCGCCGCCGGAGCCGCTGGATACGCGGCTGATCCCCCAGTTGGCGCTCGGGGTCTGGCTCTTCGTCTCCGGCAGGTTGAAGAAGTACTGGCCGTTGAAGGCTTCGAGCACATGGAGCTTCCTGCGCCACTCGGCGATCAGGCTGCGGTAACTCTCGGTGATGGCCGGGCTGTCCGCGTGGAACGTGACAACGACCCGCGAACTGCCCGCGCCGACCATGGGCAGCATCTGCCCCCCGGTATCCATCATCCCCCATTCGTTCAGCCGCAAATTGGCGCTGCCGCGCGCGGCGCCGATGGCGACATATTCGATGTAGTTTTTGTCCGCGGCGCGCTCTTCGAGCGTCTGCGCCATGCCGGAGGTGCCGGCCCAGGCGGTGAGAAGATTGTCGAGCAGGGCCTTCTGTCCGGCGCGGGTGGGGGCGGACTGGAACTGGGCGAGCACGCCCGCCACGCCGGCGGATTGGGCGGCGGCCTGCTGGAGTTCGCGCACGTTGCCCGCGCCCTGCATAGTGGGGAGGGTTTTGAGGGACTCGGGGACTTCGATCTGTTCGGCGAACTTCGTGTCGAAGGTGTCGATGGCCAGGTGGAACTCGCCCATGGCCGAGGTGCTGCCGTCGGCGCGGGTGAATGTTCCTTCGCGGCTCAGGGTGTTGCCGTTGGAAAGGCGCTGGTTCTTGAGGCTGTGGGCGAGGTTGAGCGAGACGATGCCGGCATCCGCCAGGGAAATCAGTTCGCCTTCGCCGGTCGCGCCGTTCTGGTCGGCGTCGCGCCAGAGCTTGAGTTCGGCGAAGGCCGGGTCGGCGGCGTCGAGGATGCCGTCGCCGTTCGAGTCCAATGCTGCGAGGGCGGCGAAGCCGTTGGGGGCGAGCGTGCCCTCCGGTGCTCCTTGCAGCGGGGTGAAGTCGCCGAACAACTCGGCGCCGGTGTCGATGGTGCCGTTGGCGTTGCGGTCCCAGACCAGCAGGGCATCGTTTGCTCCGGCCCAGCCGGTTCTCGTCAGGACGCCGTCGCCGTCGTGGTCGAAGTGGATGTTGGCGGCTAGGCCGACGGTTTCGAGGCCGTTGTTGTCGAGGTCGAGGAGGATGGGGTCGCGCGGCCAGACCCAGTTTTTGGCGCGGTTGAAGATGTCGGAAATATTGCCCCAATTGTTGTAGACAAACAACCCGGCACTTGCAGCCGTAAAGGCGGCGCGCGTCCATGGGTTTACCTGTGCTGTCACTAGCCCCAAGCCAAGCAATAAATCACCTGTTTTCTGGATCACATTTGCGTAATCCCCTCCGGTGGCTGTGCCATTGGCCACTTTTTCGCCGAGTGCGCCGACCGCAGCTACCCACGCCGCCTTACCTACGACTACCTTGGCGTATCCCATGCCAAATGTACCGGCTATGCTGTTACCGATCTGGCTCGCAACAAAGCTGGCTGCCGCAGTTGCCGCAGCAGCGTTTTGAATCGCACTCATGATCTTCCTCCCAAAATTATTCCAAGCCCTATGAAAATCAGTCCGATAATGAAAATTGGCAGCCAAAGACGGTTAGTCACTTTCACCCATCTCTGCACATCCGGGTGCCGCGTATAGAAATCTCGCAGTTCCTCTTTTGGATCCCTCGTGACTTCCAGCCATACAGCGGCCCAAATGAAGCAGAAAACCAGCAGCGCCGCCCCAGAGGCAGTTAAAAATGTATTCATACGAGTTTCCAGTTCGTGTTCAACGAATTCATTACGTCTCCTTCACCAAACTCATGTGCATGGCATGCTGCCCCATATTCACCACCTCATCCACTTGCAGCCCCTTCGGCACCTGATGCGTGATAAAGATCATCGTCACCTTGCCCTTGAGGCGGTTGATGGTCTGGGCGAAGTGCTCGGCGGTTTGTTGATCGAGGTTGGAAATCGCCTCGTCGAAGATCAGCACCTTGGGGCGTTTCAACAGCGCGCGGGCAATGGCCACGCGCTGGCGCTGGCCGCCCGATAAGCCGGTGCCGCGCTCGCCGATCTCGGTCTGGTAGCCTTGCGGCAGGGCTTCGATGACGTCGTGAATCTCGGCCGCCTGGGCGGCGGCGATGACGTCCTCGAACCCGGCGTGCGGATGGGCCATGACCAGGTTGTCGTAGAGGGTGCCGGAGAACAGGACGGTCTCCTGCGGCACCACGCCGAAGTAGGCGCGCAACTCGTTGGCGGCCAGTTGCCGGATATCGCGCCCGTCGATGGTGATTTGCCCTTCCTGCGGGAAGTAAAAGCCTTGCATCAGCTTGGCCAGCGTGCTCTTGCCGCAGCCCGAGGGGCCCATCAGCACGGTGAGCTTGCCGGTGGGGATGGTGAGATTGAGGTTGCGGTACAGCCAGGGGTGTTGCTCGGAATAGCGGAAGCCGAGGCCCTTGACTTCGATGGCCCCGGCGCCACCCGCCGTGCGCTGCGGGGTGAGGGTGACGGGCTCCTGCGGCATGTCGAGAATGTCGCCCAGCCGTTCGACCGCGATGGAGGCCTGTTGGAATTCCTGCCACAGGCCGACAAGCCGCATCACCGGCTGGCTCATGCGGCTGGCGAACATCTGGAAGGCGACGAGCATCCCCACCGTGAGGCCGACGTTCTGCATCACGTACCAGGCGCCGACGATGAGGATGGACAGCGTCATCAACTGCTCCAGCCCCCCGGCGACCACCTGATAGGTGTTGCCTACCTGCCGGGTGGCGAAGCCGGCCGAGAGGTATTGCGCCAGATAGGTGCCGTAACGCTTGTCCACCACCGGTTCCAGTTGCAGCGATTTCACCGTGGCCATGCCCGCGAGGTATTCGGTGAGAAAGGCCTGGTTGCGCGCGCCGAGCAGGAACTGGCGATCGAGCCGTTCGCGGAAGACGGGCACCATGACCAGGCTGGCCAGCACGATGAGCGTGAGGATGCCCAGAGCAATGAGGGTGAGTTGCCAACTGTAGGCGAACATCACGGCGAGGAAGATCAGCAGGAAGGGCAGGTCAAGCACCAGGCTGACCGCCGCGCCGGAGACGAACTCACGCAGGGTCTCCACGCCATTGAGCCGCGCGACCAAGGTGCCGGTGGGGCGCTGCTCGAAATACGGCAGCGGCAGGCGCAAGAGGTGACGCATCACCTTCTCGCCGAGCACCGCGTCGATGCGGCTGCCGGTGTGCAGCACCAGATACTGGCGCAACCAGCTCATGCCGCTGGTAAAGAGCATGAACACCACCAGGGCTACCCCGAGCACGATGAGGGTACTTTCGCTGTGGTGGGCGATGACCTTGTCGATGATGACCTGGGTGAACAGCGGCGTGGCCAGCCCCACGAGCTGGATGGCGAGGCTGGCCAGCAGGATGTCGCGCCAGAGTGGCTTGTGACGCAACAGCTCGGGCACGAACCAGGAAAAGCCGAAGGGTTTCTTTTGTTCTGCCGGGCTCTCTGCCTGACTGGTCGATTCGGTCAGCGGTGGCTCGGCTTCCTTCACCAGAAGCATCACGGGAGCGCATTGCGCGCGGGCGATGTCGGTGGAGACGGATTCGGGGCTGGCTTGGCCCGGCCGCACCCAGGCCAGGGTGTGATCGCTGTGCTTGACGATCAGCGCCGGGATGAGCGTTGCAGGGGTGTTCGCCGGGTTTGACTCATCCGGGGACCGGGCGACGGCATCACCGGATGCGCCTGCATCGTTCGACGCGGCAAGAAAGACCACCGCTGGCAACGGTAAGGACTGCCAGTCGTCTTGCGGCCAGGCCACCAGGCCCGCCTTGAGGCCAAGCGCCTCCATCGCCTCGATGAGCGTCGGCAGATCGAACGGCGGCGAGAAACGCTTCGTCACCAGCTCGGCATCGAACGGCTGGCGGTAAAAACCGGCAAGGCTCGCCAAGAGCCACAGCGCGGCTGGCGTTTCTATGCACCCTTCCGGATCGGCAACATTATCCTGACACGCTCCCTGCATGCGTTGTTCTTCTTTGTCATGGGTTATTTACGACAAACGGATTATGTGGTTGTAATGGGGAGGTGTCAATTGCAATATGTCATTTTGCACCGAAACCGCAGTCAAGTTAAGTTAAGTTAAGTTATTGACATGGCGCGATGTTATGCAACACACTCACCATGCCCGACATGACTGCTCTCAGTATGCTGCATCGACGATAATGAGGCAGACAACGGAAGACCAACACAGAAGACCAACGCCATTTTCGATGAGCCGACTCGACGTATACCTCAATGCCGCCGACCGGGAAAACACTCGCCGTGGCTACGCGTCGGCGCGGCGGCATTTCGAAGTCGAGTGGCGCGGTCTGCTGCCGGCCACCGCCGATTCCGTGGCGAGATACTTGGCCGACCACGCCGCGACGCTCTCCATCAACACCCTCCGGCACCGCCTCGCGGCATTGTCGCGTTGGCATGCCGATCAGGGATTCCCGGACCCAACCAAGTCGTCCCTCGTCCGCCAGGTGCTCAAAGGCATCCGTGCCGTTCACCCGGCGGCCGAGAAACGGGCGCGTCCGCTTCAACTGGATGCCCTCCAGCAAGTCAGCGACTGGCTGGAACGGGGTTTCGCAATCGCTCACAGTCAGGGCGATCGATTGGGCCAACTGCGTTTCGCCCGCGACCGCTCCCTGCTGCTATTGGGTTTCTGGCGCGGGTTTCGCGCCGATGAACTCGTCAACCTTCGCGTTGAAAACGTCGAACTGTCCCCCGGCGAAGGCTTGACCTGCTACCTGCCGCGCAGCAAGGGGGATCGGCAGCTCGAAGGCCGGACATTTCGTTGCCCAGCCTTGTCTCGCCTCTGTCCGGTGGCGGCGTTCGAAGCGTGGGTCGGGGTTTCAGGCTTGACCGAAGGGCCGGTTTTTCGCGGTATAGATCGGTGGGGAAACCTGGCAGCCGAAGGATTGCAACCCAACAGCGTCATTCCGCTCCTGCGCGGAATATTCGCCGACGCCGGCGTGGCGGGCTCGCAGGAATACAGCAGCCACTCGCTGCGCCGTGGTTTTGCGGGCTGGGCAAGGGCCAGCGGTTGGGATCTCAAGGATCTGATGGAATATGTCGGATGGAAGGACATCAAGTCGGCCATGCGCTACCTGGACGTCACCGATGCCAGCCTGAAAGCGCGCTTTGAACAAGGACTGCCGCCGGTCGAAGCGGCGGCCCAGGAAACGTCGGCTATTGCGATCAATACCTGCGATCAAGGCGAACCATCGACACCGCTGGTCACCATCGAAGTCTCCCTGACGCTGAACCGCTTTAGTTCCGCCGTTCGCGGGCTCACGCGCGCCCACCGCTTGATCGAACGGATGTGTTTCGAGCGCTACGCCATGCAGAAGCTGGATAGGGCAGGCACCCAATACGAACTCAAAATTCCCTGCCCATCCCGCGAGGATCTGGATGAGACCATCTATACGCTACTCGACGACATGCATCGGATCGCAACCGACAACCACTGCTTCCTCGAAACGAGCTTCCACGAGCCCGCGGCGGGCGCGCACTGGGATTGAGTCTCCAGTTCACTGCTTGATCGCGGAACTGCGGCGATGACCGCACTGCATGAGACGGCCTATCCGCGCCTGAAGGCCGACCCGTCGCCCAAAGAACTCGCGGAACTCTACACACCGAACGAGAACGAACTTGCATTTGTCGCCACTGCGGCCAAGCGACCCGTCGCCCGGATGGCGATGCTGATGCATCTGAAACTGTTTCAGCGCCTGGGCTATTTCACTCGATTGGCCGAGGTGCCCGAACCCATTCGCGACCACATCCGCAGTCACAGCGACCTCGCCCGGCCACCGACATTCACGGAACTGAAGCGCTTCGACGCTTCATCCTCGCGGCGGACAGTGACGACGGCATTGCGACGGTTTCTGGACGTGCGGCCCCTGAACGACACGGGGGACGATTGGCTGGAGCGGGTGGCCATGACTGCGGCAGAAACCCGGCACACGCTGGCGGACATCATCAATGTCCTGCTTGAGGAGCTGGCCCATCACCGTTACGAGCTACCGGCATTCTCTACCCTCGATCGACTTGCCTTTCGCGTGCGGGAGGCCGTCAATGCCAAACATTTCGCCAGCATCACGTCCCAGCTTACGCCCCAGGCCAAGGCCTTGATCGATGGCCTGCTCAAGACCGAGTCGGGCCAATCCGTGTCGCGATGGCAAATGCTCAAGCGCGAGCCGAAACGCCCGACCAGCAAGGAGACGCGGAGCTACTTGCAACACGTGCAGCATCTGCAACATCTGGTCGAGCAATTGCCGAAGCCGGACATCCCGGTGCCCAAGATGAAGCAGTACCGTACCTTGGCGCGAGCGCTGGATGCAAGCGAGATGGCGGAACTGAAACCGCAGAAGCGCTACGCGCTGGGGGTGATCTTCATACGATCCCAGTATGCCAAGACCCTGGACGATGCCGCCGACCTGTTCATCCGCCTGATGCAGAACCTGGAAAACCTGGCCGCGCAGAAACTGCTTACCTTCCAGCAAGAACGAGTACAACGCACCGACATGCTGGTTGGCCAATTGAAGGACATCCTCAACGCCTACAAACTCGACGGCAGCGACACACAGCGCATCGACGCGATTGGCACCACGTTCGTCGCCGAAGTCGACCAACTGATGGCGGAATGCGACGAGCACCTGGCCTACGCCGGACGCAATTACCTGCCGTTCCTGTTGCAGCCCTATAAGGGCGTGCGCGCGCAGTTGCTCAACAGTATCCAGATCGTGTCCCCGCGGTCCAGTTCCGAAGATCAGGTCATCGAGCGCCTGATCGCCGCGCTGAAGACAGTCCGCGCCGGGCGCAATGTGGTTGTCCCGCTGTCCGTGCTGGGGCTGGATGCCGAACGCGACTTTGTCGGGATGTCGGCCCAGTGGCGCAAGCTGGTGCTGGTCAAGACAGCAGGCCGGGGCAAGCCGGATGCGGTCAACCGGCGCTACTTTGAACTGGCGGTCCTGCATGAGATCAAGGACGAGCTCAAGTCCGGCGATCTCTTCGTCAAGCACGGCGAGCGTTACGACGACTATCGCGAGCAGTTGGTCGACGACGCCACTCTTGATCGGGAGGTTGCCGAATACGGCACCGTGACCGGCATCGAGGTCGACGCTCATGCCTTCGTCAAGGGACTCAAGAAGGCAATGACCGAATTGACGAAGAAGGTGGACGCCGATTTCCCCAAGAACGCCCATGCGGAAATCGCTGACGGGCGCCTGATCCTCAGGAAACCGCCGCGCACAGAGATCTCCGAATCGATCCGGAAGGTCGATAACCTCATCACAGAACGCATGGAGTCGGTCAGCATAGTCGACGTGCTCATTGACGCGGAACGCTGGCTCGACCTGCACAAGCTATTTCGTCCAATTGCGGGCACCGACAGCCGGCTCGATGACCTGCGCATGCGGGTCATCACGACGCTGTTTTGTTATGGGTGCAACCTGGGACCGGTTCAGACTGCAAAGTCGATCAAAGGGCTGAGCCGCCGCCAGATTTCCTGGCTCAACCTGAAATACGTGACTGAAGACGTTCTTGAGAAGGCCGTGGTCAAGGTGATCAACGCCTATAACGGGTTCGAACTGCCGGGATATTGGGGGACAGGCAAGCACGCGTCGGCCGATGGCACCAAATGGAGTCTCTACGAGCAGAACCTGCTATCGGAGCATCACATCCGCTACGGCGGCTATGGCGGGTTCGGCTACTACCACGTGTCCGACAAGTTCATAGCCCTTTTCAGCCATTTCATCTCTTGCGGCACCTACGAGGGAATCTACATTTTGGACGGGCTGATGCAGAACCAGTCCGATATCCAGCCGGACATATTGCACGGCGACACACAGGCCCAGAGTTACCCTGTCTTCGGCTTGGCACACCTCCTGGGCATCAAGCTCATGCCACGCATTCGCGGCATCAAGGACCTGGTGTTCTGGCACCCGGACTCCGGCACCGTATACGCGAGCATCGATTCTCTGTTCAAGGAACAAAAGCCGATCGACTGGAAGCTGATCGAAACGCACCTGCGCGACATGCTGCGCGTCGCGGTATCCATCAAGCTGGGCAAGATTTCGGCATCGGCGATTCTCCGCCGCCTCGGTACCTACAGCCGAAGGAACAAGCTCTATCTGGCTTTTCGGGAACTCGGCAAAGTGGAGCGAACCATGTTTCTGCTGAACTACATCGGCGATGTGGAACTTCGGAAGGTCATCCATGCCGAGACCAACAAGAGCGAGCAGTTCAACGCGTTTGCCAAGTGGTCGTTCTTCGGCGGACAGGGCATCATCGCCGAGAACATCCGCCACGAGCAGCGCAAGGTGATCAAGTACAACCACCTCGTGGCGAACCTGGTCATTCTCCACAACGTCGACGGAATGACTCGGGTTCTCAAGGCCCTGAAAGAGGAGGGAGTAGAGGTGACACCCGAGGTATTGGCGGGACTGGCGCCTTATCGCATCGCCCACATCAACCGCTTCGGGGATTACACCCTTGATTTCAGGCGCAAGGTCGGGCCAATGCTTGCGGGCGTGTCGATTATTCCCAACGAATCAATCAAGTAGGGCGCTTTCTTGCGCTTTTTACATGAATCCCTGCCGACCCTCTTCGTGGTTAAATTCGTCCTTCGCAAGTTATTCGCCGTCCTGCCAGTCCAACGGGGATTTCCTTCGGTCAGCCGACTTTTAAACCATGTCCCGCCAATTGAATGTCCATGCCCTGGGCCAGGTGTTCACCCCCGCTGCGGTGGTCGAGCGCATGCTCGCCCTGCGCCAGCGGCGCGGGCGCAGTCTGGACCCGGCCGCCGGCGACGGCGCTTTCTGTACGCGCATCAATGGCTGTGAAGCCATCGAGATCGACGCTGCCGTGGCGCCCGCGGGCGCGCAGGTGATGGACTTCTTTGCCTATCCGACCAGCGAAAAATTCGACACGGTGATCGGCAATCCGCCCTATGTGCGCCAGCAGGACATTCCGGCGGAAACCCTCGGACGGCTCGACAGCAGCCTCTTCGACGGGCGCAGCAACCTCTGCCTGTATTTCATCGAAAAGTCGATCCGCCACCTGCGCCGCGGCGGCGAACTGATCTTCATCGTCCCGCGCGAATTCACCAAGCTCACCGCGGCGCGCAAACTGAATACCTTTCTCTACGAGGAAGGCGACATCACCGATTTCATCGAACTGGGCGATACGCGCATTTTTGGTTCGCACAATCCCAATTGCGCGATTTTCCGTTTCGAGCGCGGCCGCCACACGCGCCGCCTCAACGATGGCCGCCAGTTCGCGCTGGTGGATGGGCAGTTGATGTTCCTGCGCGGCGATTACCGCCTGCCGCTCTCCGAACTGTTCGATGTGAAGGTCGGCGCGGTGTCGGGCGCCGACGAGATCTACGAACACCCGGCAGGCAACACCGAGTTCGTCTGCTCGAAGACGGTGGATGACGGCCAGACACGGCGCATGATCTTCGGCCAGGCGCTCCCGGCGCATCTGCTGGCGCATCTTGAGGCGCACAAGGAGCGCCTGCTCGGACGCCGGGTGCGGCCCTTCGACGAATCCAACTGGTGGCATTGGGGACGGCTGCACCCTGTCAGCACGGCGCCACGGATCTATGTGAATGCCAAGACGCGGCGCGCCCGCCCCTTTTTCCTGCATGATTGTCCCAACTACGACGGTTCGGTGCTGGCGCTGTTTCCGAAAGTGGCGGGAATGGACCTGCAACTGGCGACTGAAATGCTCAACGATGCGGTGGATTGGGAGGAGCTGGGCTTCGTCTGCGACGGTCGCCACCTGTTCGCCCAGCGTACCCTGCAAAATTGTCTGGTGCCACCCCAATTCGAAAAACTGCTCAGGCCTGCGACATGAACCTTAGCCCTCATTTGCGGACAATTGCCCTGATCGGCAAAGATGGCAGCCCCGAGGCGACGGCGGCCCTTCAGGTACTCCTGCAACATCTGCGCCGTGTGAATGATGGCAGTTTGACGATATGGGTCAGGACGGAAAACGCGGCGACGATCGGTGCCCAGGAAATTGCGGCAAGTTTCGCGAAGATTGCCGAGTGCGCTGATGTCGCGATTGTCGTCGGCGGCGACGGCACCTTGCTCAAAGCAGCCCGGCACCTGGCCGAGCATGATGTGCCACTGGTCGGCATCAACCAGGGCCGGCTCGGCTTCATGACCGACATTGCCCGTGACGACATGCTGGCAGCGATCGACCAGTTGCTGGCGGGCGAGTTCGCCGAAGACCGGCGCCTGCTGCTCGAGGCGCAGGTGCTGCGGGCCGGCGAGCCGGCGTTTCAGACACTCGCGCTCAACGATGTGGTGGTCAATAAAGGCGATCTCGGCCGCCTGATCGAAATGGAAGTGCGCGTCAATGGCGAATTCCTCTATGTGCTGCGCGCCGACGGCATGATCGTCGCCACCCCCACTGGCTCGACCGCCTATGCGCTTTCGGCCAACGGCCCGATCCTGCACCCCGCCGTGCCGGGCATCGCCCTGGTGCCGCTGTGCCCGCATTCCCTGACCTACCATCCGATCACGATTGCCGATTCGAGTCGGGTCGACATGGTGCTGCTGACGCCGGGAGATGCCCGCGTCCATTTCGATGGCCAAAGCCATTTCGACATTGCCGCCGGCGACATCGTCCGCGTGGCACGCTCGAACCATGTCGTCACCCTGCTGCATCCGCCCGGTTACAGTTATTTCGCCATGCTGCGCGAAAAGCTGAACTGGAGCTCCACGCCGCGCCGCTGATTCGAGATGATATTTTGTCGACTTCGCCTTGCCGTGCAACAGCGCTGTCCGCGGCTCGCCTTCGCGTCCCATCCTGAATCCCGATAAGCATGCTGCTGCGCCTCGTCATTCGCGATTTCGTCATTGTCGACCGGCTCGAACTTGAGTTCGCGGCCGGCTTTGGCGCGCTGACCGGCGAAACCGGCGCGGGCAAGTCGATCCTCGTCGATGCGCTGTCGCTGGCGCTCGGCGAACGCGGCGATGGCAGCCTGGTCAGGGCCGGAGCCGAGAAGGCCGAGGTTTCCGCCGAATTCGCCGTGACGCCCGGCACGCCGTTGGCCGACTGGCTGGCGGCCAACGATTTCGACTCCGACACCTGCATCCTGCGCCGCATCGTCGATGCCGGCGGTCGTTCGCGGGCCTACCTCAACGGCGCGGCGGCAACGCTTGGGCAATTGCGTGAAGCGGCGGATTTCCTGGCCGATATCCACGGCCAGCATGCGCACCACTCTCTGCTGCGCGTCGATGCCCAGCGCGCCTTGCTCGATGCGCATGCCGGGGCCCAGGCATTGGCAAAGGAAGTCGCCGCCGCTCATGCCGTCTGGCGCAACGCCAGCGCGGCGCGCCAGGCCGCGGAAAAGGATGTTGAGGCCAGCACACGCGAACGCGAACTGCTTGAATGGCAGGTCAAGGAACTCGCCGCACTGGCATTCGATGCGCAGGAATGGCAGGAAACCGAGCAGGAACAGCGCCGGCTCGCCCATGCCGCCAGCCTGCTCGAAGCCAGCGATGCCGCACTGGCTGTACTTGACGAAGGCCAGGGTGACGGCGCTGCAGCGCTGCCGGCCTTGCAGCATGCCAGCGTGCGGCTCACGGAATTGACCGCCTACGATACTGCGTTGGGCGAAGCCGCAGAGCTTTTCGACAGTGCGCTGATCCAGTTGCAAGAGTCGGCGCTGGCGCTACGGCGCTATCGCGAGCGGCTCGATCTCGATCCTGCCCGCCTGGCCGAACTCGACGCGCGCATCGATGCCGTGACGCAGATGGCGCGCAAGCACCGCGCCGCGCCGGAAGAGTTGTCAGCCGTGTATGACAACCTGGCAGCGCGGCTGGATGAACTGACGCTCGCCGCCGACCCCGCGGCGCTGGCCGAGCGCGAGCAACATGCGGCGGCGGCTTACGGCAATCTGGCAAAGCGCCTCACTGCCGAACGCAGCCGCGCTGCAACAGCGCTGAGCAAGGCCGTCAGTGCCGCCATGCAGGAACTGGCGATGGCCGGCGGCCGTTTCGAGGTGGCCTTGTCGCCGCTCGCCGAAGCAGCTTCTTACGGGCGCGAAGCCGTCGAGTTTCTGGTCACCGCGAATGCCGGCCAGCCGCTGCGACCACTCGCCAAGGTAGCGTCGGGCGGCGAACTTTCCCGCATCGGCCTCGCCCTGCAGGTCATCGCCAGCCAGTCCCACGCGGTCGGCACGCTGATCTTCGATGAAGTCGACGTCGGCATCGGTGGCGGCGTCGCCGAAATCGTCGGCCAGATGCTCAAGCAACTCGGCGCGGACCGCCAGGTGCTGTGCGTCACCCATCTGGCGCAGGTCGCGGCGCGCGCCGACTGGCAATGGTCGATCGCCAAGGAAACCCGCAGCGAGAATGGCGGCGTCGCCACCGTCAGTCGCGTCACGCCGCTCGACACGGCAGGGCGCATCGAGGAAGTCGCCCGCATGCTGGGTGGCGTGATAATCACCGACACCACACGCCAGCATGCGCGGGAAATGCTGGGCATATAGGATGACGTCGTGCCCGAGCAACAGGATCAGGCTGGCCTGGCGGGCCAGCCGATAAAAGTCGGCGCTGGCGGGATGAAATGCCCCGCATCGGGTACGGCGCTCCTATAATCCCTGTCTCCAAGGAGGTCATGACAGTCCATGCCGCACGATGTCGGGAGTCATATCGAAGCTGTCCAGCAGCGCTGGCAGGCCTATCGCATTGACGGTTCATTCGATCATTTTGTCGAGTTCACCCTCTCCCTTAACAGTCTGGCAGAACAGTTGAATCGCCTCCGACTGCCGGGTCTGGTGCGCCAGTGCGAGAGCCTGGAAAACGCCGCGCTGGCGTTGTTTGGCGACCCCTCCACGCACCCGCTCGCCGCTCAAAGTGTGACTGCACTGGATCAGCGGGTCGGTCCCCTGCTTGGCGCCATCCGTACCGCGCGCCTTGCCGCTGTCGATGCCGGGAAACGCATCAACGAAGCAATGACCTCGATCGGCATGCCGGAATGGGTCAGGCCGCGTACCGTGTGGATGGTCGTCGAGCTGCAAAACGGTTGGGCCAAGAGGCTGCGCGAGCAACTGTCGTTCTATGGGTTCCGGGTGGTCGCGTCGCGTTGGGATGAACCACTGCCCCAGCGTGAAGCGCCATTTGCCATCATCTTCGTCCCGAGCGATGAGCATATCGATGATGGGAAACTGGCCCTGATCAAGCGGGCGCGCGCCAGTTGTCCCGCCACCCAGCTGTTTTATGTGGGCGTGCCGCGCGAACTCGATGTCATGGTCACCCTGATGCGCGCCGGCATCGATATCACCATTCAGCGCGAAGAACAAGCCGCCAACCTGCTGTCCAGAATCCTCGATTTCATCCAGACCCGCGAACAGGAAAGTTTCAAGGTGCTGGTGGTCGAAGACTCGCGGGTGGCGGTGGCGCAAATTCAGCGTGCCTTGAATCAAAATGGCATCCAGTGCGAAGTCATCATCGATCCATCTGAGTTACTCGCCACCCTGGATGCCTACCGTCCGGATCTGGTGCTGATGGACATGTACATGCCGCATTGCAATGGTGTCGAGGCAACGCGGGTATTGCGGCAATTACCGGCTTATCAATCGATTCCCATCGTATACCTGTCCAGCGAAACCGACATCGCCCTGCAGGTCGAAGCTCTGCGACTGGGCGGTGACCAGTTCCTGACCAAGCCCTTCAACCCGGTGGTACTGGCCGCCACCCTGAAAACCACGATCGAGCGCCATCGGGAAATGCAGCGTTGCAGCCGTAACGATGGCCTCACCGGGCTGTTGACGCACACCGCATCCAAGGCCAGGCTCGATGCCATGCTGGCCACGCTGCCGCCCGATGGCAAACTGTGCGTCGCCATGCTGGATATCGATAAATTCAAGTCAGTCAATGACAACTACGGGCATCCGGTGGGCGATCAGGTGATCCGCAGCCTCGCCTGGCTGCTCAAGGGACGCTTGCGGGGAAGCGACCTCATCGGTCGCTACGGTGGCGAAGAGTTCGTGCTTGCCCTCCCCGATGTCGGTCCCGATGAAGCATGGGTAGTCATTGATCGCATTCGCAGCGACTTCGCCAAATTGCCACACGCCCACAGCGGAGGTTCGTTGCGTGCCAGTTTCAGCGCCGGGATTGCCGCATTCCCGGATTCCTGCACCTCAACCGAACTGATCAACCTGGCCGATACTGCCCTGCTCGAAGCCAAGCGCAGTGGTCGCAACCGGGTCGAACGTGCCGATGACCTGGCGCAGCGGAAACACCATACGGGAACCGCAGGAGATATGCTCGGACTGGGTTTTAGCGGAGCATGTCCGAACGGAGCAGGCTGAATGCCCCTTGGAATTTCGCAACAAATTGAAACAATTGATGTTTTATTCTGGCATTGACCCCCTGGGTTATCATTGACCCAATCGCTGTGCGGACATTCCTGTCCGCTCATCCGCCAGAACAGGAAAACCCATGCAACTGATCGTAATCCTTGGCATCGTCGTGGCCCGGCGGTGTTTCTTTCGCATTCCAAAACCAGATGACAGTCGCGGTGGCATTTTTAATGTTGCGCTGCGATAGCGGTTGCCATGACGCACCAGGATGAAAATGTCCTGACGTCCCTGGCCGCTCCGACGGCAGGATCCCATGGTTAAGTCGATGAACACAAGGTCTCCGCAGGTTCATGTTCGCAGCCTCTGGCAGTACCCGCTGACACTGCTGGCTGCCCTGCTGCTGGCGGGCTGCGCCAGCCAGCCGCTCGTCTATCAGAATGTCATACCGCCAGAAGTGGCTGCTGTCGAACCGGTCAAGGCTGGCGGGCGACCGGTAATCGCCCTGGCGCTGGGCGGGGGGGCGGCGCGCGGCTTTGCCCACATCGGCGTCATCAAGGAACTTGCCGCCAACGGCATCCACCCGGATATCGTGGTCGGCACCAGCGTTGGCAGCTTCGTCGGCGCCCTGTATGCCGGCGGTTACGATGTTCCCGCGCTTGAAAAGCTGGCGGGCGAGATGAAAGAAGAGGAGTTGCGCGATCTGATCTTTCCTGATCGCGGCTTCGTCAAGGGCGAGCGCCTGCAGGATTTCGTCAATCAGAAACTCGGCAACCGTTCCATCGAGGAACTGCAGATCCGATTCGCGGCGGTGGCGACCGATCTCGGCGACGGGACGATGGCGGTGTTTACCCGTGGCAATACCGGCATGGCGGTGCGTGCTTCCAGTTCGATTCCCGGCATTTTCCAGCCGGTGCGCATCAACGGTCGCGAATACGTCGATGGCGGACTGGTCAGTCCCGTGCCGGTCAAGGTGGCGCGCGACCTCGGCGCCGATCTGGTGATTGCCGTGGATATCGCCAATCGTCCCGTGGATAACGAACGGCTTGCCACGACGGCCGGCATCGTCGGCCAGTCGCTCGACATCATGATGAATCACCTGGCACATCAGGAGCTGGAGTTGTCCGATGTCAAGATCACTCCGAAAACCCGCGACCTGATCTCAACAGATTTCACCACCCGGCTGGATGCCATCGATGAAGGCATCTTGGCGGCGCGCGATGTGACCGGTCGCGTACTCGACTGGCTCGCGCAGCGAAGCCGCGAAAAGCTGGGGCGCGCGGTGGAGCAATTGCAGGCCATCGACGGCACCCGCTGGGCCGCTCCCAAAAAATAGCCGGCTGTGCGTTCGGCCCGCGAACCGAGTCACTGTCTTCTCAGAGTTTCGTTTCGCGCCCAACCCAGTAGGGATCGCGCATGTTGCGCTTGAGTGTCTTGCCGGCGGCATTGCGCGGGAATTCCGGCAGGATGGTCACGGCCTTGACGCGCTGATAACGGGCGGCAACCTGCGCGTTGATCCAGTCACGCAATTCTTCCGCCGTCGCGCCAGCGCCGACTTTCAGCACCACCGCAGCCACGGGGGTCTCGCCCCATTTTTCGTCGGGTACGCCGAACACCGCCACGTCCGCAATTGCCGGGTGGCCGGCGGCGATCTCCTCGATGTCGCGCGGATAGACCTTGACCCCGCCCGAGTCGATCATGTCCTTCTTGCGGTCGACCAGGTACAGATAGCCTTCCTCATCGAGATAGCCGATGTCGCCGCTATGGATCCAGCCGTCGCGCAGGGTCTGCGCGGTGAGTTCCGGCTTGCCCCAATAGCCCTGCATGACCAGCGGGCCGCGTCCGACGATTTCGCCGGCCAGGCCGACCGGTAATTCGCGGCCGGCCTCATCGACGATGCGCACCGCGCTGAATACCGGCGGGCAGCCGACCGAGCCGGCCTTGCGCACGGCATCAGACTTGTCGAGGATGGTGACGAAACCTTCCGTCAGGCCGTAGAGTTCATGAAAGCGCCCGGGCAGCAGGCGGTTGAGCTGGTCCTTGCGTGCCTGCGGCAGCGGTGCGCCGAGCGACAGGATCATCTGCAGCGAGTCCAGTTTGCCGGCAGCGAATTCCGGGGCATCGAGCAGGGCGGCAATCTGCGCCGGCACGACCATGATGTGGGTGACTTTTTCGCGGGTGATGGTGTCGAGCATCGCCGCCGTGTCGAACTGGCGGTGCAGGATGTACGTGGCGCCCAGATGGAAGGTTGGCATCAGGGTGACGAAGGCACCATTGAAGACGATCGCGCCGGTGTGCAGCACCACCGATTCTGGTGTCATGCGCCAGGCCGGGCCGAGCGTCAGCGCATACATGGCGCGCACGCGATGGCTGTGCATGATGCCCTTGGGCAGGCCGGTGGTGCCCGAGGTGTACATGATGTTGAACAGGTCGTCAGGCGTCACGCCGGCGGGTGGCGGCGCGGTTTCCGCTGCGGCAGCGGCGAGCACGGCATAGCTGCCCCAGTCGGGCAGGGTGGCGTCGATCAGCAGGATGCGCGCGCGATCAAGCGTGGCGCGCGGCAATATCGCTTCGACGACCGGCAGCAGTGACTGCTGGGTGACCAGGCAAACCGCGCCGGCATCGTCGAGCAGTCCCGCCAGGCCGCTGCCGGTGAGCAGCGGCGACAGCGGCACGACAACCGCACCGATCTTGGCGCAGCCCCAGTAGAGTTCCAGCAATTCCAGGGTATTCGGCAGGAATGTCGCCACGCGCTCGCCCTTGCCGATGCCGAGTGACAGCAGCAGGTTGGCGGTACGATTGCAGCGGGCATTGAAGCTGCGGTAATCGAGTCGCTGCCCGGCAAAGACGACGGCGGTGGCATCCGGCCGATAGCGGGCGTGATGGTCGAGCAGGGCGGTGAGTTCCAAGGGAGGCTCCGGAGCAGCAAAACGGCAGGCAGTTTTGCGCCGCGGCGGCAGCCTGTCAATGGATATCTTCGATTTACCAGCGTAGCAGGCGCGGGCCGAGCAGGGCGCCGGCCGCGGTCGGAATCAGCATGCCAAGCAGATACCAGAAGCCGATGAACGGTGCGGCCATTTCCGGGCAGTGCAGGCTGTAGACCATGGTGCCGATGGCGCCGGAAAACAGTCCCGCAGCCGCGCCGGCATGGCGCAGGCGCGTCGGGGCAAGCCCCCGCATTGCCCACACCATGGCAACAAACACCGGTGCGGACAACAGGGCGATCAGGAACGGGCAGGAATTCCAGGTGTCGCCAAAAAACATCGCGCTGCGCTGTGCCGGGGCGGCCCGGATCAGCACCACCGCAGCGAGCAGCCAGATTGCCGCTACCGGTGCGGCCAGCGCACCGGGCAGCCAGGCCAGGCGGAGGCCGGGTTTCGCCAGCCGCAGGGAGATGAACAGACTGATCGCGGCAAAGCTGGTGACGAACACGATCTTGACCAGGAACATCGGCAGCATGGCCGCAGCGGCAAGGTCGGGACGCGGACCGAGCAGGGCAAGCATCAACAGCGTCGCAACCAGAATGCCGCAGCCAATAGCGATGGCATAGCGGCGCGCCGCCTGGTGCGGCTCTACTGCGCCGGCGCCGGTCGCCAGCATGGTCACCCAATCGTCAGTTCTCAAGTGTCGCTCCTGATTATTGCGGCCAGGGCTTTCAGGCCGCGATGTACCCCCACCTTGACCGCCGATGCCGACATGCCGGTGAGCCGGGCGGTTTCCGCCACCGACAGCCCTTCGAGCTTCATATGGACAATCGGCAGGCGCTGCCCGTCGGGCAATTGCTCCAGCAGCTTGCCGAGATCGCGGCGCGCGTCGCTGGCCGCTTCGGCGTTTGCCGGGGACGCCAGCTTGAACTGGCTGGCGTCGTCGTCCAGCGAATCGGTCAGCAGGTCGCGCCGCTCACGCCGCCGCAGCAGGTCGATGAGCTTGTATTTCGCAATTGCGTGAATCCATGCCGTCACCGGCTGCTGGGCGTCGTAGGTGTGGCGTTGGTTATGTATGGCCAGTAATGATTCCTGCACTAGATCCTCCACCTCGTCCGGCAAACTGGCGAGACGCTTCAGCAGGAAGCCGCGTAAATGCGTGCTCAGTGCCTGCAGAAACTCGTGGTAGGCCGGCTCATCGCCGGCAAGACCGCGCATCAGCAGTTTCCTGAAATGATCCTCACCAGCATTCAGCCGGTTCACATCTGGCATTCGTTGTCTCGGCGCCTTTGGTTACAGCGATGCGGAAAAAGATCGAATAATCGGGCCAATGGCGAATTGTGAACCAGCGTGTAACCATTCGCCAGTTTCCAGCGAATTGCTTATTAACCTGTCGCGGCGTGCCAAATGAATTTTACGCGGATGCGCCGTCTGATCAGCCCAAGAATAGCCTGTCATTTTTCTGCAAACGGAACGGCCGCTACAGAAAAGTGTCATTTGTTATTTATGACGGAGGAAATCATGGATCGTCGTCGTTCACTGAAATGGTTGTTGGGTTTGTCCGCATTACCCATGGTCGGCGTTGGCTTGACGCGGGCGAAGGATAGTTCCGGACCCGTTGTGAAAAAGACCAAAGCCGAATGGGCTGCCTTGCTGCCGACATCGGCGTATCACGTGTTGTTCGAAGATGGCACGGAATACCCCGGCTCGAGCCCGTTGAACCAGGAAAAGCGGGATGGCACCTACGTCTGCGCTGCCTGTAACCAACCGCTGTTCGACAGCAGCCGGAAATATGAAAGCGGCACCGGCTGGCCGAGTTTCTGGGAGCCGTTACCCGGCGGTGGCGTCGGCACCAAGACCGATTTCAAGTTGATCTATCCACGCACCGAGTACCACTGTTCGCGTTGTGGCGGGCACCAGGGCCACATCTTCAATGACGGCCCACAGCCGACCGGCAAGCGCTATTGCAACAACGGGGTGGCGCTGAAATTCGTGCCGCGTGCTGAAAAACTGCCGGAACTGCGGACATGAAAAACAAATTGAAGTTGGCCGGCCTGGCAACTGCTGCAGTGCTGTTGTTCGGCAGCATCGGCTATGTGGTGGGTGCGCAGCCAACCAAAGTTACGGAAGGTGTGAAACCCGCCACAGCGGCGACAGCAACGACAGCGACTGCCATCCTTGCCGGCGGCTGCTTCTGGTGTGTGGAGTCCGACTTCAACAAGCTGCCGGGCGTGATCGCCACGGAATCCGGCTATACCGCCGGGCGGACACGCAATCCCACCTACGAACAGGTCAGTGCCGGCAGCACCGGCCATACCGAAGCGGTGCGCATCACCTACGACCCGACGAAGATCAGTTATTCGCAACTGATCGAATATTTCTGGCGGCATATCGATCCGACAGTGAAAGACCGCCAGTTCTGCGACGTCGGCACACAATATCGCAGCGGCATCTACTGGCAGAACGAGGAGGAGCGCAAGATCGTCGAAGCGAGCCGCGATGCATTGCTGAAAAGCGGCAAGCTGCCGCGGATCTTCACGGAAATCGCTGCTGCTTCAACTTTCTATCCGGCAGAGGAATACCACCAGGATTACTACATCAAGAATCCGCTCCGCTACAGCTACTACCGCAGCAGTTGCGGGCGGGATAACCGGATCAAGGAAGTCTGGGGCGCCAAGTAAATGATGCAAGCAAAACCTGCCCGCCACCGCAACTGGCGCCCGCAGGGGTTGGCGCTTTGCCTGCTTGCCACGGCGTTCGCGGCCCTCCCGCCGGATATGCGCCGCCTGCGCGGTGAGTAGCGGGCCGATGACGGCGGCACTGGTCGAACTGTATACCTCCGAAGATTGATCGATCTGTCTGCCGGCCGACCGGCAACTCAGCCGCTTGCGGCAGACGCTGGACCCGACGGCCGCAGTGGTGCCACTTTCCCTGCATGTGGGACATTGGGATTACATCGGCTGGAAGGATCCCTACGCACAGGATCCCTTCGGCGCGTGGCAAAGCTGGCTGGTACGCATCAAGGGTCAGCGGACGGTGTAGCCACAAAACTCGAGCGGCAGTTGACTGCCTTAAAGAGCCATCATTCGTTACTTGGCATCTAGCCAGTCATCCTTTTCTAAGTTCGGATAATCTATATTATGTCAAATTATAAAGAGCGGGAATTCTCGGCGTAGGGTGCGTTTCGCGATTGACACGACGCGCCCGACTTCCCGCGCACGGGAAGCCGAGGGAAATCGCTACCGCCGTTTCGGTCAACCAGCGGTCCCCATCAACATCGGCGACGAGGATTTCAGCACCGGATGCACAATCAAGGACAGGCAGTCGCGCCCCTCCCAGTTGATGACGTTGAGAAAAAGATCGCAGGGAAATTTCTCGGCGTCGCTGGAGACAGCCTGGAACGAGTGACTGACGCGACACAGAAAACGCAGACGCGGATTGGGCTGGCCATCGCGCATCAACTCCCGAGCGTCCAATTGTGGCAATAGCAGCGAAATATGCTCACCCAGCAATTCGCCGCGGTCGTAGCCAAACAGTGCCTCGCAACTGGAATTACAATCGCAAATCATCCCGTGTTCATCCAGCATCAACACCGGTGCTTCATCCCTGTCGCGTGTCGTGATGTGGGCGTGCCCTGTTTTGGCTTGCCCTTCGGGATTTCCTCTGACGCTATGCGTGGCGTGCATTAGCCAGCCCTCCTCTGGTTGAATTCCGACTCGGCCTGCAGCCAGTCATCGAGTTCCTGGCCGCTGGTAAAACCACGTGCTTCCGCCATGTAATAGGCGCCAGTCGCGATACTGTCGAAGCACTCATCCTTGAGCTCGGGGTTAGCTTTGCCTGTCATATTTTCGCCAGGCACGGCCTTGCCGCCGATCTTGCTTTTTGGTGTCACTGAACGCATTTTCGTCTCCAGTTTGAGAAGATTGTGGAAGCATGACGATGCTAGGCGATCATGATGAACTTTTGATGTCGACACTATTACGCGGGCCATCCTACCGAGCGATCGTAATGAGTTAAATATGTGCTGACACGTAAGGGCAAACCCCTACAACGAAATGGTTATTGACGCGGTGGGCGCAGATGATTTATGTTGATCAATTGATCATCTCCGGAATCATCAGAATGCCTCGCTGGAACATGGAAATGCCGGCCTGGCCAAGGAAGGCCCACCGCATCCGGGAGGCACCATGAATACAAAAGATCCTTTCTCCTCGCTCTCCGAACCACAATTGAGGGCATTGGCGGAACAGCGGCTGACCCGCAGTCCGCAGGATGATTTATCGGCCTGGTCCGCCGAACACCTGCTGCATGAGCTTCAGGTCCACCAGATCAAACTGGAGATGCAGAATGAGGCCTTGCGTCGGTCCCAGCTGATTTTGGAAAAATCGCGTGACAGCTATCTTGATCTGTACGAATTCGCCCCGGTCGGCTACCTCACCCTCGGTGCAAGCGGACTGATCAGCGCAATCAATCGCACCGGTGCAACGATGCTCGGTGCCGACCGCAAGAAATTGCTGAGTCAGCGTTTCGACCGTTTCGTGGCAGCGGCGGATATACCCGAATGGCAGGGGAAATTTGCCTACAGGCTGCGGCATGGCGGGCAAGAAAGTCATGAACTGCACCTCCAGCGCGAAGACGAGACGATCATCCATGTCCGTCTCGACAGCCACCTGGTTCAGTCCGACGATGCCCCACCGTGGCTGCGCCTCACGCTCAGCGATATCACTGCCTACAAACAGGCTTTGGCTGAGTTGCATGCCAGTGAAGATCGTCTCCGTCTGGCGAAGACCGCGGCAGGCCTGGGCATCTTCGATCGCGACATCGCCAGCGGCCGGCTCATATGGGATGACAGGGCTCGCGAACTCTGGGGCGTCGGCCCCGATGACCTGGTCAGTTACGCCACGTTCATGACGGGCGTTCACCCGGATGACCGCGCGGCAACGACTGCCGCCATCGGGCGCGCCCTGGATCCCGATGGCAACGGCGAATTTGAGGCCGAATACCGCGTCGTCAGCCATGCCGACGGCACTATCCGGCAGATTGCAGCCAACGGCAAATGCATCTTCCAGGGCGGGCGCGCTGTCCGCCTGATCGGGACGCTCCGGGATATCACCCCGCGAAAACACCTGGAGCATGAACTGCGGAGGCGGCGCAACGAGATGGATGCGCTGGTCAATCAACAGGTGGCGGCGCAGACGGCCGCGGCGATTGCCCACGAGTTGAACCAGCCGCTGGTCTCGATTTCCGCTTATAGCGAAGCGGCACTGCGTATGCTGCGCAGCGGGGCGAAGAGTCCCGAGAAGTTGTCGCGGGCGCTCGAAGGCGCCATGGAACAAGCTCAGCGCGCCGGCCAAACTTTGCATCAACTGCTCGATTTCCTGCACAAGGGCGACGTCACGCCGGGCTCCGTCGACCTCAACAGCGTGATATCAGAAGCGATTGCCGCCACCGAGGAAAGCGGTTATGGCGGATTCCGTCCGATACTGGACCTGGAACCGGGGCTGCCTCCGGTAATGACGAATCCTCTGCAGTTGAAGAAGGTGCTGATCAACCTGCTCAGCAACGGCGTCGAGGCCATGCGCAATGTCGGCAGGGAGGCAGAAAACATTCTGATCACCGTGCGCACCCATGCGGAGCTGCGCATGGCGCACGTCACCATTCAGGACAGCGGCCCGGGCCTTTCGGAGGAGAGGCTGCAGCGAATATTCGAGCCATTTTTCACCACCAAGCGCGATGGTATCGGACTGGGTCTGGCGATCAGCCGTGCCCTCATCGAAGCCCATGGCGGTCAGCTCTGGGCTGAACTGACGCCCGGTACCGGCGCGCGGTTCCACTTCACCCTGCCCTTTGCGCCATGAACACCCAAGCCAGGATATATGTAGTGGATGACGATCACGCCGTGCGCGAATCGTTGTCGCTGTTGCTCGAGCAGGAGGACTTCCATGTCGAAACCTTCGACAACGCGGAGACGTTTCTGTCAAATTGCCAGCCCGGGCCACACTGTTGCGCCATCGTCGACATCCGCATGCCGTTCATGGATGGCATGCAATTGCAGGCCGAATTGGCACGGCGTGGCATCTTGCTGCCGGTCATCTTCCTCACCGGCCACGGCGACATTCCGCTGAGTGTGCGCGCCATTAAACATGGTGCTGTCGATTTTCTGACCAAGCCGGTCAGCGGAGCAACACTGCTGGAAAGCGTGCGGATGGCTCTGGATGAAAGCGATCGCTTGAACAGTGTTGCCGCAGCGAGTCAGTCGGCGACGGAGCGCATTGCCAGCCTGACCGAACGCGAACACGAAGTAATGGCGCTGGCGGTCGAGGGCTTGTCCAACAAGGAAGCCGCCCGACGTCTGGGCATCAGCCACCGCACCGTGGAAATTCACCGGGCGCGGATCATGCACAAGACGGGGGCAGATACCTTGATCGACCTGGTCCGCATCGCCCATGCCGCCGCCCCTGGAGTAACTGGCTAACTTTCATGGTGGCAAACACCACCCCCGATGATGAAACCCGTCATTCCCGCGAAGGCGGGAACCCATGGTCCATCAGTCTGACCACCACAGCATGGATTCCCGCCTACGCGGGAATGACGGTGGTTGAATTGTGTTTCACGAAATTGTTCCACGTTTCACGTTAACCTTCCCGAGGCGATAACGTCACGCGCCGGCAATGCCCAGATCTTCCCGATATGGCGGGCTTGCCATGTGAAAAGGGATCGGGCCATGCGGTTGGGCGTGAATGAACTGGGCCACCACCGAGTCCTTGGAGGCCAGCAATTTCTCGGCCGTACCTTCCGCCTCGACCACACCGTTGTGAATCAGGTAGATGTAGTCGACGACCTTGAGCGATTCGGTGACGTCGTAGGTGACGACAATCGATGTGCCGCCCAGCGCATCGTTCAGCTTGCGGATCAACTGGGCGATGACGTTGAGCGAGATGGGATCGAGACCGGCAAACGGTTCGTCGTACATCGTCAGCAGCGGGTCAAGCGCGATGGCCCGGGCCAGGGCGACGCGGCGCGCCATGCCGCCCGAGAGGTCATTGGGCATAAACTTGGACGTGCCGCGCAGGCCGACCGCGTGGAGCTTCATCAATACCAGATCGTGAATCAACTCTTCCGATAGGTCGGTGAGTTCGCGCATCGGGAAAGCGATGTTTTCGTATACCGAGAGATCGCTGAACAGACCACCGGCCTGGAACATCATGCCCATGTCCCGCCGCAATGCGAAAAGCTGGTGGCGATCCAGCTTGTGGACCGTCTGGCCCGCCACCTTGACGCTGCCCTGTGATGGCTGCAGTTGCCCGCCGATCAGGCGCAGCAGCGTGCTCTTGCCCGAGCCGCCGACGCCGAGGATGGCCACCACCTTGCCGCGCGGAATCTTCAGATTGATGCCGTTGAAGATTTTCCGTTCGCCGTAGGAGAAGTGCAGGTTTTCGATTTCGATGAGGTTTTCGGATTCTTGATGCATGCTTGACGATGACTGCTGCAAAAATGAGCGTGGCCGGATCGGCGGGAAGACCCGGATTCTACGGCGAGTTGGAGCGATTGCCGTGTTGCCGGAGCAGATCGGCACGTAAACCCGGCATCAATGCGGCAAGGCGCTCGAAGTCGGCGGGGCGATCGACATCCCACAAGCTGACCGGTTCCGCCCAATGCCAGCCGAGTTCGGCCAGGCGCAGCCGGGTTTGCGCCATGACCTGGTCCGATCCCCATGGAATGCCCTGAAACAGCCGTGGATCGGGCGCTTTCATGCCGATCAGCACATAGCCGCCATCCTCGGCCGGCAGCACGACGGCGTCATGGTCGCGCAGGGATTGCGCGGCCAGTTGCAGGTGCCGGGCGGTCATGACCGGACAATCGGTGCCGATGACGAGAGTGCCTTGCGGGTTTGGCGATTCTTGCAAAGCCGTCAGCATGCGCATGCCCAGATCGTCGCTCACTTGCTGGCGCACGGTCACCCGCTCGAACGAGTGACAGACGGCGAAGTCTGGATGCCGGGGAGCGCCGTCGCACCACAGGCTGACCGGGCCGATATCGGCGGCCAGGGCCATGTGCACCGTGCGCTGCAACAGCCAGTGTTGAAAGCGCGCGGCGCCTGCGCTGCCCAGTGCGGGAATCAGCCGGGTCTTGACCTGGCCGGGGATCGGCGCACGCGCCAGGATGGCGACGCCGACAGCTCCGGCCACATCAGTTTTTACTGGTGTATTGGCCATATTCGATTGCCAGTTGCCGAGGATCGGCGCCAAGAAAATAGCGCAGTCGCAGGCGCCACATCAGCAGGATCGTGCGCCAGACGCCCTGCGTTTCCCAGCGCCGGCCCGAGGTTGTCACCCGCGCCGACAGACAGGCCGGCCGGCCGCTGTCGCGCAACCGCCGCGACAACGCGATGTCTTCCATCAGCGCAATTTCGGGAAAGCCGCCGACGGCACGAAACTTGTCGCGCAACACGAACATCGCCTGATCGCCCGTGGCGATTCCGCTCAGGCGCGAACGCCAGTTCATCATGGCCGCCACCACGGGCAGCCAGCGGGATTTCCCCACGATGCGCACATCGAAGCGCCCCCACTGTCGCCCGGCAGCGATGGCCTGGCCGACCCGTCGGTCGGCCTCTGGCGGCAGGCGGGTATCGGCGTGCAGGAACAGCAGCACTTTGCCTTGAGCCATCTCCGCGCCGGCGTTCATCTGGCTGGCGCGTCCGCGCGGGGCACTCACCACCCGGTCGGCGAATGGCGTGGCGAGTGCCACGCTGTCGTCCGTGCTGCCGCCATCGACAACAATGACTTCGACCCCGGCCGCACGCAGCGGCGCCAGCCCCTGCAAGCACCCGACGATGCCGGCGGCCTCGTTGAGCATCGGCAGGATGATCGACAGGGCGGGTCGGTCTGGCGTCATGTTGCCGGGCAGTCGCCGGCCCGTTCGACAAAGCGGAAATCGGCAAAGCCGGCGCGCGCTTCCTCGCCGGTATTGTCGGTGTCGGTGGCGATGGCGAGTCCGGTCAGCCGTGAGGGCGCATGGCCGAAGACGCGCAGAAAGTCGGCGCTGACGTTACGGCGTTCATCGACCCAGCGCCCCGCCAGCCCCGCAGCCGACCGCAACACCAGCATGCGGGCGCGCTCGGTGTAGGTATTCGCCTGCCAGGTGCCGACCGGCTGGCGATTGTCCCAGACATAGTTGATCGCGGCATCCGGCACCTGTCCGCCGTGCAGGCTGCGCGCCAGGCCGAGCGCGATGCGCGTGCCAAGGCCGAGCGTGTCGGGCGGCACGTCGAAGCTCAGGTAGACGCGCGCCGCATAGTCGTCACCGCTCTTTTGCGTCATGTCGGCGGTTTTCAGCGGTGCATCGATGCGCCAGCGCCAGCACAGGATTGGCGTTTTGGCGAGGTCGACGCTGACGGGACGGGCCAGCAGCGCCATGCTCTTGACCGCATGCGCCTCGACCGCCATGACGCCATCCCACTCGCGCAGCCGGTAGCGGGTTGGCGGAATATTTTTGTTCAATTGCTCGACTTGCCAGGGCGCGGGCAATGCATCCGCCGTTGCCGCGAACTTGCCCACCCAGAGCGGTTCAGCAACCGCCTGCAGCGACAGCAGCAGGCAACCGGCCAGCAGCAATTTTCCGCGCATCTCCCCTACCCCAGCCGCCAGGCATGAAACCGCGCCACCCAGGCCAGCAATTTCTGCGGGGCATGGGCCTTCTTCCAGACGCCGGCGACATATTTGTTGGCCTCGGCCAGAGTCGGATAGATGTGGATGGTGCCCAGAATCTTGTTCAGCCCGATGCCGTGCTTCATGGCCAGCACATATTCCGCGAGCAGGTCGCCGGCATGTTCGCCGACAATGGTGACGCCGAGGATCTTGTCCTTGCCCGGCACGGTCAGCACCTTGATGAAGCCGTGCGCTTCACTGTCGGCAATCGCCCGGTCAAGGTCGTCGATATCGTAGCGGCTCACCTCGTACTGAATGTTTTTCTCCCTGGCTTCCTGCTCGTTGAGACCGACGCGCGCCACTTCCGGCTCGACGAAGGTGGCCCAGGGGATCACCGAGTAGTCCGCCTTGAACTTCTTGAAAGGATCGAACAGCGCATTGACCGCCGCATACCAGGCCTGATGGGCGGCGGTGTGGGTGAATTGGTAGGGACCGGCCACATCGCCGGCGGCGTAGATGTTCGGATAGTTGGTTTGCAGGTACTCGTTGGTTTCCACCGTGCGCGTGGCCGGGATGCCGAGTTCCTCCAAACCGTAGCCTTGCAGGTTGGCGACGCGCCCGACGGCGACCAGCACGGCATCGAAGGGAATCCGCACGTCGCGACCCTCATGCTCGGCGATGAGGATCTTCTCGCCCTCCTCTATCAGGAATTGCTTGGCCTGGTGGTTGACCAGGACGTCGATGCCCTCGTCCCGGAAGCGTTGGGTCACCAGCTCGGAAACTTCGACATCCTCGCGGATCAGGATGCGCGGCGCCATTTCGACCTGAGTGACCTTGGCGCCGAGGCGGGCGAAAGCCTGCGTCAGTTCCGCCCCGATCGGCCCGCCGCCCAGCACCACCAGCCGTCTGGGCAGTTCGCGCAGATCCCAGACCGTATCGGAAGTCAGATAGCCGACGTCCTCGATGCCGGGAATCGGCGGCACGAAGGGCCGGGCGCCCGCCGCGATGACGATGCCGCGCGTGCTCAGGCGTTCGCTGGCGCCGCTGTTGCGCGTCACCTCCACTTCCCAGGGCGTGACCATCTTCGCCGTGCCCTCGATCACCTCGACACCGAGGCCGGTATAGCGCTCGACCGAGTCATGCGGCGCCACGGTCTGCACCACCTTCTGCACGCGCTCCATGACCTCGGCAAAGGAAAAGTCGGCGCTGGCGGAACGGCAGCCCAGTTCCCTGGCGCGCCCGACATGCGAGAGGAACTTCGCCGAGCGGATCAGCGCCTTGGAGGGGACGCAGCCGGTGTTCAGGCAGTCGCCGCCCATCTGGTGTTTTTCGATCAACGTCACCTTGGCTTTCACCGCGGCGGCAATGTAAGCCGTGACCAGCCCGGCGCTGCCGCCGCCGATGACGACCAGGTTGCGGTCGAAGCGCCGCGGCTTCGTCCAGGGCGCAAAGACCTTGTTCTTGTGCACGATTTCGACGATTTTCTTCGCCCCCAGGGGAAATATCCCCAGCAAGGCGAAGGAAAACAGTAATCCCGGCGAAACGATGCCGGACAAGGAATCGATTTTCGCCAGCTGGGTGCCGGCATTCACATAGACCACCGTACCGGCCAGCATGCCAAGCTGGCTCACCCAGTAGAAGCTGCGCGCTTTCATCGCGGTCAGGCCGGACAGCAGGTTGATCAGGAAGAAGGGAAACACCGGCACCAGCCGCAAGGTGAATAAATAGAACGCGCCTTCGCGCCGGATGCCGGCGTCGATGGCCTCCAGACGCCGGCCGAATTTTGCCGTCACCCAGTCGCGCAAGAAAAAGCGCGCCACGAGGAATGCCAGCGTGGCGCCGATGCTGGAGGCGAATGAGACAATCAGCGTGCCCCACCACAGGCCGAAAATGGCGCCACCGGCCAGCGTCATCAAAGCCGCGCCGGGCAGGGAAAGGGCCGTCACCACGACGTAAATCGCAAAATAGGACACCACAGCCAGCCACGGATTTGCCGCATGCCAGGTGGCGATGGCCGCCTGTTGCTCCTTGAGCACCGCGAGGCTGAAAAAACGGCCGAGATCGAAAATGAAATACAGCGCGATGAGAACGCCGATGACCAGCAAAAAAAGCAGTTTTCGTGACTTCACACTGGGGTTCTCCTGAACAGGGCCGACTCGATACCGGCGCCCGATATTGCTGATTAGTCGTTCTGCAGCGAAGAAACTTCCATTTTCCTGTATTTTGTAAGTAATAAGTCTTAATTTCGACCAAGACTTGATAAACGGAGAGGCTGAGCCATGAACAGCACAAGCGTATCTATCAATGGAAAAGACGTCCTGGTCGAATGGACGTCCGCCGCCGCGCGTGCGCTGGAGCTACGCGAGGCGCCGCTCTTCGTCGAGATGGAGTTGTATTTTTCCTGCCTGGTCAAGAAATTCGTGCATTTCCGGGAGGATGCGCGTGGCCGGCCAGCCGTTGCAGCGACCGACAAGCTGTTCATCTACTTCCGTCCGGTCACCTCCACGCGCTGCACCTTCGCGGTTGCCGACCAGCTCGGCCGCCAGCCGGAAATCGAGATCGACAGCGCCAACCTCCGGCGCGTCGCTCCCAAACGGGTGAGCATCGATCATGTCAATGGCGCATGGCGCGGCAGCTACTATTTCCAGGATTAAAAGTCGGCGCTGGCAATACGGCGTTCCGCCCCTCAAGGCTTGCGTTGCGCCTCTTTTGACCAGTCGCGCCGGTTGATGGCGTAGCCTCCCTCCTCCACCCCGCCCCGGAACGGTAGCATCAACATGCCGGGCAGGCGCGTCACCTCGTGCGGGTCGCTGTGACCGTGGATGCCGATGCTCATGGCCACATGGCCAGCGCGTGGTTGATCCCGATAGGTGCCGAACAAACGATCCCACCAGGACAGGCTGAAGCCGAAATTCGAATTGGTTTCGTCGTCCTCGACCGAGTGATGCACCCGATGCATGTCGGGCGTGACGATGAACCAGCGCAAGGCCCGGTCCAGAGCCGCCGGCAGGTGCAGGTTGCCGTGGTTGAACATCGCCGAGGCATTCAGCAGCACCTCGAAGATCACCACGGCCACTACCGGCGGGCCGAGCACAACTATGGTGGCGAATTTGATCAGCATCGACAGCACGATTTCGATGGGATGAAAGCGCACTCCGGTCGTCAGATCGAAATCGGGATCGGCGTGGTGCACCCGATGCAGCCGCCACAAGACCGGCACGGCGTGGACCATGACATGCTGCAGCCAGATGACGAAGTCCAGTGCGATGACTGCCAGAGGTACGGCAATGGCGTACGGCACCCGGAAATGGTTGAGCAGTCCCCAGCCGTTTTCTGCGCAGAAGGCCGCCACGCCGACCGCCGCCAAGGGGAAAAGCAGCCGCAGCACCACGCTGTTGATGACCACCAGGCCAAGGTTGCTGGACCAGCGCCAGGCCTTTGACGCCGTCAGCACGCGCCGGGGGGCCACCAACTCCCAGAGGCCAACCAGGGTAAGTACGCCAACGAAAAAGCCGATCCGGATGGCCAACTCGTTGGCGAGCATGAATTGTTCAAGGCTCATGACGAGGCGCCTAACGATCCGCCGCAACTGCTGCCTTGTCCGGCAGTGCAGCCATAACAATGATCGGCGACCTGAATCGAGCGGCCGACAAATTCATGATCGAGCAGACGCGACAGGTGGACCGGCCCCGCATCGCTGCCCAGCGACAGCTTCAACATCTGGTTGAAGTCGCAATCATGGACATAACCCTGCCAATCCACTGAAATCAGGGTTTTGCACATCACGCCGGGCAGGTTCTCGGCGCGGTGCGCGCTCTTGAGCAGGCGCATGTAGTCATGAAATTCGTTGCGCGACACCAGTTGACTGCCGAATCGCTGGATCGGCATGTTGGCCAATGCGAACAGATGATTGAAAACTATGCCGTAACGTGTCGCCAACTGATCCTTGTAGGCTTCTTCCAACTGCTGCTGATTGGGCGGCAGACTCGGTCCGAGTGGGTTATAGACCAGATTCAGGGTCTTGCCGCTGTCCGGCAGACCGTAACCCAGGGCATTAAGCTTGCGCAGCCCTGTCAGGCTGGACTCGAACACACCGTCCCCGCGCTGGCTATTGACGTTTTTTTCCAGATAACAGGGCAATGAAGCGACGACGTCTACCGCATGGCTCGCCAGGAAACCGGCAAGGTCTTCCTGTCCGGGTTCATTGAGGATGGTGAGGTTGCAGCGATCCATGACACGCAGGCCCCGAGATCGCGCCGTCTCCACCAGATGGCGGAAATGCGGGTTGAGCTCGGGCGCGCCGCCGGTCAGGTCGAGGGTCGCGACACCCTGCCGCTGCGCGAAATGCAGCAGCAGTTCGATGGTGTTCCAGTCCATCTCTTCGGTGCGCTTGGGGCTGGCGGCGACATGGCAATGCAGGCACGACTGGTTGCAGCGGTAGCCGAGATTGGCTTGCAAGGTCTCCAGCCGCTCACGCCGCAAGGGTGGGAAATCGGTATTGACCAGCAGCTTCCATGTATCGAGCACGCTTTAACTCCTTGAATTTACAGCCTGATGTTAACGTTCATTGCGACAGGCGCCACCCCTGATGATGAAACCCGTCATTCCCGCGCAGGCGGGAATGACGGTGGTTGAATTGTGTTTCACGAAAATGTTCCACGTTTCACGTTAAAGGTTTCGTCACACCGGAGAAAGCCGCTGTCCAGCGTGTTGCCTTGCCGTGCTCCGCGAATTACTTCGCTCCGGCGCGCACCAAAAACGCGGCAATATCGGTATGCCCCGCCTTTTTTGCCATGCTGAGCACCGATCCTTCAACCGGATCTTCATGTGCAAGGTCGGCTCCCGAGCCGACCAGCACCCGCACGGTTTCGAGATGGCCGTTCTTGGCGGCGAACATCAATGCTGTCTGGCCATTCGGCGCCAGCGCATTGATTTCGGCACCGGACGCCAGCAATAAGCTGATGATTGCAGTGCGATTTTCGAAAGCCGCATAATGCAGCGCATTCCAACCAGGATGATTAGGGTCGACCTTGCGATCCAGCATCAAGCGCACGATTTCGGTATGCCCACGCAACGCCGCGATCATCAAAGCGGTGTCGCCATGGCGGTTGCGGCGCTGGGCGTTCACCCGGTTGTCGAGGAGGAATTTCACCAGTTCGAGGTTATTGCCCTCTGTGGCGATCATCAACAGCGTCGCGCCCTGGGTATCCGAGGTATTCACATCCATGCCGCGCCGCAACAGGCCGACGACCGTGGCGGTGTCGTTCTGGTTGGCGGCGCGCAGAATGTCTTCATAAACACCGGAAACGGCGGGTTGCATGCTGGTCAGCATGGCGCTGACCAAGATTATCGTGATGATTTTTTTCATTGTTTGGCCTGGCTGAAGAGCGTGAAAAAATTATTGGTCGTTGTTTCGATGACGGTTTCCAGCGGAAGTTCGCGCAGGCGGGCAATCTCTTCCGCCACATGCAGCACATAGCCCGGCTGGTTGAGTTTGCCGCGATACGGCACGGGCGCCAGATAGGGGGAATCGGTTTCCACCAGCAAGCGGTCCAGCGGCACGATTTGCGCCACCGCCTTGATCTGGAGCGCGTTCTTGAAAGTCACGATGCCGGAAAACGAGATGTGGAAACCGAGGTCGAGCGCCTGGCGGGCGGTGTCCAGGTCTTCGGTAAAGCAATGGAAAACGCCGCCGACGCTATCGCCACCCTCTTCTTTCAGCACCCGCAAAGTGTCGGCCGAGGCCGCACGGGTGTGAATGATCAAGGGCTTGCCGCAGATTTTGGCAGCTTTGATATGGGTGCGAAAACGCTCGCGCTGCCATTCCAGGTCACCGGTCAAACGGTAGTAATCGAGCCCGGTTTCGCCGATGGCGACCACTTTCGGGTCGGCCGCCAGCGCCACCAGGGTATCGACATCGGCCTCGCGCGCCGGCTCTTCGGTGTCGGGATGGATTCCGACGGCCGCGAACAGGTTGGATTGCGACTTGACGATGGCAAGCATTGCGGGAAAACGTTCCAGCGTCACGCCGGCGCAAAGCGCCCAGCCGACGCGGTTTTCCTGCATGGTTTTCAGCAAACCGGGGATGTTTCCCGCGAGTTCGGGGAAATCGAGATGGCAGTGCGAATCAACCAGTAAATTCATCCCGGATTATCCATTAGCCCAAAAACACCGTCATTCCCGCGTAGGCGGGAATCCATAAGCGTGTCGCAACGATTACCAGACCATGGATTCCCGCCTACGCGGGAATGACGAGGCTGGCTTGGCGTCGTCGTCGATCTCGACGCCGACCATGGATTCCCGCCTACGCGGGCATGACGAGGCCCCAATGGACAATTTTGGTTCATAAACCAAGAGGGCGAAAAGCCCGTACACAAAGGTCTTCAAGAAACAGCCGCGGGTTGAGCGGATGGTTCGACCAGGCGCGCAACTGGAACACCTGTTGCTGCGCCTGGATCAACACAGGCAGCGACAGGCGTGCAGCGATTCCGCACAAGGCTTTGTTTTGTTGCGGAAAATAGCGTGGCGGGGCGGCAACGGCGCATTGCCCGAGGTCGAAAAGCCACTTTTGTACCGTGCTGACCAGTTCTTCCATGCTCAATGCGCCATCGGCTTTCACCAAGCTTTCCCAGCGGTTGGCCTGCGCCAGCGCCTCCTGCGGTTTGAGCAGGTCGGCGACGAGCGATTCCAGCGCCTTGAGGCGACCCGTTCGCGCCGCATCGGCAACCGCCAATGGCGCATGACCGAAGAACGGCAGCCATTTCGCGTGCTCGGCCAACTGGCGTTCGGCCAGCCAGCGCTGCGATTGCTCGTCAGGCGGACGGCCGAACATGACCCGGCGCGAACGGCTCAGCAGCGTCGGCAATAGTTTTCTCCATCTGTGAGAAATCATTATGAAATAGAATGATGCAGAAGGTTCTTCAAGTATTTTAAGAAGTGAATTCGCCGTGATCTGGTTCATCGCCTCGGCGGGATCGATGATGCAGACACGCGCGCCGCCGCGGTGGCCGCTGACATGAAAGAACGCTTCGACTTCGCGCACCTGCTGGATGCGGATCTGCTTGCTGGCCTTCTTTTTGTCCCCCGCTTCACCCGCAGTCGCCGCATCGCCGGCATCTTCGTCCTCGATGGCGGCATCGGGTTGCAGCAGGCGGAAATCGGGGTGCTGGCCACTGGCCCACATCAGGCAGGAGGGGCAGGTTCCGCAAGCCGGTTGATGCGGCTGACGCGGCTGCTCGCAGAGCAGGCGCGCGGCCAGAGCGTCCGCAAGCTCGCGTTTGCCGACCCCCGCCGCACCGGCGAACAACAGGGCGTGCGGCAGGCGCGTTTCCGCCCCCGTCAAGTCACTCCATATTTCAGTATTTAATATAATATCAGTCACTTGAAATTATTTGTTCAAGTTGTTTCTGAATTTGTTTGAGCGTCTGTCGGGAGTCGATGATGCGCACTCTTTCCGGCATTTCGGCAGCACGCGCCAGATAGGCGGTGCGCACGCGTTCGTGAAATTCGGTTTTTTCCTGCTCGAAACGATCCAGCTGCCGTTCAGCTCCGGCCATGCGTTGCGCCGCAATGTCGATGGGCAGATCGAACAGCAGCGTTAAATCCGGTTGAAAATCCCCCTGCACCCAGGTTTCCAGTTGCGCCAACTTTTCGGTCGACAAACCCCGCCCGCCGCCCTGATAGGCAAAGCTCGCGTCGGTAAAGCGGTCGCAAACCACCCAGTCTCCACGCGAAATAGCCGGCTTGATCACCTGTTCGAGGTGCTCGCGGCGGGCGGCGAACATCAGCAACGCCTCGGTTTCGAGATGCATCGCTTCGTGGAGCAGGAGTTCGCGCAGTTTTTCGCCCAGCGGCGTGCCGCCGGGCTCGCGGGTTTGCACCACAAGACACCCGCGCGCGCGCAGATGTTCGACCAGCCAGCCCAGATGCGTGCTTTTGCCCGCGCCATCAACGCCTTCGAGGGTGATGAATTTTCCTTTGCTCACTTGCCACCTCGCTGGTATTTATTGACGGCGCGATTATGCTCCTCCAGGTTGCGCGAAAAGACGCTGGAACCGTCGCCGCGCGCCACGAAGTAGAGATAGTCGGTTTTCGGCGGGCGCATGACGGCCTCGATCGAGGCCATGCCCGGCAGGGCTATCGGCGTGGGAGGGAGTCCGGCGCGGGTGTAGGTGTTGTAAGGGGTATCGGCCAGCAAATCGCTCTTTCTCAGATTGCCGTCGAATTTCTCCCCCAGACCGTAGATCACCGTCGGGTCGGTTTGCAGTCGCATGCCGATCCTCAGGCGATTGGCAAACACCGAGGCCACCAGGCCCCGGTCCGCCGCTGCGCCGGTTTCCTTTTCGACAATCGAGGCCATGATCATGGCTTCGCGGGGTGTTTTGTAAGGCACGGAAGGGTCTCGCTTTTCCCACGCATCCGCCATGCGCCGCTGCATTGCCAGGTAGGCACGCCGAATAATTGCCAGATCACTCGTCTGGCGGGCGAACAGATAGGTATCGGGGAAAAACAACCCTTCGGGGTGAGATTCCTCCGCGCCAATCAGTTTTAGTATCTGGGTATCCGGAAGTCCGGCCGTGTCGTGCCGCAGGTCGGGGTGGGCGTCGAGCAATGCGCGCAGATCGCGAAACGTCTTGCCCTCGACGATGACGACGCGGGTTTGCATCACGTCGCCGTCCGTCAGCTTTTGCAGCAGTTGCCACGCCGTCACGCCAGGAGCGACTTCATAGCTGCCCGCCTGGATGTTGCGATCCTTGCCCGCGAGCCGGCCAAGCAGGGAAAATTGCCAGGGCGGCATGCCAACGCCGGCATCAGCCATTGCCTGTGCCGCTCCCTTGAGGCCGAGGCCGGGACGAATATCGAAATCCACAACGCCCTGGGGATTGAGTTTGAGCGGGACGGCCGCAGATGCAAACCAGACCATCCAGCCGGCAAAGCCGAGGACGGCCAGCAGGCACAGGCCGGCCAGCAGCAGCAGTTTTTTAAACAGTCTTTTGGGTGTGCGCTTCATGGAAGGCCGCTATGATAGCCGCTCCCGTCCAATCGAGACCACGCATGACCTCAGCCCATATTTCCGCCAACTTTTTCGTACCGCTCGCCGACCAGGGCGTGATCCGCGTCAATGGCGCAGATGCCGCCAGTTTTCTGCATAACCTGCTGACCAACGACATTACGCACCTGGCGGAGGGGCAGGCCCGCCATGCCGGACTGTGCACCGCCAAGGGCCGCCTGATCGCCAGTTTCCTGATCTGGCGCGAAGGATCCGATTATCTGCTGCAACTGTCGGCCGACATTCTGCCGGGCATCCTGAAAAAACTCTCGATGTTTGTGCTGCGCAGCAAGGTGAAACTGGTTGATGCTTCCGGCGAACGGACGCTGATCGGCGTGGTCGGCTGCCAAACCGGTCCAGCCGAGCCGATGCGTACCGCGAATTTTCAAGGTGGCACGGCAATCCGGCTTGATGCAAACCGCTGTGTGCTCGCCGTCCCGACGGGCGAAGCAGCAAACGTTGCGAGTGAACTTGGCACACCGGGTCAGTTGAGCGATTGGCATCTCGCCGAAATTGCCGCCGGCATCCCGCGCATTGTCGCCGCCACGCAGGAGGCCTTCGTGCCGCATATGGTCAATTATGAAGTTGAGGCCGTCGGTGGCGTCAGCTTCAAGAAGGGCTGCTATCCGGGACAGGAAGTCGTCGCCCGCACCCATTATCTGGGCAAGGTCAAGCGCCGCATGTATCGCGCCAGCGTCGAATTGCCTTTCCCGCCCGGCTCCGATATCTACACCTCGGAAACCGGCGACCAGCATTGTGGTGCCGTGGTACTGACGGCGCCGTCCCCTGCTGGCGGCTACGAATACCTGATCGTGGTGCAGTCTTCCGGCGCCGAGACCGGCGCGGTGCATGTCGGCAAGCCGGATGGCCCGCGCCTGAAGATCCTCGACCTGCCTTACAAAGTCGATTAGGGGCAAGCGGGGTGTGTTTGATACTGGTGGCATGGCAGGCACACCCCGAGTTTCCCTTTGTGCTGGCCGCCAACCGCGACGAGTTCTTTGCCCGCCGTAGCGCCAGCGCCGACTTTTGGGCCGACCAACCGCGGCTGCTTGCCGGCCGCGATCTGGAGGCGGGCGGAACCTGGCTGGGCATGACGCGCAGCGGCCGTTTCGCGGCCTTGACCAACTTCCGTGATCCGGGCAGCCACAAACCGCGGGCACCCTCGCGCGGCAAGCTGGTCGCCGATTTTCTGACCGGTGACATGAGCATCGACGCCTATCTCGATACACTGAACCCCGCCGACTACAACGGCTTCAACCTGCTGCTCGGCACCGTCGCCGGAGAAAACCGCCGGCTGGTGGCCTTCAGCAACGTCTCGAACGAACGGCATTTACTCGCGCCGGGCGTCTATGGCCTGTCGAATCATCTGCTCGACACCCCCTGGCCAAAAGTCGGCGCTGGCAAGACGGCGCTGGCCGCCGCACTGAACGCCCTGCCCGACGAAAATCCCCTGTCCGGGCTGCTGCGGGACGCTACGATCCATCCCGACCAGTCCCTGCCGGCTACCGGCGTCAGCCTGGCATGGGAACGGCTGCTTTCCGCCGCCTTCATCCGCAGCCCGGACTACGGCACGCGCTGCTCCACCGTCATCAAACTTGACGCCCAGCACACGACGAGCTTCGACGAGCAGACCTGGCTGCCCGGCGGACAGGCCGGCACCCGGCAGCGTTTCCGTTTCAGGCTGGAACCCCAATGAAGTATTGGCTGTTTCTGGCAAGTTTTCTCGGCAGCGTGGCGCAGGCCCAAACCCAAACTGTCGCCTGCCACATCACCTATGGCGGTGAAACCCGCGTGATCGAAGCCGCGCCGGTGACCACGCCGTACAGCGTGCCGACCGTGCAGGTGGGCTCATATTTCCTGTTCCGGCTGGTGTTTGAGGCAGGCGCCGCGATCAAGGCCTATGTGTATGCCGACCGCGACAGCGGTCCGGCGCCATTGCACCAGGCAAACTTTGACTATCCACTGCAGAATGCCGGCCGCCACGGTTTCAGCGGCCAACACTTTGTCTATGAACCGGTGCGCGATGGCGAACTGCACTATTGGTGCGAGTTGCGCAAATGACCCTGCGCGCCCTCCTCCTGGCATTTTTTTGCACGATCCTGCCGGTGCACGCCGAATCGGTGAAGCTGCTTTTCGTCGGCGACATCATGCTTGACGACGGTCCCGGCAAAGCCATCGCCGCCGGCCGCGACCCGCTGGCACCCTTTGCCACGCTACTGGCCGAGGCCGACTATCGCATCGGCAACCTCGAATGTCCCATAGCCACCGTCGGCCAGCCAATGGACAGCAAGATCTACAACTTCCGCGCCCACCCGCGCGTGCTGTCAGTGCTCAAGGGTCGTTTCGACGCACTGGCGGTTTCCAACAACCATTCCGGCGACTACGGGCAGGCCGCCTTTCTCGAAACGCTCGACCACCTCAAGCAGGCCGGCATCGCCAGTTTCGGCGGCGGCCGCGACTTGTCGGAGGCTCACGCGCCGCTGTGGATCGAGAAAAACGGCCTCTCCATCGCCGTGCTCGGCTACAACGAATTCAAGCCACGCAGCTTCGCGGCCGGCCCCCATTGGCCGGGCATCGCCTGGAGCGAAGACAGCCACGTGCTCGCCGACATCCGCGCGGCACGCGCCGCCGGTGCCGACCTGGTGATTCCATTCATGCACTGGGGCTGGGAGAATGAACCGGCGCCGGATGCCCGCCAGCGCCAGTTGGCACGGCTGATGATCGATGCCGGTGCCGACGCGGTGGTCGGCGGCCATCCGCATGTCACACAAGGTGCCGAGATATATCGCGGCAAGCCGATCATCTACAGCCTGGGCAATTTCGTTTTTGACGGTTTTGACACGCCAGCGGGGAAACTGGGCTGGCTATTGCGTCTGGACGTGGACCGCAGCGGCGTGCTGTCATGGGAAACCCGCGCCGCGCTGATGGACGAGGAAGGCATTCCCCATCCGGCGCCGGGCGCGCAAACGCCCTGCGGCAGGGCCGGCGACAGCGTTCCCGGACTGTGCGTGAATCCCTGATCCAGCGGTTTTTCAGGCTGGCCGGAGCGCCTTGTGCATGCTGACGTGCGCTATCCCGGCTTCCATGAAAACCTCGCCTTCGGCGACAAAACCAAACTGCTCGTAAAACCGTGCGGCATGGGTTTGGGCGTTGAGCCGGACCATGGACTTCCCATGTCTGGCGGCAAGTTCAAGTAGGCTTTCCAGCAGGGCGCTGCCGACGCCGCGACCGCGCCAGTCGCGCAGGACGGCCATGCGGCCGATGTGGCCGTGGGGCAACAGGCGGCCGGTGCCGATCGGTTTGCTTTGCGGGCCAAAGGCGACGACATGGCGGCTCGACGCATCGTATTCGTCCTGCTCGATCTCCAGCGGGACGCCCTGCTCGATTACGAACACACGCTCGCGCAAGGGCATGGCGATTGCGCCGAGCGCTTTCCAGTCGCCCGCTTTGACACGGAATTCGACGATGTCGACCGGTGTATAGGGCGGCACCCGGTCGAACAGCTCGACGATGTCGGCGTTTCTCATGCGGATGCAGCCAATCGAACTTGGCGTTCCCAAAGGCACACCATCCGGACTGCCATGGATGTAAATATAACGGCGCATGGTGTCGAGTTTGCCGAGCCGGTTGAAACCCGGTTCGCAGCCCGACAGCCAGAGAATGCGCGTCAGGATCCAGTCACGCTGGGGATGGGCGGCGGCGAGTTCGGGCGTCCATAGTTCGCCGGTCGGTCGGCGGCTGACGAACACCGTATTCGCCGTCGCACCAGCGCCGACTTTTGCGCGAATGATGTGGCGACCACGTGGTGTGCAGAAACTGCCGCTTTGCTCCCCAGGGCCGTTCGCCGCCGACGAGACGGCATAGCGTCTGAGCAGTTCGCTATCCGCACCATAAAGCTCCAGTGTCTGCGCCGGTAAGCTGATTCTGATGTGCATCAGGCCACCTCCGTTCTGCCGCGCCGGGCGGCGAAAAAACTCGACAACAGTGCCCCGCAATCCTCCGCGCGCACTCCGCTGACAACTTCGGCGTGATGATTCAGGCGTGCTTCCGCAAACAGATCCACCACACTGCCTGCCGCGCCGGTCTTGGGATCGCGCGCGCCGAACACCACCCGTCCGATGCGCGCATGCATGATCGCGCCCGTGCACATCACGCAGGGCTCCAGCGTCACATACAGGGTGCAGTTGGGCAGCCGGTAATTGCCGAGTCGGTCAGCCGCATCGCGCAGCGCCATCACCTCGGCGTGGGCAGTCGGGTCGCGGCGGCCGATCGGCTGGTTGAAGCCCCGCCCGATCACTTCACCGTCCTGCACGATCACCGCGCCGACCGGCACCTCGCCCAGCGTCGCTGCCTGGCGCGCCAGTTCCAGTGCCATGCCCATGAAATCGCTGTCGTCCATCGTGCTGGTGGATCAGATCAGGCGGCGGATGCCCTCGGCGAGAATCGCCGGATCCTCGGCGCCGACAATGATCTGTTTGCCGGCCAGGATGAAGGTCGGAATCATCGTGATGCCCATTTGCCGGGCTTCGCTTTCGCGCTGCCGGACGAGGTCGATATCGCGATCGGACGCCAGGTAAGCCGCAACCTCTTTGGCGTCGTAACCGCACTCGGCGGCAATCTTCACCAGCGTCTCGGGATCGCCCACCGCTTCGCCACGCTGGAATTGCGCGGCGAACAGCCTTTCGATCAGCGCGTCGGCATTGCCCCTGGCCTGCGCCCAGTGCAGCAGGCGATGCGCCTTCAGCGTGTTGGCGCGCAGGGCGATCTTCTCGAAGGCATAGTCAAGGCCATACGCGCGGCCGGCCTCGCGCACGCGCTCGAACAGCTCCTCGACCTTTTCGCGGCTGCCGAATTTGTTCACGAGGAAAGGCAGATAGGGCTCGCCCTCGGGCGGCGTATCCGGATTGAGGAAAAACGGCCGCCAGACCGTCTGGCAGGCAAAGTCGGGAAACTCCCGCCGCACCATGGCAAGCGCCGTCTCCAGCCGGCGCTTGCCGATGAAACACCAGGGGCAAACAACGTCGGAGACGATCTCGATGGCGAGCATCAGGCGTTTTTCGTGACCTGGCCGCCTTGATCGAGCAACTGCGCCTGTGCCGCGGCCAGGCGCGCGATCGGCACACGCGGACCGGAGCAGGACACGTAATTCAGGCCGATGGCATGGCAGAAAGCGATTGAGCCGGGATGGCCGCCGTGTTCGCCGCAAATACCGATCTTGAGGTCGGGGTTGGTCTTGCGGCCTTCCGTCACCGCCAGCTTCATCAACTCGCCGACGCCTTTTTGATCCAGCACTTCGAAGGGGTTGTCGATGAGGATGCCGGCCTCGACGTAACCCGGCAGGAACTTGTTCTCGGCATCCTCGCGGCTGAACGAGAAGGTGGCCTGCGTCAGGTCGTTGGTGCCGAAGGAGAAAAACTCCGCATCCTGCGCCATGCGCCCGGCGCGCAGGCAGGCGCGCACCACTTCCAGCATGCTGCCGAACTTGTAGCCGACATTGATGCCGTGCGTAAGCTCGACTACCTTGTGGATGCGTTTGACGTAACTGTGGATGCGCACCAGCTCTTCCACCGTCGCGACCTGCGGCACCATGATCTCGGGATACACCTCGATACCCTCCTTGGCGCACAGCGCGGCGGCTTCGAGGATCGCCTGGATCTGCATCGAGTAGATCTCGGGATAGGTGATGCCGAGCCGCACGCCGCGATGGCCGAGCATCGGGTTGATTTCGGAAAGCGCGCGCACCTTCTTGAGCGTCTTCTCCTTTTTGGCGATGACATCCTCTTCGAGGTGGCTGTCCTTGAAGTCGGACATGCTGCGGCCCAGCTTGGTCAGGCCGTCGGCATACTGCATGTAGAGCTTCGGATTCAGGAGCTTGAGCGTCTCGGGCAGTTCTTCCAGCGCCTTCAGCGAATCACGCAGGTGGTGCAGGTGGGCGATTTCGAGTTCGAGCTGGGCAGCAGTGGGCAGGAATTCGTGCAACGGCGGATCGATCAGGCGCACGGTGACCGGCAGCCCTTTCATGGCCTTGAAAATGCCCTTGAAGTCGCTGCGCTGGATCGGCAGCAGGCGGTCGAGCGCGGCCTGGCGTTCCTCGATGCTTTCGGCGAGGATCATTTCCTGCACGATCGGCAGGCGGTCGGTGGAGTTGAACATGCGTTCGGTGCGGCACAGGCCGATGCCCATGGCGCCGAACTCGCGTGCGCGGACAGCATCTTCCGGCGTGTCGGCGTTGGCCATCACCTTGAGACGCGCCAGCTGGTCGGCCCACTTGAGCAGGGTTTCCATGTCCTGATTGAACTCGGCCTGCACG
>CAZOMI010000017.1:0-41300 GCA_964580925.1 uncultured Methyloversatilis sp.
CTATCCATACCCAAAAACGCCCCACAGATATCTGTGGGGCGTTTTTGCTTGGGTCAGCTTTTTATATGGTCATTCCGGTAAAATCTACACCCATGAAAACCACCTTCCTCGATTTCGAGCAACCGGTTGCGGAGCTCGCAGCAAAAATTGAGCAGTTGCGCTTTGTCCAGGATGACTCCGCTGTTGATATTTCCGGCGAAATCGCCCGTCTTGAAAACAAGAGCTCCGGCCTCGTCAAGGATATCTACGGCAAACTGACCCCATGGCAAATCGCCCTTGTGGCGCGTCATCCGCAACGGCCATATACGCTCGATTACATCAACCTGATATTCACTGATTTTGTTGAAATGCATGGCGATCGCTCGTATGCCGATGATCAGGCGATTGTTGGCGGAATGGCTCGTTTCAATGGCCAAGCCTGTGTCGTGATTGGCCATCAGAAGGGGCGTGATACCAAAGAAAAGATCCAGCGCAATTTTGGCATGCCACGTCCCGAGGGTTATCGGAAAGCATTGCGCCTGATGAAACTGGCGGAAAAATTCGGTATGCCGGTGTTTACCTTCATCGACACTCCGGGTGCTTACCCAGGAATCGGTGCCGAGGAACGTGGGCAGTCCGAGGCGATTGGCCGCAATCTATATGAAATGGCTGATCTGCAGGTGCCGCTGATTTGTAGCGTCATTGGCGAAGGTGGTTCAGGTGGGGCGCTGGCAATTGCCGCGGGAGATGCATTGTTGATGATGCAGTATTCGACCTACTCGGTAATCTCTCCGGAGGGTTGCGCATCGATTCTCTGGAAAAGCGCTGAGCGGGCGTCAGATGCAGCGGAAACTCTCGGCATTACAGCATCGCGACTCAAAACACTTGGGCTGGTTGATAAAGTTGTGGCTGAGCCACTTGGCGGGGCCCATCGTGATCCACGCACAGCTGCCCAATCATTGAAAAAGGCTTTGCAGGATGCATTGCGGCAGTTGCAGGGCCTCTCAATTGCCGAGCTTGTCGAGCGGCGTTACGAACGCCTGATGGGCCATGGCAAATTCAAAGAATTTACTCAGCATTGAAAAGTCAGCATCATCAGCCAATCACATTGTCAAGGTAGTAGCCGGATGCATTGAGCGCCACGTATTACCAGGACAAGATATCGTGCTCGGATTGTCAGGCGGAATCGACTCGGTCGCGCTGCTTCATATCCTCGTACATCTGAGGAAAGAGGGACAGCAGGACTTTCATATCTCGGCGCTGCATGTCCATCATGGGATCAGCCAATTTGCTGATGAATGGGATGATTTCTGCCATGACGCTTGCAGGCAAATGGGTGTTGCTTACTCATGCGCCCGTGTTGCTGTCGAGCGCTCGTCAAAAGATGGTTTTGAGGCGGCGGCCCGGCGTGTACGCCATGAGGTATTTGCCGCTGCCTGTGCCGATTGGTTGATGCTTGCCCACCATCGCGATGATCAGGCAGAAACGCTTCTGTTCAACTTGTTGCGTGGCTCCGGTATTGCCGGTGTTGCCGCGATGCGTGAGCAAAATGGACAGTTGCTGCGCCCCTTGCTGACCGTCAGTCGGGGTGAAATCGAGCAATATGCGCAACTGCATCAACTTGAATGGCGCGAAGACGAAAGCAATGCCGATACCCGGTACTCACGCAACTTTCTACGGCGAAACATCATTCCCGCATTGACTCATCGCTTCCCCGCCACCGCAAAAAATCTGGCTGCCGCAGCGGGTCGCTTTGCGGAAGCGCATGAAATGCTCAACGAACTGGCAATTGCCGACCTTGGCGATGCACCAGCAGAGTTTCCTTTGAGCTTGCAGAAACTGCGCACCTTGAGTGAAGTGCGCGCCCGCAATGTGCTGCGGTATCTTTTGGCTGGAGAAAAAGTCCAGATCCCGAGCGAGGCACGCTTGCGCGAAGCGCTGCGCCAGATGCTGGCTGCCGATGCAGATCGACATCCAGCCTTGGTGTTCGGCCGCCAACGGTTGTTGCGGCGGCGTGACTGGATTTATCTGGAACCTGTGGGGGCATGCGCCGACAAACGCTGAGCCAATTCAACGGCGGAACGGACCCCCATTTTTTCGAAGATGCGTGCGCGATGGACTTCAACGGTACGCATCGCGATCTGCAACTCGTCGGCAATCACCTTGTTGAGCTTGCCAGCCAGAATTCCGGACATCACTTCGCGTTCGCGGTCAGTCAAGGTGGCAAAGCGCTCCTCGAAGGCTGCCCGGTCGGCGTCTCGCCAGCGCCGATTCTCTTCCAACTTCAGGGCCTCGATGACGCGATCGACCAGTTCGTTGTCGTTAAGCGGTTTTTCTATGAAATCGAAGGCGCCACGTTTTAGTGCCTTGACTGCGAGCGGTACATCGCCGTGGCCAGTAAGAAAAATCACCGGCATGCCACAACCCAATGCCAGAAGCTGTTCGTAAAGCTTTGTGCCGGTCATTCCGGTCATGCGAATGTCAAGGATGAGGCAGCCACTCATGTCCGCATGGTAGTCGGCGAGGAAGGACTCAGCCGAACACCAGGCGCTTGACTGGATGCCACGAGTACTCAACAGCCATGCCAGCGCATCCCGAATCGCCGCATCGTCATCCACCAGATAGACCAGACCTTTGTTCATGCTGTGTTTATCGGTAAAGAAATATGAAAAATGCTGCCGCCCTCAGGATTGGCAGTAAACCAGAGCCGGCCGTTATGTGCTTCGACTACCGATCGACAGATATTGAGGCCAACACCGAGTCCTTCGCTCTTGGTAGTGTAAAAGGGCTCAAACAGTCGTGTGGCATCTTCCGCAGAAAAGCTGCAGCCCCGATCGGCAATCGAAATCAATACCTGCTGTTCAATGAGGCGGGCACTCACGGTAAGTGCTTTTTGACCTTCTGCGGTCTGGCGCATCGACTCGATGCCATTTTTCATCAGGTTCAACAGAGCCTGTCCCAGCAAGATCCGATCAGCCTGAATAATGGGCAAATCAGGAGCAATATCGCGGACTATGCGAGTGTGCTGGCGGCGCGTATCGACTTCGATCAGTACGACAAGGTCAGAGATTAAAACCTCGAGATTGCAGGCTTCCGATCTGGGCTCATGACGGCGCATGAATTCGTAAATGCGTCGAATGATGCGACCGGCGCGTTGCGCCTGCTCCTGACATTTGGCCAATGCCCCATCGATTTCACTGCTCGGAGCCCCTGCTGCGATGAGGTTGCGGCAGCCCGCGGCGTAACCGGAAATGGCTGACAGTGGCTGGTTGAGTTCGTGGGCCAGGCTCGATGCCATTTCGCCCATCGTGATGAGTCGTGCGCTAGCCTGCAGGCGCTCTTCTTGGTGTCGTGCCAGTTCTGCGGCGCGTACGCGCTCGGTGATATCGACCACCGAGCCCATCCAGCCAGTATGTCTTCCTTCGCTGTCGATGAGGGGCGCCTCATGGATCAGTGCATCAAAAATCTCGCCGTTGCGACGTTTCAGTTTGATTTCGAAACCTTCGCTGGGGGCTTCTCCTGCCATTACTTTCGCATGCATGTTGCGGGTTTCGTCAATATATTCCTCTGACCAGTATGGCATGGGCGGCATGCGGCCAATCAATTCCTCGGCTGACCATCCCACCATGCGACAAAAGGCTGGATTGATATAGGTGATCTGGCCGTGCAGATTGCGTGCGCGCAGCCCGGTTTGCACCGAGTCCTCCATCGCCTTACGGAACGCGACCTCTGTCTGCAGGGCAGACTCGGCCAACAAGCGCTGCTGAACGTGACGACGCAGGACCCACAGGCTGAACAAAATCAACACCGCCAGCAATGCCAGTGCGGCCGAAATCAATCGGCCGGCAAGCGGAGTCGGCGATTGATAAGGTGTGGCGCGCAAAATCAGACCATGGCCTGGCGGGTCAAAAGGAATCTGGTAGCCGGTTCCCGGGGCATCGGCGCCGACCTTGGAGCGTGAGCCGATCGACTGGTTCAGTTGATCAATGATCTCGACGCGATAGCGCTCGGCAAGCCACCAGGGCGCGGCATTTTCCAGCAGGCGGCGGATCGAGTAAAAGGCCACCACGGTGCCGGCATGGCGGCCATCTATGAACACCGGCACATGCACCCCGAAATGCCAGTCGCCCTGCTGCGTCTGATAGGGCGGACTATATACGGCGTGGGCAAGGGAGCGGGCCATGTGACTCATTGTTATTGATGGTATTGGCCCCTGGTTTTCAGCATTGCGTATGTCGGTCGGGATTGGCAGAAGGGCATGACGCACCTTGTCGTCTTGGTCGAGCCAGATGACCTGGTGAATGCTGGTGTCGCCGGTGACGAGAGTGCGCGCGTGAGCATCGAACACACCGGGCTGATGGATGCGCTGGGCATCAAAGCGTCCCAGTACGTCTTCGTTATGGGTCAAATGGAACCCCAGGCTTTGTTCAAGCCAGAGCATGTCGCTGATCAGCGTGGCGTGCCGTTCTTCCTGTTCACTTTTTTCAGAGAACCACAGCAGGGCAATGACTGCCGCTACGAACAGAGTCAGGGCGAGTCTGGGCAACCACCACAGCATTCCAAAGTGCGGTGTCTTGGCTGGCCCGACAACGTCGGCAGACAAAATAGGCTCGATGTTGCTTCCGGTAGTCATGAATTGCGGATAATCATGGAAGGCAACGTTGGCTCTGGCAGAGGTTGGCAAGGATTAATGCCCATCATTCAAATGCCGAGATAACGGTGCCAGATTTCATGATTGGCATCAAGCCTGGCTGAACTGCCCTGCCAGACAATACGTCCTTTTTCGATGATGGTGTGATGGTCGGCCAGTGCGATAAGGCGTTCGACATATTTGTCGATGACCAGGATGGTCTGCCCGGCGCCACGCAGGGTGGCAAGGCATCGCCAGATCTCTTCACGAATCAGCGGTGCCAGGCCTTCGGTAGCCTCATCGAGGATCAACAGGCGGGGGTTGGTGGTCAAGGCGCGGCCAATGGCGAGCATCTGTTGTTCCCCCCCGGATAACTGGTTGCCCAGGTGGTGTTGCCGCTCGGCCAATTGCGGGAAGAAAGCGAAGACCTTGGTGGCAGTCCATGGATCGACAGCAGCATGACGGTTGGCGGCGAAGGCGACAAGATGTTCTCGTACCGTGAGGTTGGCGAAGATCTGGCGACCTTCCGGCACCAGCGCCACACCCTGTCTGGCGATCAAGTCGGGGCGCAGCCCGGTGAGCACATTTCCGGCAAAGCTGATCTGCCCGGCACGTGCCGGCAGCATGCCGCAAATGGTGCGTACGGTAGTGGTCTTGCCCATGCCGTTCCTGCCCAGCAGGGTAGCTACCTCACCTTCCTGGATGCGCAGATTGATGTCGAACAATACCTGGCTGGCGCCATAGGCGGCCTGCAGGTCGTCAATTTCGAGCAGTGTGCTCATCTACAGTTGATCGCCAAGATAGGCGCTACGCACCGCGGGATGTTCGCGCACGCAATCCGGCGTACCGCTGGCGATGATGCGACCGTTGACAAGTACCGAGACGCTGTCGGCAAGACGGAAGACGATGTCCATGTCGTGTTCCACGAGCAGCACAGTCTGTTCATTCTTCAGCGCGGCGATCAACCGGGCCATGTGTTCTGATTCTTCAGGCCCCATGCCAGCCATTGGCTCATCGAGCAGCAGCAAGTGCGGGCGGGTGGCAAGTGCCATCGCAAGTTCCAGTGCACGCCGTTCGCCATGGGAAATGTCGCATGCCAACTGACTCACTGCTGCGGCAAGTCCAACGCGGGCAAGCCAGTCTTCGGCCTCTTCGATCATCCGCACATCAGCGCTGGCGGGACGCCAGAACCGGAAGCTCGAGCCCCAGTCACGCTGCCGCGACTGGACTGCGAGGCGCACGTTTTCCAGCAATGACAGATTTGGAAAGACTTGTGTGATTTGGTAGGAACGCGTAATGCCGAGTGCTACGCGGTCTTTTGTGGAGCATCGGGTGATATCTCTGCCGGCAAACTCCAGGGTGCCGGCATCCGGTAGCAGCGCACCGGAAATCAGGTGGATCAACGTGGTTTTTCCAGCACCGTTGGGGCCGATCAGGGCGTGAATTTCACCTTTGGCAATCTCAAGGTCGACGCCATTCGTCGCCCACAAGCCGCCAAAATGGCGCTTGAGGCCAGCGATGCGGAGTAGCGTACTCATTTCTGGCGAGCCCACAAGCCGGCCAGGCCGCGCGGTGCGAATAACACAATGGCAAGCAAGGCGAGACCAACATAAAAGTGACTGTGCTCGGTAACGCGCCCGAGTATTTCTTCCAGTCCGAGCAGGACGATGGCTCCCAGCATGCCACCGAAACGCAGGCCAACGCCACCCATGATCACCATCACCAGCAACATGCCCGATTGCGTCCAGTAAAGCTGACTGGGGCTGGCCATGCCATTTTGATTGGCGAGGAGTGCGCCCGCCAGGCCGGCCACCGCCGAGCCGACGACAAAACATACGAGCTTGATGCGTTGCACCGGATAGCCCAATGCTTCCATGCGTGTTTCATTCTGCCGCAAGCCAGTGAGTGCGCGGCCGTAGCGCGATGCTGCAAGGCGCTTCAGGGCCATCAGGCAGATCGCCAGCAGTGCCAGCGTCACCCAGTAGAGCGTGGCATCGTTGGCAAGATCAAGGGGCGCCAGGGTCGAACGCTGCGCCAATGGCAGACCGTCATCGCCACCGGCAAAATTCAGCGAGATCACCGAGTAGTAGATCATCTGGGCAAATGCCAGCGTAATCATGATGAAGTAGACGCCACGGGTACGCAGGGAGAGCGCACCGATCAGCGTAGCCGCCAATGCTGCCGCAACGATCGCGACCGGCCAGGTGATCCATGCGGAGATCATACCAGCGTTCATCAGCAGGGCGACCGCATATGCGCCGATGCCAAAAAAAGCGGCATGGCCGAAGGCGACCATGCCACCATAGCCGACGATGAAATTGAGGCCCGTTGCAGCCAGTGCAAAGATCAGCAGACGCGTGGCGAAACCGATGTAGTAATCCTCGCCAAGCGCCTGGAGAATGAACGGTAATGCGACAGCGGCAATCAGCAATGCCGCTTCGATCCGGGTCTCAAGGCGCACTTCTTTCATGCGCGGGCGGGAAACAGGCCCTGCGGACGCCAGAACAGCATCGCTGCCATCAGGAGATAAATCATGATTGATGCAAGTGCCGGGCCAAGGTGGGCGGCAACCTCCGGCGATGTCGTGGCGCGGAGGAGGGTTGGCAGAAGCGCCCGCCCCAGTGTGTCGACAATGCCCACCAGCAGGCTGCCGAGCAAGGCCCCGCGAATCGAACCGATGCCGCCGATGACGATGACGACAAAGGCGAGAATCAGGATGTTCTCCCCCATGCCGACCTGTACTGCCAGCAAGGGTCCGAGCAATACTCCCGCTGCTGCGGCGAGTGCCGCGCCGAGCGCGAAAATGATGGTGAATAGCTGCCGGACATTGACGCCAAGGGTTTCGGCCATTTCGCGGTTGGCCGCGCCGGCCCGTACCCACATGCCGGCGCGCGTATGGCTGATCAGCAGGTAGAGGAAAGTTGCCACCGCCAAGCCAACCCCAATGATCAGCAAGCGATACGCCGGGTAGATGAAGCCAAACATTTCGATCGGTCCGGCCAATGCTGCCGGCGGATTCAGGAGCAGCGGCTGCGGTCCCCAGATCATCCGTACGGCATCGTTGGCGACGAGGATCAGTGCGAAAGTCGCCAGCACCTGGGCCAGATGGTCGCGCAGATACAGACGGCGCAGCAACAGGATTTCCAGAATGGCACCAATGGCGGCCATGCCCAACATTGCCACGGTCAGGCCGACCAGAAACGAACCGGAAGCCTGCGCAGCCGCCGCGCCAAAATAGGCGCCGCCCATGTAGAGCGAACCATGTGACAAGTTGACCATGTCCATGATGCCGAACACCAGTGTCAATCCGGCGGCCAGCAAGAACAGCATGAGGCCGAATTGCAGGCCGTTAAGTGTTTGCTCGAGAATTAGCTGGGTCATCGGCTGAGGCGATCTGCCGGGATGATTCCGGGCGCAGCAGAATCGGCTGGATACCAACAGCCTGACCGATCAGGGAGGGGGTGTGATTTCAATTGTCTTGCCCCGGGTCAAATATTCTCGTAACCGGGGAACCGCGGCCGCCTGGGTGAATACCCGAAAAACCCGATCAGGCCGGGCGTGGCTTGTTCTGATTGCCGGGCTTGCCTTGTCCTTGCGGCGGCCGGCCACCGCCACCAGCAGAACCTGGCTTGTGCTGTCCCTTGCCCTTCGTGCGATTCTTGGACTGAAACTGGGGCTTACCGGAGTACCCTGATGGTTGCTGGCCGCCAGCCCGATTGCCGGGCGCGGTCTGGATTTCCAGCTCGTTGAGTTCGTCCCACTCGGCATCCGTACGATCACGGTCCGGTATTGCGAGTAGCTCTCGTATCCTGCGCCGCGGATCAAACGCTGCCGCGGCGGGAGCAGGAGAGGAGTTGACTTCGTTCTCCAATGGATTCCCGTTCAATCAGTCAATTTGAGTAATGGCAACCTAACTTCTCCGACAGGCAGACAAGTTTCGAGACTGCACATGCCGATTTTCTTTGTAGGTTGGTTGCGGGGGCAAGATTTGAACTTGCGACCTTCGGGTTATGAGCCCGACGAGCTGCCAGACTGCTCCACCCCGCGCCAAGTCAGACATTATGCTTGAAGTCATTGAGTACCGTCAACAGCTTTTTCTGAATTTTATTGGATGGATAAAGCCGAATCGAGGCAAAGCCGCAATTCTTCCGCCCAGTCGGGCTGGCGCAGCGCAAAGTCGTTCTGCAGGCGGTCGCAGTTCAGCCGTGAATTGGCGGGGCGGCGGGCGGGCGTCGGAAAGTCGGCGCTGGCGATACGGCGCACAGCGGGGATCTTTTCAAGCCAGCCGCGCTCCGCGGCGTCTTCGATGATCGCCGAGGCGAACCCATGCCATGATGTCGCTCCGGCGGCGACAAGATGATAGAGGCCCTGCTGGCCGGCATGCCTGGCGATTGCCAGTGCCGTGGTTTCGGCAATCATGCGGCTCCAGGTCGGGGCCCCGGTCTGATCGGCGACGACGCGCAGTTCGTCGCGTTCCTTCGCTAGCCTGAGCATGGTGCGCAGGAAATTCTGGCCACGCAGCCCATAAACCCAACTGGTGCGGAAAATCAGGTGGCGGCAGCCGCTGGCCTGGATCGCCTGTTCACCGGCGAGTTTGCTCCGGCCATAGATGTTGATGGGGCTGACCGGGTCGCTTTCAACATAGGGAATGGGTTTGCTGCCGTCGAAGACGTAATCGGTCGAATAGTGGATCAGCAGGGCATCCTGGCGTTTGGCCGCTTCCGCCAGAATACCCGGCGCTGTGGCATTGATGGTGGTGGCGAGGTCTATTTCGCTTTCGGCCTTGTCGACTGCCGTGTAGGCTGCCGGATTGACAATGATGGCCGGATTGACTTCGCGCAACACGGCATTGATCCGATCGGGGTTTGTCAGGTCGAGTTGCGTCCGGTCAAGCGCGATCAGCGTGCCAAGCGGTTGCAGCGTGCGTTGCAATTCCCAGCCAACCTGACCATTCATGCCGGTAAGCAGGATAGTCCTCCCCCCCGAAAACGCCGCTGCGCGCCGTTCTCCCCTCAAGGGGCCAAGAAACACTTGGGGCGGCCCGGCGTGTTTCTTGAACGTCATGGGTAGGCTTCCGCATCCTGAAAAAGTGTCCCGGCGGCATCCTTGGCTGCCAATAGTGGCGTTCCGGTCAGGGGCCAGTCGATGCCGAGGGTTGGGTCGTTCCAGAGCAGCGTCCGCTCATGTTCGGGGGCGTAATAATCCGTGGCCTTGTAGAGAAAATCGGCACTCTCGGTGAGCGTAAGGAAGCCGTGGGCGAATCCGGGGGGAACCCAGAACATGCGCTGGTTTTCTGCCGACAGGATGACTCCCGCCCAGCGCCCGAAGGTGGGCGAGGATTTGCGCATATCGACGGCGACATCGAACACCGCGCCGCTGACGACACGCACCAGCTTGCCTTGCGGCTGCCTGAGCTGATAATGCAGGCCACGCAACACGCCCTGTTGCGAGCGCGAATGATTGTCCTGCACAAAGTCGAATTCGAGCCCCTGGGCGGCAAAGCTGCGGCGGTTCCAGCTTTCCATGAAAAAGCCACGCGCGTCGCCGAACACCCGGGGCTCGAGGATGAGGGCATCCTTGACGGTTGTCGGAATGACCTGCATCAGTACACCTTGTCGTGCAACAGACTTTGCAGGTAGGCGCCATAGCCGCTCTTGGCGAGTGGCGCGGCCAGTGCGGCAAGCTGTTCATCGCTGAGCCAGCCCTGGCGCCAGGCGATCTCCTCGGGGCAGGCGACCTTGAGCCCTTGCCGTTTCTCCAGGGTGGCAATGAACTGGCCGGCTTCGAGCAGCGAGTCGTGCGTGCCGGTATCCAGCCAGGCCATGCCGCGCCCCATGATTTCCACATTGAGCTGGCCGGCGGCGAGGTAGTGCCGATTGACGTCGGTAATTTCAAGCTCGCCGCGGGGCGATGGTTTCAGTTGCGCGGCAATGTCGACCACTTGCGCATCATAAAAATATAAACCGGTGACGGCATACCGCGATTGCGGCCGCTGCGGCTTTTCCTCGATGCTGATCGCCCGGCGTTGTTCGTTGAAAGCGACGACGCCATAGCGTTCCGGGTCGGTGACGGCATAGGCGAATACCGTGGCGCCAGTCTCGGTTTGATTCGCGTGCTGTAGTTGTCCGGCCAGTTCGTGGCCGTAGAACAGGTTGTCGCCGAGCACCAGTGCCGATGGCTGGCCGGCAATGAAGTTGCGACCGATGATAAAGGCTTGCGCGAGTCCATCAGGCGAAGCCTGCACGGCATACTGCAGGTTGATGCCCCACGCCGACCCGTCACCCAGCAGTTGCGCAAAACGCGGTGTGTCCTGTGGCGTGGAAATCAGCAAGATGTCGCGGATACCCGCCAGCATCAGTGTCGCCAACGGGTAGTAGATCATTGGTTTGTCATAGACCGGCAACAGTTGCTTGGACATGGCCAGCGTGGCGGGATGCAGGCGGGTGCCGGCACCACCGGCGAGAATGAGTCCTTTACGTGCAGGCATGGCGATGGCTCAGCGTTGGGTGTAGTTCCGGTCGATCCATTGGCGGTAAGCGCCACTCTGGACATGGGATGTCCATTCGGTATTTTCCAGATACCAGGACACGGTTTTCTCGATGCCGCTCGTAAAAGTCTCCAGTGGCATCCAGCCCAGTTCGCGGCGGATCTTGTCGGCATTGATCGCGTAGCGCTGGTCGTGTCCGGGGCGATCGGCGACAAAGGTTTTCAACCCGGCATGCGGGCACCCTGCACTGCCGGGATGTCGCCGGTCAAGCAGATCGCACAGCGTGTCGATCACTTGCAGATTGGTCATTTCATTGCGTCCGCCAATGCAGTAGGTTTCGCCCGGCCGGCCCTTTTCGAATACGAGCTTCAGCGCGCGCGCATGGTCATCGACATACAGCCAGTCGCGCACGTTGTCGCCCTTGCCGTAGATCGGCAAGGGTTTGCCAGCCACGGCATTGCCGATCATCAGCGGAATCAGCTTTTCCGGAAACTGGTAAGGGCCGTAGTTGTTCGAGCAATTGGTGACGAGGGTGGGCAGGCCGTAGGTGTGCTGCCAGGCGCGCACCAGATGATCCGAAGCGGCTTTGGAGGCGGAGTAGGGCGAGCGGGGGGCGTAGGCGGTTGATTCGTCGAATAGCCCGCTGGGTCCCAGGCTGCCGAATACCTCGTCGGTCGATACATGGTGAAAGCGGAAAGCGGCGCGCGCGGCTGTGTCGAGACCGCTCCAGTAGGCGCGCGTTGCTTCAAGCAGGGTGTAGGTGCCAACCACATTGGTCTGAATGAAGTCGCCCGGACCATGTATCGATCGATCGACATGCGATTCGGCCGCCAGATGGATTATTCCGTCGGGCCGGTATTCGGCAAACAATGCATCCATCGCCTGACGGTCGCAGATGTCATCATGGTGGAACAGGTGTCGCGGATGATGACGGGCTGCAGCGAGGGAAGCCAGATTGCCGGCATAGGTCAGCTTGTCGATATTGACGATGTGCCAATCGCTTTCGGCAATCAGCAGGCGGATCAGTGCCGATCCGATGAAGCCGGCACCCCCGGTGATGAAAACGACTTTCATGGGTAATTCACTCGTCAGGCAGCCAGCACACGGTTCTTGCCCGCGCGCTTGGCCAGATACATGGCGCCGTCGGCACGCTGGATGGCTGTCGCAGCAGTTTCGTCGGCGCCCATCTCGGCAACGCCGCAACTGAAGGTGATGAGCACCTTGTCGTTGTTGTTCAGGAAAAAGCGTCGGGTCAGTTCGCGCTGGACGCGCACCATGGCGCCGACGGCGCTTTCAAGGGGCGTATCCGGCAGGATGACGACAAATTCTTCACCGCCATACCGGGCCAGCGTGTCCTCGGGGCGAATGGATTCCCGCACCACATTGGCTAGATGTACCAATGCTGCGTCACCAGCCGCATGCCCCAGGCTGTCGTTGAGTTTCTTGAAATTGTCGATATCGAGGAGTGCCAGGCACAGCTTGCCGTGGTGGCGTTTGGTGCGGGATACCTCGTTATCAAGCGCTTCATTCATGCCCTTGCGGTTGAGTACCCCGGTCAATGGGTCGAGGCGCACCATCTGGCTGGCGTTGGTAAGCTCTTCCTGCAGCCGCTCGACTTCGCGTTCGGCAGCGCTGACCTTGCCGCGCATCTGGAACAGTTCGTCACGCGAGCGCTGGGCATTGAGCTGAATCATCCGCGTTTCATGCATGACTTCCTGCAGAACTGCCGACAGATCGGCGATATCGTGGGCCTTGCTGACCCTGTCCGCACACTGCGCGATCTTGTCGTGGTAGTCACTGGTTGTTTCGGAAAAGTCGCCCAGCCGGTCGACAAAGGTGGCCAGCATCTGCTTGATCTGGTCCCTGGCTTCGAGCAGGCTTTTCTTGAGGGCACCCTGCTTGAAGATCACATCCTTCATGCGCCGCTCGACATCGTCAAGACGCCGCAAATTGAGGGGCTGGGTGACCAGATCAAGTACCACGGCGATCTGGCCTTGCAGCAGTTGGTCGTCGAGGACCAGTTCGTTGATGTTGTCGATGACCAGATGCAGCAAATGCAGCAATCCCGACTTCATCTCAGCCTGATCTTCGACCACGAAATTGAGGCGATAGCTGAAACGCTTGATGTTCGTTACAAATGCAGTGATGTCATCGGTATTGCGGGCGTTGCGCGCGGCGCCGGCCAGGCCGATCGCCTCTTTGCCCAGCTCCGGGTGATCCGCCAGTATCGTGCTGATTGAGCTTTCGAGCAACTGTGCCAGCAAGTCCAGCAAATCGCTGCTTGCCCCCTTGGCAATCTCATTCGGACGGGCGACGGCAGCGCCTGTCGCCACGGTAAAAGTCGGCGCTGGCGGCACGGCGTCAGCATCGGCAGTTTTGGCAGCTTCGCCTTCAGTAAGAGAACTTTCCAGCACGGCCGCCTGCGACCAGGTCTTCAACAATCCCTGCAGGCGGGCGTGGAGCAGTTCCGGTGCGGCAGATGAGGCAAGCACATGCTCTAGCGCCTCGCGCTTGCGTGCCGGGGTCAGGTCAGCCTGGCGAGCCTCCAGTCGCGTCAGCAGGTCGCGTATCAGCACAGACCAGTTGGGCGGTTCAGCTGCTTTTGTCAGCAGATCAACCAGGGCAGCGTTGAAACCTTCCCAGTTTTTAGAGCCGATCGCATTGTCGACCTGCCGGGCAAAGCGTAACTGCTCCTGCGTGCTGCGCGGCAGGCTGGCGGCAAGCGCTTTGAGCGATTTTTCCGGAAAGTCCTCGCTGATCGTCGTGCCGGCAATTTCATTGTAGAACGCCCGGTAGTTGTCCGGCGTTGGCGGGGTACGCTGCAGGGCAAGCCGTTTCAGGGTTTCGCGTGCGGTTTCTGAAGGATTCATCAGCTTACTCGACGAGGCCGTGGCGCAATCCGTAGTGAATCAGTTCCGCAGTGCTTTTCAGTCCCATCTTCTCAAGCAGGCGTGCTCGATAGGTACTGACGGTGGCGACGCCCAGATTGAGTTCATCGGCAATCTGAGTAAGGGGCATGCCCTTGGCGATCAGCACCAGCACCTGATATTCCCGGTCGGTGATGCGTTCATGCGGCAGCTTGTCGGTGTCGTCTGAGATTGCGTCCACCAGTTGCTGGGCAACGCCAGGACTGACATATTTTTTGCCACCGGCCACCTGGCGAATCGCCGTGACCAATTGGTCGGGGGCGCTCTGTTTGGTCAGGTAGCCGGAGGCGCCGGCTTTCAGTGCGCGCAGGGCATATTGCTCCTCGGGATGCATGCTGAGGATCAATACCGGAAGTCGTGGAAATTCACGCTTCAGCAATTTCAGGGTATCGATGCCATTGCGGTTGGGCATCGATATGTCCAGCAGGAAGACGTCCCACTCGTTCTGGCGGGCCAGTTGCAGCGCGTCTACGCCATCATCGGCTTCGCCGGCGACCAGCAGATCCTCGGTTTCGGAAAATATCTGCTTGAAACCCTGGCGGACGATTGCATGATCGTCAGCTATCAGGACGCGTATTTTTTCGGACATTTCAGTTCAGTGTTCAAAATAGATTCTGTTGAATGACTTCTTCGTATTCGGCTGGCAGGGCGTCATCGCCGCGCCGGAGCGGTACCTTCAGCAGGAGCAGGGCGCCACCCTGCTCGGCCGTGGCAATATGAAACCCTCCATTGAGACTTTGCACCCGCTCGCGAATGCCGCGCAAGCCGAAGGATTTCGGTTTGTCCATGTCGCGCTCGGCGATGCCGCGACCATTGTCGCGAATTTCGATGGTGATGTTACCGTTTTCGCGCTTGAGGCGCACAACTACCAGCGAGGCATGCGCATGCTTGGCCACATTGGTCAGGGCTTCCTGGACTATCCGAAACAACGCCAAAGACGTATTCGAATCCAGATCGATTCCCTCATCGCATTGCGCCCGACAGGTAATGCCCGTGCTATGGCCGAAATCCTCGGCCTGGCACTCGATGGCGGCGGCCAGGCCGAATTCCTTGAGAATGCCCGGGCGCAACTGGCGGGCGACGCGGCTGGCGGTGCCCATGGCCTGATCGAGCAGCTTCTCGATGGAATGTACTTTGGGGCTCAGGTTGCTTGGTAGTTTGCTGGCCAGCAGCGCGGCTTCGATTTTCAGCCGGACCAGAATGCTGCCCAGTTCGTCATGAATGTCGCGCGCAATCCGCTCGCGTTCCTCCTCCTTTGCCGTTTCAAGGTGAGACGACAGCGCGGCGAGTTGGGCGCGCGATTCGCGCAGGGCGGCCTCGGTATTCTTGGTTTTGGTGATATCGGTAGCAATGCCGGTCCACAGTACGGTGCCCTCGTCATTGCGATGCGGCAGGGAGCGCATGTCGATCCAACGCTCGCCACTTGTCAACCGCCCCTCCCAGATCAGGGCGTTGCCGGTATGTGCGGATTCCGCGAGTGCCTCCAGCAGCGGTTTGAGATCGTCGACAAACAAGGTATCGAAAAAGCGCTGCGCGGCGCCGCGCAATTCATGCTGCTTGACCCCCAGCAGGCGCATGGAGCCTTCGCTGACATAAAGAAAACGATATTTGCCGGATGTTTCACGTTGCAGGTTGAACACCAGGCCGGGCAGGTTGGAAGCCAGGGCACGAAAGCGCGCCTCGCTGTCGTGCAGCATTTCCAGTGCCGCGCGGTGGTCGGCCCGGTGGCCGGCTTCGCGGATTTCACGTTCCACCGCAAAAGCCAGGTGGCCGAGGCGATCGAGAAAGACGACATCGTGCGCGCCCGCCCGCAGTGCCTTGGTTGCCGCGCGCTGGTTATCCGGCTCGGCGACGATGATCAGCGGTGTGTCGAGACTCTGGTCACGCAGCGTCTTCAGGGTGGTGGCCGGGGTGCAGGCGACGTGGTTGAGGCAGTGCAGGACCGCGTCCCAGTGTTGTTCGCGCAGCAGGCCGCGCAGGGCGGCGATGCTTGGCGCTGGCGTGAATTGTGGACGGCGCGGTTCAGCCTGCCAGCTTTCTTCCAGTTGCTCGACCATCGCTGCTGTACTGCAAACAACAAGCAATCGCAGGGCGGAATCCGGGCTGGTGGCAGTGGTCTGCATGAATTTGACCAATCGAACTGGAGCCCGCAATTGTAGAGGAACGGGGCCGGGACGGTCGGATATAATCCGCGCGGTGAATGCCGGCATAGCTCAGTTGGTAGAGCAACCGCCTTGTAAGCGGTAGGTCCCCAGTTCGAGTCCGGGTGTCGGCACCATGATGACTTGGAAAACGCGGAATGGCGGCTCGTCACCCCGTGTTTATCTCAATGGCATCTGCTGCCTGCCGTGGTCGCCCGGATTATTCCTGGCGCCGATAGAGAAACCAGCGCTCGTTGCGATCGCTCGGACGGTGGCCCTGCCAGCGTTCTTGCCAGCCAGCGGGCGCCCGCAGGTTTTTGTCACCTTCCACGAGGCGCCAATTGCATTCACCCGAATGCAACGGCGGCGTCGTGCGCATGCCGATGAAGTAATCAAGCGATGCGCGCTGGGAGACGCCGATGCCGACGCGCTCGATGCACCCGACTTTTTCTGGCAGTGCTGCCTGCAGCGAAAGCGCAACCGCACGATACGACTTGCCATGGTCAATCCATGATAGCCACAGCGTTGCCACGAGCACCCACATCAATGTCGTGCCAGCTGCCCAGTGCAGGGTGGGACGCCAACTGGCACGGCGCAGCGCCCAGGACAACATCCAGGCCAGGGAAATGACCGTGGCAATCACAAGGGTGTATATCGAGTAATCGACGACATGGCCTGGCGCCAGCTTCTCGAAGTTGTTGGCGATTTTGGGTGGCCAACCGAGTGCCTGTGCGCTGGCACCCAGCCAGATCAATATTGCAGCAAAGCTGAAAGTCGTCATGCCAAACCAGTCGAAGGCGTTGGCGGCACCACGCCGCAAGCGGTCCACGCCAGACGCGGCAAGTAGTGTGAGCGGTAATAACAGGGGGATGACAGCCAGCGTGCGTGACGAACCGCTCAAAAACCAGGTCAGCGCTACCAGCATGCCGAACAAGGGGATGGCCAGTTGGGCCATCTGGTGCCGTTGCAACCAGAGGCTCCAGGCCGCGATGGGCAGTACCGGCCAGCTTGCCCAGGCCAGTTGTTCGATGTGCTTTGCTTCCGGTATGCCGCGGGCCAGCGTGGCTTCGGCGAACTCGTTTTGCCACCACTGCAGCCATTGCGGCCACAGTTCAGGTGCCTGACTGGACAGGATGACCGGCCATATGGCGATCAGTGGCAGCGCAATCAGCAATGTCAGAACAAGTGCTTTCCAGTCTCGCCGAATAATCGGCGCTGGCAGGACGGCGCCGGCCATGATCAAGCCGACCAGTCCATGGGCAGGGAAGGCCAGGCCGATGCCGGCGCCGAGTAGCAGGGCGCCGCGCGTCTGTCCTTGCATGATCAGGCCGCCACCCCAGTAGGCGAGGGCGGCAAATGCGAGTCCGGCAACCGCGGGCTGGGCTTCGTGGAAGGGCAGCAGCAGGCCGAGTGTGCCAATGGCCAGGAGCGGCGCCGAGCGGCCGGCGGCTTCATCGTGAAATGCCCGCGCGGCACCCGCCAGGGCGAACAGAAACAGTGCGCCGAAGAGAGTTGTAGCCAATCGAGCGGCATCATGGAAATCGAGCAGAGTACCGAACAGTTGCCCTGACAATGCGGCTACCCAATGGTAGAGCGGTGCTGTGTGCGGCCATGGCTCGCCGGCGATATGGGGAAACAGCCAGTTGCCGTGACTGGCAAAGCCGTGGGCGATGCCAATATGGATGGCATCTTCGGTTTTCCAGGGATCGTGGCCGACGACGCCCACCAACAGAAAGGTGGCACACAGCAACAATAGAGCTATGGCGGGCAAGCGCGGGGAAATGCCCTGATTATGGAATGGGCCGTGGTTCATGCGCCGTTAGTGTGGGGCATCCTGTAAGGGCCGTCGCCACTTGGGATTTGTTCGAAAAAAACAAAAGGCAGCCGAAGCTGCCTTTGGTTTCATCTCGTGTTCAGTCTCGTCAGGCGATCAGGCAGCGGTGGCGGAGCGCTGGCCGTATTTCTGGCGGAAACGCTCGACACGACCGGCCGTGTCGATGATCTTTTGCTTGCCTGTGTAAAACGGGTGACAAGCCGAGCACACTTCAATGTGCAGGGGCTTGCTGTTGGTCGAGCGGGTCGTGAACTTGTTGCCGCAACTGCAAGTTACCTCGATCGCGTTGTATTTCGGGTGGATGCCTTCTTTCATGATCGTATCCTCAATTCCATCAATTCCAATTGGTGCTCGCGGGCAGCGCTTGAATTCACGCTGCGTAGGGTCGCGCATTATCCAGAAAAACCGCGGATAAATCAACCGCAATCAATTACCGCGGCGCATGGAGTCAAAGAATTCCGCGTTGTTCTTGGTGGCCTTGACCTTGTCGAGCAGGAATTCGGTGGCCTCGAGGTCGTCCAGCCCGTAGAGCAGCTTGCGCAATACCCAGACTTTTTGCAGTACATCCTTCTCCATCAGCAACTCCTCGCGGCGCGTACCTGAGCGATTGACATTGATCGAGGGGTAGACGCGTTTTTCGGCCATTTTGCGGTCGAGGTGAATTTCCGAGTTACCAGTGCCCTTGAATTCCTCGTAGATCACTTCGTCCATGCGGCTGCCGGTGTCGACCAGCGCGGTGGCGATGATGGTCAGCGAGCCGCCTTCCTCGATGTTGCGCGCGGCGCCAAAGAAACGCTTGGGTTTCTGCAGGGCGTTGGCATCCACGCCGCCGGTCAGCACCTTGCCGGAAGCCGGCTGCACGGTGTTGTAGGCGCGCGCCAGGCGGGTGATCGAGTCGAGCAGGATGATCACGTCCTTCTTGTGCTCGGTGAGGCGCTTGGCCTTTTCGATGACCATCTCGGCGACTTGCACGTGGCGCGTGGCGGGTTCGTCGAAGGTGGAGGCGACGACTTCGCCGCGCACCGTGCGCGTCATTTCGGTGACTTCCTCGGGGCGCTCGTCGATCAGCATGACGATCAGCACCGCTTCCGGGTGGTTGGCCGCAATGGCATGCGCGATGTGCTGCAGCATCACCGTCTTGCCGGATTTCGGCGCGGAGACCAGCAGGCCGCGTTGGCCCTTGCCAATCGGTGCGATGATGTCGATGATGCGGCTGGTGGTGTTCTCTTCGGCGCGAATGTCACGCTCCAGGCGCAGATGCTCGGTCGGGTGGAGCGGGGTGAGGTTCTCGAACAGAATCTTGTTCTTGCAGGCCTCGGGCGACTCGTAGTTGACGAGGTCGAGCTTGACCAGCGCAAAGTAGCGTTCGCCGTCCTTCGGGGTGCGAATTTCGCCCTCGACAGTATCGCCGGTGCGCAAATTGAAGCGGCGGATCTGCGAGGGTGAAACATAGATGTCGTCCGGGTTGGCGAGATATGAAGTGTCCGAGGAGCGCAGAAAGCCGTAGCCGTCGGACATGACTTCGAGAACGCCGTCACCGAAAACGGTTTCACCCTTTTTCGCCTGATTCTTGAGCAGGGCGAAGATCAGTTCCTGCTTGCGCAGGCGATTGGCGCCTTCGATGCCGTCGCTGGCAGCCATTTCGAGCAATTGGCTGACGTGGTGATTCTTCAGTTCGGAAAGGTGCATGGCTGTGCCTGTAGACGCGAGCGAAAACGCCCGGAGGGAATTTGAAAACGAAATGCGGGGAGGGGGGAGGCTGTGCTGCGGAATTGCGCCGGTGCTAGGTTGGCGCAGCCCGAAATCCTGGGTGGGTATGTATTGGAGCTAACCCGTACCGCGTGATTCCGGGTGGACTTTAGACGGATCAGAGGTTGCTGTCAATGAATGCCGTCAACTGTGACTTGGAGAGAGCACCGACCTTGGTGGCTTCGACGTTGCCATCCTTGAACAGGATGAGCGTCGGAATGCCACGAATGCCGAACTCCCCGGGCGTTTTGGGGTTTTCATCGATATTCAGCTTGGCCACCTTGAGTCGGCCACTGTAATCCCTGGCAACTTCGTCAAGAATCGGCGCAATCATCTTGCAGGGACCGCACCATTCCGCCCAGTAATCAACCAGGACCGGAACGGAGGATTCCAGAACGTCGCTCTTGAAACTGGAATCGGTGACGTGTTGGATATGTTCGCTCATGTGCTCCTCTTTAGTAGGGTGTCGTACGTAGGGAATCGTAGCAGAAATTCAGCAAGCAGCCGGAATATTGGCATGAGGCGTTGCCTGATTGCGTTGTCTTGGCCCTGATGTTGGGCGAGAAATGATGGGTACCTGGACTTCCAGATTGTCGATGAGTCGGGTCTTGCCCAGGCGGGCTGCGGCGAGTACGACCAGATCGGAATCACTGGGGGAAGGTGATTTTAGGTCAATGTTCCGCCGTACTGCAAGATAATCGGGCGCCCAGCCGTTGGCGCGCAGTTCCGCCATGGCGTTGTTTTCCAGGCTGGCGTAATCGCGGTTCCCGGCGCGGATGGCCGTGACGGTTTGCTGCAAGAGGCGGTGCAACTGTGGCGCCGTGGCGCGCTCGGTGGGCGACAGATAGCCGTTGCGCGAGGAGAGCGCCAGGCCGTCGGCGGCGCGCACGGTTTCGCCCGGGAGGATGTCGATCGGCAGCGCAAATTCGCGCACCATCGAGGACAGCACCATGAACTGCTGATAATCCTTCTTGCCGAACAGCGCTGCCTGCGGCTGGATGATGCCGAACAGCTTCATCACCACGGTGGCGACGCCGCGAAAATGGCCCGGCCGGAATTCGCCTTCCAGAATATTGGCATGTTCGTCCGGTGGTTCGACGACATAGCGTTGCGGCTCCGGATACAGTTCCGTTTCACTTGGCGCAAACAAATGATCGACGCCGGCGGTGACGAGTTTCTCGCAGTCGGCGGCAAAGGTGCGGGGATATTTCTCGAAATCCTCGCCGGGCCGGAATTGCAGGCGGTTGACGAATATCGAGGCCACCACCGTGTCGCCGCGCGCGCGCGCCAGGCGCATCAGGGTGATGTGTCCCTCATGCAGGTTACCCATGGTTGGCACGAAGACAATGCGCTCGGCCGTTTTCAGCGCGGCACGCACGCCGGCGATGGTCTCGTGTATTTGCATGGCGAAAATTCAGTAGCAGTGTTCCGGCGCCGGGTAAGTGCCGCCCTTGACGGCGGCAATATAGGCGCGCACGGCAGCTTCGATGCTCTGTTCGCCGGCCATGAAATCCTTGACGAAACGGCCCTTTTTGCCCGGATAGATGCCCAGCATGTCATGCAGCACCAGCACCTGGCCGTCGCAGTCCTTGCCGGCGCCGATGCCGATGGTGGCGCAGACTGTCAACTCGCGCGTGATTTCGCCGGCCAGTTGCGCCGGCACCATTTCCAGCACCATCAGCGCTGCGCCGGCATCTTCGAGGGCCCGTGCATCGGCCTTCATGCGCGCTGCGCCCGCTTCGTCGCGGCCCTGCACGCGATAGCCGCCCAGCGCATGTACCGACTGCGGTGTAAGGCCGATGTGGGCACAGACCGGCACCCCGCGTTCGACGAGGAAGTGCACCGTTTCGGCCATCACCGCGCCGCCCTCGAGCTTGACCATCTCGGCGCCGGCAGCCAGCAGGCGGCCGGCGTTCCTGATTGCCTGCTCCTTAGACTCGTGATAGGCGCCGAAGGGCATGTCGGCCAGGCACATCGCCCGCTGCGCCATGTGGCCCACACATTCGGTGTGATACACCATGTGCTCCATGGTCACCGGCAGGGTCGAGGTCTTGCCTTGCAGCACGTTGCCGAGCGAATCGCCGACGAGAATGACATCGACGCCGCAGCGATCCTCGAGGGCGGCGAAACTGGCGTCGTAGCCAGTCAGCATGGCGATCTTCTCGCCGTCCCGTTTCATGCGCGCGAGTTCCGGCAGGGTGATGGGCTTGTTGGCGGCTAAATAGGTCATGGCGTGCGGAAGATGAAATAAACGGCGCCAAGGATACACAAACCGGCCCAGAGATAATCGAGTTTGAGCGGTTGTTTCATGTAGAAGATGGCAAACGGCACGAAAACTGTCAGGGTAATGATTTCCTGCAGGATTTTGAGCTGACCGAGCGACAGTTCCTGGTAGCCGATACGGTTGGCAGGCACTTGCAGGAGGTATTCGAACAAGGCTATGCCCCATGAAACCAGGGCGGCGATCCACCAGGGACGGTCGTTGAGGTTCTTGAGATGGGCATACCAAGCAAAAGTCATGAAGATATTCGACGCGGTGAGCAGCAGCGCGCTTTGCCAGATGACCGGTACTTGTGTCAGCGACTGCATTCGTTACAACGGAGCAAGGCGCTCGATGCGTTGTTCGGCCACCCTGGCCAGCAGGTCGGCAACGTGTCCGTGGCCGCTGATGAGCAGTGTCGGGGCAATCTCGGCCAGTGGCGCCAGGACAAAGGCGCGTTTGGTCAGGCGCGGGTGGGGCAAGGTCAAGCCGGGGGCATTGCGGATTTCGGTGCCGTACAGCAGCAGATCGAGGTCGAGGGTGCGCGGTGCATTTTTCCTGCTGCGCACCCGGCCGAAGCTGGCTTCGATGGCGAAAAGCGCGGCGAGGAAATCATCCGCGCTGCCGGCCACTTCAAGTGCCGCGACGGCATTGATGAAGTCGGGCTGGTCGCGCAACCCGACCGGCGCGGTGCGGTACAGCGATGAAACGCACAGGAAGCGAGTACCTTCCAGAACACGCAGTGCCTCGATGGCGGCGCGCACGGTGACGATTGGATCGCCAAGATTGGCGCCGAGTGCGATATAGGCAGTGACCGGGCGCGTAGCCATGCGGTGGAACCCTAGTCCGCAATAGTCGGCGCTGGCGGGACGGCGTCTCCCGTTGACCCTGCGTCGGACTTGCGCCCACTGCGCCGCCGACGCTTTTTCGGGCCGCTGTCCGGTTTCAACATTTCTTCGCGCTCCGCGTTGCCCGCTTCCTGAAAGGCCAGCCACCAGTCGGCGAGTTCCCGCGGTGCTTCGCCGCTCTTCGCGCGCAGCAGCAAAAAGTCCCAGGCGGCGCGGAAGCGCTGCTGTTCGATGAGACGGAAGGGTGCGCGGCCGCCGCGCTTTTCGAAGCGCGGTTGCAACAGCCAGACGTCCTTGATGTCGCCAGCAATGCGGCGCGTGATCGCCAGTTTTTCTCCCTGCGTGTCGAGGACTTCGTCCATCGCGGTGTGCAGCGCGGGCACCGACGGTTCGCCGTTGTTCTTGCGTTTCTCCCAGTTGGCCAGCACCTCGTGCCACAACAGGGTGGCGAACAGGAAACCCGGCGAGGTGCGCTTGTCGGCACGGATGCGCGCATCCGTATCGGCCAGGGCCAGCATGACGAATTTTTCGCCCAGCGGCTGTTCGAGAATGACGTCGAGCAGCGGCAGGAGTCCCTGATGCAGACCGTCCTCGCGCAAACGCTTGACGCATTCGACGGCGTGACCGGAAAACAGCAGCTTGAGCATCTCGTCGAACAGGCGTGACGAGGGCACGTTTTCGATCAGCTCGGCCATTTCGCGGATCGGCGCCTGCACGATCGGGTCAAGACGCAGATCGAGCTTGGCGGAAAAGCGCACGGCGCGCAGCATGCGCACCGGATCTTCGCGGTAACGGGCGCGCGGGTCGCCGATCATGCGCAGGGTCTTTCTTTGCAGGTCGCGCACGCCGTGGTGATAGTCGAAAACCGCGCCGCTGGTCGGATCGTAATAGAGCGCGTTGATGGTGAAGTCGCGTCGTGCGGCGTCGTCTTCCATGCTGCCCCAGACGTTGTCGCGCAGCACGCGGCCGTGCTCGTCTTTCAGCGTGTCGGCGTCATGCGCGGCGCGGAAGGTCGACACTTCGATGGTTTCGGCCCCCTGCATGACATGGACGATCTGGAAACGGCGGCCGATGATGCGCGAGCGGCGGAACAGCCGTCGTACCTGGTCGGGCGTGGCATCGGTGGCGACGTCGTAATCCTTGGGCGTGAGGCCGGCGATCAGGTCGCGTACCGCGCCGCCGACGACATAGGCGTGGTGGCCGGCCTGTTGCAGGGTTTCGCAGGTGCGGCGGGCGCCGGGCGAGACGCCTTCGGGACGGATGCCGTGGCGCTCGGTCGGGATGATTTCGACGGGATGAGGTGAAGGTTCGCCGCGCTTGAAGATGCGGCGCAAAATCTTGCGGATCATGCGGTTATTGTGTCTTATGGCCCATTACTGAGCAAAATTGTTCGGAGTGCGGGTTGCCGGGGGATAAACAAGGGGAAGTCCTCCCCTTGTTCGTATACTTTGGTCCCGGCCGGCCGAGCGTAGCGAGGCCGGCATCATACCCGAAGGCTCAGAATGGGCCAGCCTTGCCTGTCGGCATGCGCGCGCAAGGTGTCGTCCGGGTCGACGGCCACGGGGCGGCTGACCTTGGCCAGCAGCGGCAGGTCGTTCAGCGAGTCGCTATAGAAAGTGCTGAGTTCGAAGGCGCCCCACCACAGGCCGAGCGATTCCAGCCAGACCTCGACCCGCTCGATCTTGCCTTCGCGGAACGCCGGGGTGCCGCGCGGCGCACCGGTGAACCGGCCATCCTGGTGGGCAGGAATCGTTGCGACAAGATGGGGAATGTTGAACGCGCGGCAGATCGGCCCGGTGACGAAACTGTTGGTGGCGGTCACGATGGCGCACAAATCGCCGGCCGCCAAATGCTGGTCGACCAGCGCGCGTGCCGCGCCACTGATCTGTGGCAGGATGCGCGTGGCCATGAATTCGGCGTGCCAGGCATCGAGTTCTGCACGTGGATGGCGTGCCAGCGGTGCCAGCTGGAATTTCAGGAAGGCATGGATGTCGAGGACGCCAGCCTTGTACTCGTCGTAGAAGGTCTGGTTCTGTGCTTCATGCACTTCCCGGTCGAGTACGCCCTTGGTGATGAGAAATTGCGCCCATTCGAAGTCGGAATCGCTACTGAGGAGGGTGTTGTCCAGGTCGAAAAGTGTCAGGTTCATGAGTTGTCCAGGTTGTCTTGTCTGTATCCGGGCGCGCCAGGATCTTGGTCGTCGGCAACCAGTTTCAGTTGCATGGCTTCCTTCAAAAGCGGCAGCGTGGCGTGACGTTGGCGTTCCAGCGTGGCGCGGTCAAGCTGGTCAAGCACCGCCATCAGCGAGGGCAGGTCGCGCCGGCCGTGCGCGAGCAGGTAGCGTACCAGGCCGTCCTCGACGCGCAGCCCACGCTCGAGGGCATGGCGTCGCAGGGCGGCGGCCTTCTGCTCGTCGTTGAGCGTCTTGACTTCATAGATCAGCGCCTGCCCGATGCGCGTGCGCAGGTCCTCGCGCAGTTGCAATTTCAGCGGTGGGCCGTTACCGGCGAGCAGCAGGCCGAGGCCGAGCATGCGTGCGGTATTGAAGATGCGGAACAGGGCGATCTGTGCCGCATCGTCGAGTGTCTCGACGCCGTCCACGATCAACAGACCACCCGGTGGCGCGGTGAACTCTGGCGCCGCGGCGTTGCCGGCCAACAGCAAGGCCGGACGGCGACGCATGGCCAGTGCCGCCACCGCCGCCAGCAAATGGCTCTTGCCGCAACCTTCCTGTCCCCAGAGGTAGAGGGCGTCGAAGCAGCCGGACGCGGCCAGGGTGCGCAGCCGCTCCAGCAGTTCCTGGTTTTGGCCGACGATGAAGTTGTCGAGACTGGGTGCCTGGGTCGGCTGAAGGTCAAGGAGAAGTTGGGTCAAGATGGTGGGAGCAAGGCAGTGTGGGCAGGTCAATTCCGGTAAAATCCTTCACTTCCCGTGCGGAATCAACCAACAGGCGAATTATCGCCGCAAATCCATTTTCCCGGCCGCTTCGACACAATGAATACAACTTCCAGTTCCAAGACGAATCCGCTGACCTATCGTGATGCGGGGGTCGACATCGACGCCGGCGACGCACTGGTCGAACGCATCAAGCCCGCCGCGAAACGCACGATGCGCCCCGAAGTGCTGGGTGGTATCGGCGGCTTCGGCGCGCTGTTCGAGATTTCGAAAAAGTATCGCGAGCCGGTGCTGGTGTCGGGCACCGATGGCGTCGGCACCAAGCTCAGGCTGGCTTTCCAGCTCAATCGCCACGACACCGTGGGGCAGGACCTGGTGGCGATGAGTGTCAATGACATTCTTGTGCAGGGCGCCGAACCGCTGTTCTTCCTCGACTATTTCGCCTGCGGCAAGCTTGACGTGGGCACGGCCGCGACGGTCATCGAAGGCATCGCGAAGGGCTGCGAAATCGCGGGTTGCGCGCTGATCGGCGGCGAGACGGCCGAGATGCCGGACATGTATCCGGCCGGTGAATATGACCTGGCCGGGTTTGCGGTCGGCGCGGTCGAAAAGGCGAAGATCATCGACGGCAAATCGATTCAGGCGGGGGATGTCGTGCTCGGCCTGGCCTCTTCAGGCGCCCATTCCAACGGCTTTTCGCTGATCCGCCGCATCGTTGAACGGGCCAGGCCCGATCTGGCGGCGGATTTTCACGGCCGCCCCTTTGCCGACGCATTGATCGCGCCGACGCGCATCTACGTCAAGGCGCTGCTCAAACTGATGGAGTCCGTTACGGTGAAGGGCATGGCCCACATCACCGGCGGCGGGCTGACCGGCAATGTGCCGCGCGTGCTGCCGGAGAACGTGACCGCCGTGATCGATAAATCCGCCTGGACGCTGCCGCCGCTGTTCCAGTGGCTGCAGCAGGAGGGCAACGTTGTCGATGCGGAGATGCATCGCGTCTTCAACTGCGGCATCGGCATGGTGGTCATCGTGGCCGCCGGCGATGCGGCGAAGTCGGCTGAACTGCTGACGGCGGCCGGCGAGACGGTTTATGCGCTGGGCCGCATCGAGGTGCGGCAGGCTGGCCAGGAACAGACGATCATTCGTTAAAACTCAGCCGCCGAGCCGGGCGCGCTCTTCGCGTTGCACGTCGGTGATGAAGCGTTGCAACTTGTTTTCCATGGCGTGCGTCAGGTTGATGAAACGGCAGCCGATGCGGTCGGCGGTCTTGCCGCCGCGTTGCACCGCGGTTTTGTCGCGCACTTCCAGGGCGACGTCGAGCAGGCCGACACCCTTGAGGTCGATCTGGACGCGCGGCAGGGTCTGGCCGATCTCGTAGGCCAGCTGGCTGCCGGCCAGTTCGGCGGCAATGCCGCCGATGCTGATGTCCACTACCGACAATTGCAGCGTCGGGCCGCCTCCCTGCTGGATAATGCAGGGTGGGCGGCGCGTCAGCGGCAGGGTCAACCGGAAATAATCGCGCCGTTGCAGGCGCGTGTAGTGATCCGGCATGCGCGTGGCGAAGGCGCGGCGCTTCCTGAAGATGGTTTCGTAGACCTTCCCGCAGACGAACTGGTTTTTTACGCCGTGCGGCGCGCAGACGAAGAAGTTGCGCTCGCTTTGCATGAGCTTGCGGTTGGCGGTTTCGCTGCCGCCCCAGTCGAAAATCAGCATGTTTTCGGTGGTATTGATATCGAGCAGCAGCGTCAGCACGGTTTCCTTGCCTTCGCTGAAACTCACGCTGACCCGCTCCCCGTCATTGATCAACTGGTGCAGATAAAAGTGGATTTCGCGCGGGTTGCGGGTGGTGAACCTTTCCAGTTCGTCTGCGTTGATGGTGGGTGTCGTCATGCTGTCGATGCGGGTGTGTGGCCTAGATGCTGGTTGATTTTGCGCGCAATTTTCCCGGTAGTTGCCGATTCCGCCAAGTCAACTTCGAGGTCGAGGGCGCCGGACTCGCGCAATGCCCGTAGCCAGGTGAGTTGGCGCTTGGCGAACTGGCGCGTGGCGATGATGCCGCGCCCGGACAGTTCCGCCGCCGGCAGTTGCCCTTCCAGCACTTGCCAGACCTGGCGATAGCCCACGCAACGCATCGCGGGCAGCTCGGCGCCGAGCTGATATTTGCTCCGCAAGTCCTCGACTTCACCGACCAGGCCGGCGGCCAGCATGGCTTGATAGCGTAGCGCGATGCGCTCGTGCAGGCGTTTGCGTTCGGGCGCGGCCAGGGCGATGGTCAGCAGCCGGAAAGGCAGGGCCGCGCGTTTCTGACCCTGCCAGAATTCACCCAGGGGTTTGCCGGTGAGGCGGAGCACCTCGATGGCGCGCTGGATGCGCTGGGGGTCGGTTGGCGCGACCCGCGCGGCCGTTGCGGGATCGTGCCGTGCGAGTTCGGCATGCAGTGCCGGCCAGCCACGCGCGGCGGCTTCGGCATCGATGGCCGCGCGCAGCGCCGGATCGGCTCGCGGCATGTCGGCGAGGCCCTCGATCAGCGCCTTGAAGTAGAGCAGCGTGCCGCCGACCAGGAGCGGTATCTTGCCACGCGCCGCGACCTCGGCCATGACACGCAAGGCATCGACGCGAAACTGCGCGGCCGAGTAACGTTCCTCTGGCGTGATGAGGTCGATCAGGTGATGCGGGAAGCGGGCGAGCGTTGCCCGGTCGGGCTTGGCCGTGCCGATGTCCATGTCGATGAACACCTGCGCCGAGTCGAGGCTGATGATCTCGACGGGAAAGCGCTCCGCGATGGTCAGCGCCAGGTCGGTCTTGCCGCTCGCGGTGGGGCCGATCAGGCAGAGGGCGGGGGGAAGCGGGGCGCTCGCCACGACTCAGTCAGGTGTCGCGACGGCCGGATCGAAGGGGTTGGCGATGGACAGAGTTCCGCCGCCCGGCACGCCATCGACCTGCAGGCCGTGTTGCAGGTCTTCACTCAGTAGCGTTGTACAGCCCTGGCGCAGGGCGGCCGCGACGATCAGCGCATCCCGCCAGGAAAAGCCGTGCCGGTCCTGCACGGTCCAGGCCGCATCGAACAGGGCGTCGTCGGGCGCAAGCGGATTCCAGGTCATCAATTCGCGAATGTCAGCGCGCGCGGCAGCGTCTGGCAACGCCAGCTTGCGCGGATGCGTGGCCACGGAGTAATACTCGATCAGCACCTGTGTGGAAATTCGACCGACCCGACGACGGGCGAGACTGGCGAGCCAGGTTTCCGCAATGGGTTGCTTTACCGGCGTCCGCCGGTCGCGGGCATAGGCGAGAATGTTCGTGTCGACAAACACCCGGATCATTTCAGGCATTTCCGGTCATACAACTCTTCCCGGCGCGGCCAGCGCCGACCATCCGTGCGTTCGGGAGGATCAAGATACGGCCCCCGCGCGAAAAAACTCCTCATCGCGCGCTCGTATTCATCCTCCTGCGCAAACTTTTCCTTGAGTAGTTCGCCCAGAAAACGCGAAAGACTCTGATTGCGCCGTGCCGCCTCGACGCGGGCGCGTTGCAGGATTTCTTCTTCAGCGGTAATGGTGACATTGGCCATATCAGCAACCCCGTGATTTCGTGGAACACGACTTCAGTGTAGCACTGGAAAGTCGGCGTTGGCGGGACGGCGTTAATGTGAAATACGCAGCCTTGCGCCGGCCCCTTTCCCGCCAAGGGAAAGGGGAGAAAACTCGCACCACCGCAGCTCATAACCAGCACCACCGCAGTTCATATCCAGTAGCCTTGCCGCCGGGCCGCCCCAAGGCAAGGCGGCACGCGGCGCCAGCCGCAACCCGCTCCGCCGCAAGTACAAAACGCCCCGTGATATGCGAGCGCAGCGAGCCGTTTAGAACCCCCCGCGAGGGGGGCGAAGGGGGGCGGGCGTTTATTTCCCGCGCATGAACAGCCGGTCGAGTTCGGCGATCGACATCTGCACCCAGGTGGGACGGCCGTGATTGCATTGATCGGCGCGGGCGGTGGTCTCCATTTGGCGCAGCAAGGCGTTCATCTCGGGGAGGGTCAGGATGCGCTGGGCGCGCACTGCGCCGTGGCAGGCCATGGTGCCGAGCAATTCGTTGCGACGGGTTTCGATGACGCGGCTGGCGGGTTGCTCGGCCAGGTCGGCGAGCAGGGCGCGCACCAGCGCGGCGATGTCGCCGCGGGCCAGCAGGGTGGGGACGGCGCGCACGGCGAGTTGTTGCGGTCCGGCCGGGCTGATGGCGAAACCGAGGGTGGCAAGTGTGTCGGCATGCGCTTCCGCGCTGGCGAATTCGCCAGCGCTGGCCGCAAACAGCAGGGGTACGAGCAACTGCTGGACCTCTGGCTGGTTACCGGCGGTGGCCTTGAGACGCTCATAGAGGATGCGCTCGTGTGCGGCATGCATGTCGACGAGCACGAGGCCCTCGGTGTTCTGGGCCAGGATGTAGATGCCGTGCAACTGGGCGAGGGCATAGCCGAGCGGATGTGCGGTGGCAGCGAAAGTCGGCGTTGGTGGGACGGCGTCGCTAAATGCCTGGCTGACAAAGTCCAGATAGCTTGCGGCAGTGGGTTCATGTACCGCGAAGCTGGCCTGCTGTCGCGGAGCAAAGGTCGGCACTGGTTGAACGGCAGCTTGCGTGCTGTGGGCTGCCGATCGTGCCGATGCCAATGGCGCGGCAAGAACCCGCTGCACGGCATGAAAGACGAACTGATGGACGCCGCGTGCATCGCGAAAGCGTACTTCGGTCTTGGCCGGGTGCACATTGACATCGACCGCTGCCGGATCGAGTTCGAGGAACAGCACATAGGCCGGGTGGTGCGCGCCATGCAGCACATCGGCATAGGCTTGGCGCGCCGCATGGACCAGCAGCTTGTCGCGCACGAAACGGCCATTGACGTAGAAATATTGCTCGGCGCGCGATGACCTGGCATAGGCGGGCAGGGCGGCATAACCGGCCAGTCGCAACGGTCCGGCAATCGTCTCGACCGGACGCGCATGGGCGAGGAATTCGTCGCCGAGCAGGTCGCGGGCGCGGCGCGCAAAGTCGGCGCTGGCGAGACGGCGCTTCACCTGGCCGTTGTGCGTCAGCGTGAAAGCGACATCCGGACGCACCTGCGCCATGCGCGTCAGCACGTCGTCGCAGTGGGCGAATTCGGTGGCGGTGGTCTTGAGGAATTTGCGCCGCGCTGGGGTATTGAAATAGAGGTCGGCAACAACAATCACGGTACCCGCGGCCTGCGCTGCCGGCGCGCTGACTGCGCTTGCCGCTTCGAATTGCCATGCGTGCGGGGCGTCCGCCGTGCGGCTGGTGACGGTAACGCGCGCCACCGCGGCGATGGAAGCGAGTGCCTCGCCGCGAAATCCGTAGCTTGCCACGCGCTCGAGATCGGCGAGGCTGGCGATCTTGCTGGTGGCGTGCCGCGCCAGTGCCAGCGGCAGGTCTTCGCGCGCCATGCCGCCGCCATCGTCGGCGACGCGGATCAGCTTGACGCCGCCTTCTTCAAGCTGTACATCGATTGTCGTTGCGCCGGCATCCAGGCTGTTTTCGATCAGCTCTTTCAGCACCGAAGCCGGTCGTTCGACCACCTCGCCGGCGGCGATCTGGCTGATCAGGAGGTCGGGCAGGGGCAGGATGCGCGGCATGGACGGTCAATTATAAGTGGTGAGGGTAAACTGGGCCCCATGATGAACCGACGCTCGTGCCTTGTTGCCCTGTTAGCGCTGCCGCTCGCGGCTTGCGTGTCGAGTCCGGCGCAATTCGCCAAGACCGACGTGGATCGCATGGCCGATCTGCATCGTCGCGAAGTTACCGCCAGCCTGGGGCGGCTGGCGGAGAAGCTTTACCGGCGCAATCCGCGCGAATGGAAAAAAGGCGGCCATGCCAGTCTGGATGCGGCACTGGCGCAACTGGCCGACCCCGCGCGCGCCGCCATTGCGCCGGAGCCCGAGGGGCGCTTCGGCACGGCCGCCGTGCTGGCCGCCCTGCGCGAGGATTATGGCCATGACCGCGTGGCGGCCTATGTCGGTGGGCTGGCGAACATGCTGCACGATGCCTTCAACGGCAAGACGGAGTTCTACATTTTCGATGATCTCGATGCGCAAAAACTGCATAATGCCGCGCGCAACGTCGAGATCGCCGCCTGGAAGCTGGCGAATGCGCGGCGCAATCTGCCCGCGGGTGATCTTCCGGCGGGCGCTCCCCTGCTGTTTTCCAATGAAATGGCGCCAGTGCAAAATCTCAGTTTCGAGCGCGAGTTCGGCCGGCTGGCCGGCAATCTCGACCTGCTTTCCCGTATCGTTGCCGACAAGACCAACCGCAGCATCGTCAAGGTTGTGCAAAACCTGGCCACCGCTGTTTTCCTGCCTGTTCCGGGACTCAAATGAAACGCTACGTCATCCTCATCTCCGGTCGCGGCAGCAACATGCAGGCGCTGATCGATGCCCGTCTGCCTGGCGTCTGCACCGCCGTCATCAGCAATCGGCCGGATGCGGCGGGACTCGCCTGGGCGGCCGCGCGCGGCGTGCCGACCGCCGTGGTCGATCACAAGGCGTTTGCCTCACGCGAGGAATTCGACACAGCGCTCGCCGCCGAGATTGAACGCCGTGGCGCCGATCTGGTGCTTTTGGCCGGTTTCATGCGCGTGCTGACCGAACCCTTCGTGCGGCATTTTGAAGGGCGCCTGGTGAACATTCACCCGTCCCTGCTGCCTGCCTTCCCCGGCCTGCATACCCATCAGGCCGCCCTGCAGACCGGCGTGCGCGTGCATGGCTGCACGGTGCATTTCGTCACGCCGGCGCTCGATTGCGGCCCGATCATCGTCCAGGTCGCCGTGCCGGTACTGGCGGGCGATACGGCCGATACGCTGGCCACGCGGGTCCTGAGCCAGGAGCATCACGTCTATCCGCAAGCTGCGCGGGGCATACTGGAAGGCCATTGCCGACTTGAAGCGGGGCGGGTCGTCTGGACAAGCGATACCACGAATGCAGCGGCTGTTCTGCGCGTGCCCGCCGGGTAAATATGTTGCCGTTCTGGCTGGCCTTGGCCGCTTCCGCGGCGCTGCATGTCGGCGTGCTGCTGAGTCCCGGCTGGAACCCGCCGCTGACCGACGCATTCGACATGCCCCCTGGCCACGTCACGCTCCTCGATGCCACGCTCGCGACTGCGCAGACGGTGGTAGCCAAGGCGCCGGCGGCGGTCCGGGCCGCGCCCGCCCGCAAGCGTATGACGACAAAGCCAGCCCCGCCTCCAGCGGCGGCAGATTCACCCGCGCCCGTGCCGGCCAAGCCGGAGCTGGCCGAGGCCGCGCCGACGGAGGAACCGCCTTTGGCGCCGCCAGCCGCGCCGGACGAAGCGCATGGTCGTCGGGATGCCGTCCCGCCAGCGCCGACTTTCACGCAGCGCTGGCCGCGCCGCGGCCGCATCGTCTTCCAGGTCAGCCGAGGCAGCGACGGCTTCGTCATCGGCCAGGGCGAGCAGTCCTGGCAGCATGACGGCGAGCATTACAGCCTGCATGCCAAAGTCGAGACGACCGGGCTGGCGGCGTTGTTCCGGTCGGCCAAGGTGATCCAGGAAAGCCGTGGGGTATTCGACGCCACCGGCTTGCGCCCGCTCGAATTTTCGACGCAGCGCACTGGCAAGCCGAAGGAAACCATCCGTTTCGAGCCACAAGAGAAACAGGTTGTTTTCGTCAATGGCGAGCGTGCCCCGCTACCGGAGGCGACCCAGGACCTGCTCTCATTGTTCTACCAACTCGGGGGCATCGATGCCGGCCCCGCGCCGTTCGCCGTTGATCTGGCGCTTGGCCGCCGGGTGAGCCGTTATCTGGTGCGGGTCGAGCGGGAACGGTGGCTCGACAGTTTCCTTGGCCCGCGGCCGGTGCTGCACCTGACCGTCAGCGCGGGTGTCGATGCGGACACCACCGAAATCTGGCTCGACATGGAAACACGACTGCCTCTCAAGATTCGCCATCGCGACCGCAAGGGCGAAGTTTTTGACCAGACCGCCACGGCGGTCGAACTGGACAACTTACAATGAACAATGCCCTCACCCGACTCCTGATCGACCAGGCGATTGCCGCAACCCACGAACTGTTACGCCTGCAGCAGCCGGCCGACATCGCGCTTTCCGCCTTTTTCCGGGCGCACCGCTCGGGACAACAGGAGCGCGCTTTCATTGCCGAGACAGCGTATACCGTACTGCGCAAGTTGCGTTCACTGACGGCCTGGGTTGGCCCTGGAGCCACGCCACGCCAACTGGTGCTGGCGGCGTTGATCCGCGAAACGGGCCTGAGTTATCGCTCGCTTGACGGGGTGCTGTCGAAGCACGATGCGGAATGGCTGGCGCAGCGCAAAGCGCAGGTAGAACCCGTGTTGAGCCTGGCCGAGCAGGCAGACCTGCCCGACTGGCTGGCGGAACGCCTTGCTGCCCTGATGCCCGCTGACGAACTGCTGGCGCTGGCCCGCGCGCTGAACCAACCCGCGCCGCTCGATCTGCGGGTCAATCTGCTGAAAGACACACGCCCCGTTGTGCTGGCGCAACTGGAAAAACATGGACTGAAGGCCATCCCCTGTCCGCTGGCGCCCGAAGGCGTGCGGCTGGCGGGCAAGCCGGCGCTCTCGCAGTATCCCCTGTTCCTTTCCGGCGCCATCGAGGTGCAGGACGAAGGCAGCCAGTTGCTCGGCCACCTGCTGGCGCCGAAGCGCGGCGAAATGGTCGTCGATTTCTGCGCCGGCGCGGGCGGCAAGACGCTGCTGCTCGGCGCGCTGATGCGCTCCACCGGGCGGCTGTATGCCTTTGACGTTTCTGAAAAGCGGTTGGCAAAACTCAAGCCGCGCCTGGCGCGTTCGGGGTTGTCGAATGTGCATCCGGTCGCCATTGCCCACGAGAACGACCAACGCGTGAAACGGCTGGCCGGCAAGTGCGACCGCGTGCTGGTCGACGCGCCCTGTTCGGGGCTCGGCACGCTCAGGCGCAACCCCGATCTGAAGTGGCGGCAGACGCCCGCGAGCGTGGCCGAACTGGTGGTCAAGCAGGGCAAGATCCTCGCCGCCGCCGCACGCTTGCTGAAACCCGGCGGACGTCTGGTGTATGCCACTTGCAGCCTGCTGCCCGAGGAAAACGCGCGGATCGTCGCTGCCTTCCTCGCCGCGCATCCGCAATTTGCCCGGCGCTCTGCGGCCGAGGTGCTGGCGGCGCGGGGCATCGCCATCGAACTGCCCGGCCCCGACCTGCAACTGCTGCCGCACGTCCATGGCACCGACGGGTTTTATGCCGCCGTGCTGGAACGTACGGCATGAAGCGTTGGCTGATTATTTGCCTGCTGGCGTGGCTGCCGCTGGCGGCAACGGCGCTCGAACTGCCTGCCACGGGCCGCATCGAGGTGCTGTTCACGCCCTGGGACGATGCCGAAGGCGCGCTGCTCCGCGCGATCGGCGCGGCGCAACAAAGCCTGCGCGTGCAGGCCTACCTCATTACCAGCCGCAACATCACCCGCGCGCTGACCGCGGCGCATGAACGCGGCGTCAGGGTCGAGGTGCTGGCCGACCGCGAGATGGTCAGCAAGGGTGGCAATTCGCTGGTGCCGCAGCTTCACGCCGCGGGCATTACCGTGCATCTGGAAACCCGCTACGCCGCCGCACACAATAAAATCCTGCTCATCGATGCAAAAGGAGATGCGCCCGTGGTCATTACCGGCAGTTACAACTTCTCGTTTTCGGCGCAGGCCAGAAATGCCGAGAACGTGCTGATCCTGCGCGGCAATCCGCCGCTGGCGCGCGCCTATCTGGCCAACTGGCAGCGCCATCGCGATGAAGCCTTGCCCTATGCCGAGGCGCTGTTGCCATGAACGCGGGGGGGTTGTTGATTGAATTCTGGCGCGACCTGCAACAACCGGCCGTGCTGTGGCAGGTGGCTGTGCTGGCGGCATGTTTTCTGCTGGCCTGGGGCTTTGACCGCTGGCTGGGACGGCGTGTGATGAGCGCCACGGCAGGCGCCGCCGTGCCCGCGGCCGAGGATTCCGCCCGGGCCTTCGGCCGACGCGGCCTGAAACGGCTCGGCCTGCCGGCCGCCATGCTGCTGCTGGTGCTGGCGGCGCGGCCGCTCCTGGCGCAGTGGCACAGTGGCGCGGTGAGCGTCAATCTGCTGACGCTCGCCATCCCGCTCCTGACCTCGCTGATACTGATCCGCGCGGTGATGTTCGTCGTGCGCCACAGCTTCACGGCCAGCGCGCCGTGGCTCGCCGGTTTCGAGCGCACGCTGGCGTTCATGGTGTGGAGCGTGGTGGCGCTGCACATTCTGGGCTGGCTACCGGAGGCGATCGACCTGTTGGAGGGCGTGAGCTTCAGCCTCGGCAAGGCGAAACTCAATCTCTGGCTGATCCTGCAAGGGATCGGCGCCGTGCTGGCCACCCTGCTGGTGGCGCTGTGGATCAGCGGCATCATCGAAGCCCGGATCCTCGCCGCGCGCGGACTCGACGGCAACCTGCAGTTGGTGTTCGGCCGGCTGGCGCGCGCGCTGCTCATTTTGCTGGCGGTGCTGATCGGTCTGCCGCTGGTCGGCATCGACCTGACCATGCTGTCGGTATTCGGCGGCGCGCTTGGCGTCGGCCTCGGCTTCGGCCTGCAGAAGATCGCGGCCAACTATGTTTCCGGTTTCATCATCCTGCTCGATCGTTCCATCCGCATCGGCAGCCTGGTCGCGATTGGCGCGGGTACCGCCGGCGCCGCGCGCGGCATCGTCACGCGCATCACCACGCGCTTCACCCTGTTGCGCAGCAATAGCGGTGTCGAGATGATCGTGCCCAACGAAATGCTGGTCAGCTTGGTGATCAGCAACGAAACGCTCAGCGATCCACAAGTGCGCCTCGCCACGCAGGTGCAGGTGGCCTATGGCACCGATCTCGAACACGCGCTGGCCGTCCTCGTCGCGGCGGCGCAGAGCCAGCCGCGCGTGCTCGCCGAGCCGCCGCCCCTGGGCTTTGTCACTGCCTTCGCCGATACAGGCATCAACCTCGAACTGGGTTTCTGGATCGGCGATCCCGAAGAAGGTTCCTTGCAGATCAAATCGGACATTCATCTGGCGATCTGGCGGGACTTCAAGGCCGCGGGCATCGAGATTCCCTGCGCGCAGCACGAGGGGCGTTTGTTGCCATGAAAGTCGGCGCCGGGCCGTCCCAAGCCGACGTCCGCCCCCCTGTGGGGGGCAGCGAGCCGGGGTTGCGAGCGTGGGGGGCCCTGAAAGTCGGCGCCGGGCCGTCCCAAGCCGACGTCCGCCCCCCTGTCACCGCTGCGGGTGATTTCATGGGGGGCAGCGAGCCGGGGTTGCGAGCGTGGGGGGCCCTGAAAGTCGGCGCTGGCAAGACGGCGCCTTACAGCAGCTTCAGTAGTTCCTCGCGGCCGGGGCCGTGTGGGTCCACTGCGTGCACCGCGACGTTGACCGGCGTGCCTTGCAGCGGCGACAGGGCTTTGAGTTGGTCGCCGTCGATGCGCAGGGACTGCGCTGACAGCAGCACGAAATCGTCACCCATCACGCGGAACGCCAGCGCTTCCGGGTAGAGGTCGACCAACACGGCCGAGAAGCCCGCCAAGGCCTGATTGCCGGCGATCCAGCCGTGGTCCCGGTTGAGGTCGGAAAAGTGTTCCAGCAGGATGATGTAGGCGTGTTTCAAATCCTTGGGCAGGCCGTTCCGCAACATGATCTGCAGGTAATTGGCGCTGTGCGTGCCAGTCAGCGGGTCGTCAAAAAAGTAGGCGAAGCGCTGATGCTCCAGCGGCGTGGCTGGCATCTGGTCGACGCTGGCGGGCGGCACGACGTCGGCGAGTGCCGCGCAGGCCGCCTCAACGACCGCCGGGGCGAAGCGCGTGCCGCTCTGCTGGCGCAGCTCCGCCAGCGCCACCGGCACTTCCTTGCGCGCCTTGTAGATGCGGTTGCTGACCATCGCGTCGAAGGTGTCGGCCACCGCCATGATCTGCGCCAGGCGGGGAATCTGGCCGCTGACCAGTCCCCGGGGGTAGCCGGAGCCGTCCTCGCGCTCATGGTGTGAGCGCATGATCTCGGCGAGCTCCTTGTACATGTCGATGCGGTGCAGCGTCTGGTAGCCTTCTTCGGCGTGTTGTTTGATGAGCTCGTATTCCAGCGGCGTCAGGATGCCCGGCTTCAGCAGCACGGCATCGGGAATCACGATCTTGCCGATGTCATGGAGGGCGGCGGCGCGCTTGAGTTTTTCGATTTCGGCGGGACCGTGGCCGAGCCGGGTCGCGATCAATTCGCAATAGTGGGCGACGCGGCGCGTGTGGCCGGCGGTGTAGGTGTCACGCTTCTCGATCATGTCCACCAGCGACAGGATGGTTTCCTCGTAGTTGCCGATGCGTTCCGTTTCGAGACGGCGGGCGGCCGCCTGTTGCTTGAAGGCGTGGATGGCAAAGCCGATGTCGCCGGCCAGTTGTTCGAGCATCGCCGCCTCTTCGGTGTCGAAGCCGGCTGGCCGGCCGCTCAGCACGCACAGGTGGCCGAACGCCGCGCCGTAGGCATCGTGCCGCAGGGGCAGGGCGATCACCGCATGCACGCCGGCCTGGGTCAGTTCGGCGGCGATCGCGGCGGGATCGGTTTCGATGACGGTACGATTCTCGGCGAGCGCCGCGCGACTCGGCCCCTTGTCGCGGCAGCTCGCGAAATTGCGCATGATTTCCGCGGGGCCGTAGGACCTGGCCGCCACCTCGATCTGCCCGTCCCGTAGCAGACCGACCCAGGCAAAACGATAGGCCGTGTCGGCGATCAGGCGGTCGCAGCAAGCCTTGAGCATTTCTTCCTGCGAGCTGGAGGTGATCAGGATCTGGTTGACATCGGCCACCACCTCGACCACGTTGCGTTGGAAACGCTCGCGCTCCAGCAGGCGCTCGACTTCGCTGGTGCGGCCGCGCACCCGTTCTTCCAGCGTGGCGTTGAGATTTTCGAGCGCGGCGTGCTCGACGCGCAGGCGGCGGTTGATGCGCACCACATAGATGACGGTGAGGCTGGCCAGCAAGCTGAACGCCAGGGCCAGTGCCATCCAGTGGCCATACTGGGCGACGAGTTCGGCCAGCGTCAGTCGGTGCAGGTGTTCGTAGGGGCCGATGCGCAGTTCGCGCAAGGCTTCATGCACCGGCTGGTAGTTGAGCGGCAGGGTCCAGCCCGTGATGTTGCCGGCCAGCGCGGCGGGGGCGTCGGCCGGCATTTGCATCAGGGCGATGGCGACCGCTATGGCCAGCGCCTCGGGGACATGGCGCAGCCGGGCGATGGGCCATTCCGGGTAGAGCGGCGTGGAAAGCAGCGGGGAAAAGCCTTCGACGCGCTGGCGGTTGAGGATGTAGTAATCATCGAGACGGATCCTGCCTTCGGCCGCCATCAGTTCCAGGATTTCGGTGCGCACCGTGCCGGCATCCGCCTGACCATCGCGCACCGCATACACCACGGCATCGTGGGTGCCCGCGAAAGCGAGTTTGGCGAAATCCTTCGCGGGATTGATACCCTGGCGCTTCAATTCACGCCAGCCAACGTGCCAGCCGCCAAAGGAACTCGGATCGGCGGCGAGAAAAGATTTTTTCCTGAGGTCGGTCAGCGTGCGAATGTCCTTGCGGTCGGCGCGCGTGAAAATCACGCCGCCCAGCGTGCTGTAACCCGTGCCCCCGATGAAGCGGTTTTTCAGGGTGGCGATGGCGCTGACGCCGTAGTGCACTTCCAGTTCTACGTAATAGGACGAATTGGTCAGGACGAAATCGACCCGGCCCTGCCGCACCGCGAGGCGCACCTCCTCGAAGCCGAGCGGCACGATGCGAAACGTATTGCCGGGAAGCTGGCGTTCGAGATGGCGGGCGGTGGCGGACCAGGATTCCAGCGTCTTATCGACGCCGCGCAACGCCAGCACACCGATGTTAACCTCCGCGGCAATGGCGGACGTGGCCAGCAAAGCAAGCAGGACAAACCGCGCGAGGAATTTCCTCATACCACCCCCTGCGGGGATTATCGCAAAAAGCCGGGGGTGGTGCGGAATCCGGCTGATTTTCATGATGCGTGAAACATCACCCCGCATCATGAAAATCAGCCCCTTCCCATGCCCCCACCCCCAGCCCCCGCCCCGGGGCGGGGGTCGAAGTTTGCTCGCTGCGCTCGTGGGGTTACCCGACGTCAAATTGCGTATTTCACGCTATTCCGGCACGCAGATTTCGCCGCGCAGCATGGCTTGCAGCGTGCGCCCGGTCAGCAGCAGCAGGATGGTGCTGAGCACGGCGAGCAACAGCCAGCCGAGGGCGATGAAGATGCCGCCTGAATGCTCGGCCATGGTCAGCGTGGCGATGGTGATGGCGGCGAGCGGGAAGGAATAGGCCCAGGTCGAGAGGAAAAAGCGCAGCCGGAAAAAGCGCAGCGCATTGCTGGCCAGCAGCAAGGTCAAAAACAGCGCGACGTTGTAGAGGATCTGCGCGAAGGGGTCGATCGCGCCGCCGTTGAGCTTGAGCCAGGCAACGAAGGCGACGGCGGGAGGCGCGATGAGGATGAACAGCGTCGGCGTCAGGCGCTCGGGCAGCGGTTCGTGGAAGAACAGGCGGTTCATCACGATGGTCATCAACACGATCCAGAAGAACAGGCCGATGCTGAAGAAGAACCACGAAATCTCAACCGGCGCAAACGCCACGCCAGCCACTGGCACGATCACGTTGCCGACGATGGGAATGAACCAGGACGGGTTGGCGTGCTTGATGTCGTAGCGGGTGTGGTGAATCCAGCTGCTCATCACCGTCAGGGTGAACAGCAAGTGTATCGCCGCGCCGACCGACCACAGGCCGAAGGCGAGGCCGGGCAGTGTGTCAGTGAAGGCAATCGCCAGCAGCAGCAGGGCGATCGAGATCGTCGGAAAGAAGTTGAGGCGGATCGGGTGGGAGAATTCCTGCTTCACGGCTGCCGGGTGTCGCACGAGCTTGGCGAGATAGAACAGTGCGATCACGACGAAGAGCGCCAGCGCCCACCATTGCAGCGCGAGGCCGATTTCGGCCGGCAAACCGAGTACGTGGTGCGCTTTCTTCCAGGCAATCGCCAGACCGCTGGTGCCCATTGCCGTGGCAAACAGGGGAACCGGAAAGTGCGCGAGGCGCGAGTGGGGTGCGGCGGTGGCGGAATTCATGTGGGAGCTCCTCGGGAATAATGGCCGACTGAATCGGTCGATTATATTAGAGAATGCTAATCTTTCCCTGAAAAACAAAACGCCAGCAGGCAAAATGAAAAACGCCAGCAGGCGTTGGCTTGCTGGCGTTTGCTTGAGGCAATCCGTGCGTATGGGATTACTTCAGCTTGATTTCCTTGTAGAGCACGTGCTTGCGTACCTTCGGATCATATTTCATGAACTCGAGCTTTTCCGGCGTGGTGCGCTTGTTCTTGTTGGTCGTATAGAAATGCCCGGTTCCGGCAGTGGATTCGAGCTTGATTTTTTCACGTCCGCCTTTGGATGCCATGATTGTTTACCTCCAGGTCAAACGGCTTCGCCGCGTTCGCGCAACTCGGCGAGAACGACGTCGATGCCTTTCTTGTCG
>CAZOMI010000018.1:0-40912 GCA_964580925.1 uncultured Methyloversatilis sp.
ACGTCAGTTCCCAGGGCAGGATTCATGGGCTGGGAAATGTGGGTAATGGAATGGGTTTAGGTAACACTGGCAGGCTTTTTCGGCAGCAAACCATGCCTGGACGGGAAGAGGGCACCACAGCGAGCGTCTGCTATCATGACAGAAGTATCTTGATGATCTCCCTTCCCTGTGTCGCACCACCGCACAGAGCCGCACAACGGATTCAGCAAGGACCGCATATGACAGCAACACTTCTGGGGCGCATCCTCCACGCTGACACGCTCCTGCAAGTCATTTTCGACTTTGGCTTTGTCTTTGTCGGCGTATTGATTGGTGCGCTGTGGGTTGGCAATGGGCTGCCCATTGCAGTGGGCGAGGTCATTACCTATGCCCTGATTCTTGCATTGACCATGCTGGCGATTAACGCCTGGCTCGGCTTTTACCAGCGCATCCATACGCGAACCGTCGAGGACTCGCGCGCCAGGGCGGTACTGTCGCTGCATCTGTCTGTGCCAGTCGCCTATGTGCTGTTTATCCTGCTACCTTCCGCTGACGCCAACCGTTTGCTCATTGAACTCTCGGGCATGGCGGCGCTGTTCGGCATGCTGACCTACCGGGTGCAGGCCTCGCATCGCAACACCCGGAAGATCATCGCCAACCACATCCTGATTTTCGGTGTCGGCAGTGAAGCCAGGGCGATTGCCGCCTCCTTGAGCAAGGAGGACCCGAACGTCGAGGTGGTCGGTTTTTATCCTGGTTCGGCAGCTGGCGGGGTCGAGGTGCCTGAAGATATGGTGCTGCCACGAACCATGTCATTGATCGATACCGCAAAGGCACACAAGATCGATGGAATTGTCGTTGCCGTCAAGGAGCGGCGCGGCGGCAAGATGCCCTTGCGCGAACTGCTCGACTGTCGCCTGTACGGCGTTATCGTTATGGATATCTCCAGCTACTATGAACGCATGCTGGGACAGATCCGGCTGGATGCGCTCAAGGCCGGCTGGCTGATTTTCGGCGACGGATTTCGGCAAGGCATATTGCGCACCATCACCAAGCGCATTTTCGACATCGTGGTCGCCACCATCCTGTTGATTCTTGCGTTGCCGGTGATGCTCGTTACCGCAGTGTTGATCGTGATCGAGGATGGCTTTCCGATTCTTTATCGACAAGAACGCGTCGGCCGCGGCGGCCGGCTATTCAATGTCATCAAGTTTCGCAGCATGCGCCGGGATGCCGAGGCTGACGGCAAGCCGCGCTGGGCGACCGCCAACGACGACCGCACTACCCGAGTCGGCCGGATAATCCGCAAATTGCGCATCGACGAACTGCCGCAACTCTACTCTGTGCTGATCGGCGACATGAGCATGGTGGGGCCGCGGCCCGAACGGGCATTTTTCGTCGACCAGCTCACCAGGGAAATTCCCTTCTATGCGGTACGACACAGCGTCAAACCTGGCGTAACGGGCTGGGCCCAGGTTCGCTACCATTACGGTGCATCAATCGACGACGCCGCGCAAAAGCTTCAATATGATTTGTATTACGTCAAGAATCACTCACTGTTACTTGACATGGTTGTGTTGTTCGAAACGGTCGGCGTAGTACTTGGAGGAAAGGGAGCGCAGTAAGGTTTGCTGTCGGAATTTTTTACACTCTTTTTGCAGCCCTCACCAATGGATACTCAAAGCATTGTTTTATAAAGTATATTTTTTCATCCTTTACAGGCACGAATATTGCACTAAAGTATATAACCAAGCGATCTGGCGAGATGTATGAGATGCCAGGCACTTGAAAAACATTCAGAGTTGGCTTGCCACATATATCTGGCGGGCTTACTATAATTAGATTGGTATTCAGGAGTTACCCATGACATTTCCAACCGATTCACGCGACGTGACCGACAGCAACACGCTGACGAACGTCCGTAATGCTGGTGGGATCGGTCGCCGCAAGCTTCTTAAGTTGGGCGCTGCGGGTGGCGCTATCACCATCATGTCCGTGTCCAGCCGCTCCGTGTTTGCCAGCACCGGTGGCGCATGTATCAAGGGGTGCACGACAACACCTTCCGCGTTTGGCTCCATCAACCTCAGCCGCCCCGACAGGAATATATGTGTCTCCGGTCTTAGTCCTGGTTATTGGAAACAGGATCAGCACTTTAGTAGTTGGCCGGGCGGATACTATCCTGTACCCGTTTCGCAAAATGGGCAGGTGACCATTTCCGCGACGAAATTCTCCAGCGTTTTTTCTCCCACATCCGGTGTGCTTGCTTCGGCCACGCTGCTTGAGGTGCTTTCCCCTGAGATGAAGGTCGTCAACGACCCGGTAGCGCGGTCGCTGGCTTGCGCGTTCCTCAATGCCGCCACGGGACGAACGGTAGGCATTCTGACAGTCAATCAAGTGAAGACCATCTGGTCCGAATATGCCAATAATGGTTATTTCGAACCGACAGCAGGTATCAAATGGTATGCCAACTATACGATGCCGGTTTCCATGAGCAACCCTTGTGGCGCGGGGATTGTCGGCTATCTGGAAACCACCTGGACCTGACGGAGTCGCCCTGCGCGATCCTGACCCCGACGACTTAGCCGGATTCTGGAAGCTCCCCGCCCAGGCCCGCATCGTATGGCGGGAATGGGATGGGGAGTTTGCCATTTACAATGGCGCCGATGATGCCGTCCATTTCCTGGATGAAACCAATGCTGCGGTGTTTGCTGTATTGCTGCATGCCGATCATCCCCTTGACGCCAAACAATTGGCCGAGCAAATGCTTGCCTATTGCGCCCCGAATACTACTGCCAGCCAGATAATGGCGGTATTGCGCGAGTTGCTGCCGCAGTTCCGCCGCCTCGGACTCGCCGAACGCCGGCTTGAGGCGCAGTGATTGTCAGGGATCTCGCGCGCCACGAATTGCGTGCCCGGCTGCGTCATGGCCTGCAGCTTCGTACCGGCCGATTCGTCAATCGAATAACTTCGCAGCTGGCTCTGGTGGAAAACGCCATTGCCCTGCTTTACGACCAGCACCCACTGGAAGAAGGCAGCTACGCGGATTTCCATGTCCGGGTAGACCGGCCGGTCAGCCTGCGGCGCTGGATCAACCCACAAATATTCTTTTATATCGATGGCCTTGCACCGTTCAATCCGCTCCCGGCCAACCAGGCCTTCCCGATGCTTGAGTGGGGCCTCAACTGGTGCATATCGGCCAATTGCCACCGTCACCTGATTCTGCATGCCGCCGTTGTCGAACGTAACGGCCGGGCATTGATATTGCCCGCACCGCCAGGCTCGGGAAAGAGCACCCTGTGTGCCGGACTGATCCAGCGCGGCTGGCGCTTGCTTTCCGACGAGCTGGCGATGATCGATCCCGCCTCTTGTTCCTTGACGCCACTTCCTCGGCCAGTCAGCCTGAAAAATGCCTCGATCGAGGTGATCCGGTCTTTCGCGCCAAGCGCCGTCATCAGTCCTGTCGTATTCGAAACCGTCAAGGGAACCGTCGCTCACTTGCGCCCACCGCCTGCCTCGGTGAGGCGCGCCAATGAAAACGCTCCACCCGGCTGGCTGGTATTGCCGCAATTTGTTGCTGGCGCACCGGCCCGACTGGAGCCACTCTCAAAAGCCCATGCAGTAGCCCATCTCGCCGAAAATGCATTCAACTTCGGCCTGCATGGACAACGCGGCTTCGAGTTGCTTGCTGCGGTGGTGGAGGCCAGCGCATGTTTCAGCTTCAGTTACAGCAGCTTGGAGGAGGCCGCCGAAGTGTTTGCCCGGCTGGCGGACGGACAGGCGCAACCGGGATGAAACGGAACCTCGTCAACCAGGCCATGCTGGCCGTGGATGAATTGCCCAATTGGAGCATGGCCGACTGGGACCTCTTGTTGCGCCAGGCGGACCGGGCTCAACTGCTGTCACGGCTGGCCGTGCTGCTTGATGATGCCCGGCTGATGGATAGCGTCCCGGCCGGGCCGCGCTACCGACTGCAAGCAGCGTTGGTGCTGTGCGCGGCCCAAAAACGGGCCGTCGCACGCGAAGTCGAACATATTCGCGCAGCGCTGCAAGGCGTGATCGAGGATGTCATCCTGCTCAAGGGAGCGGCCTACCTGATTGCCGATCTGCCACCGGCAAAAGGGCGAATTTTTTCCGATGTCGACATCCTGGTGCCCCACACGCTGACACCGGCCGTCGAAGCCGCGCTGATGTTGAACGGCTGGGTGAGCACCCACCATCATCCTTACGACCAGCGCTATTACAGGCAATGGATGCATGAACTGCCACCGATGCAGCACATGCGCCGGGGAACGGTGATCGATGTCCACCACGCCATTGTGCCCATCACCGCAACGCGCCTGAAGCCGAGCGCTGCCAGCATCATTGCCGCAGCCCGGCCAGTGCCGGGACGTTCCGGCTTGCAGGTTCTGGCGCCGACCGACATGGTGCTGCACAGTGCAACCCACTTGTTCTACAACGAGGAATTCAGTCATGGCTTGCGCGATCTTTCCGACATGGATCTGCTGCTACGCCACTTCGGCAGCAATCCTGATTTCTGGCCGGAACTTGTCGAGCGCGCCAACCAACTTACGCTGCAGCGCCCTCTCTACTATTGCCTGCGGCATGTGATGCGGGTCTTCGACACGCCAATACCCGCTGACCAACTGGGCGCTTTGGCAGAGGCAGCACCGGCGCCATGGGCCGGGCGCCTGATGGATGAGCTGTGGCATGTGGCGTTGCGCCCGCAGCACCATTCGTTGGCCGGGCGACAGGACCCAATCGCAAACGGCCTGCTGTATCTGCGCGCACATTGGGAGCGCATGCCACTGCCGCTACTCATTTACCATATCCTGCACAAGACATTCCGCTTCAGGCAGGACGGCAAGGCTGATTCCCCTACGGTTTGATTGTTTCAAGCAGCTCCATCAGGAATCTGGCAGGAATCGCGTAGCTGATCCCCGACGGCTTCTCCAGAATCGCCTCCTTGGTAGCCTTGACGAAAACCATGTTGATCACACCGAGAACCTCGCCGCTATCCGAATCGTAGAGCGGACCCCCACTGTTGCCTGGATAGGCCGTGGCATCCAGCTGGAAGACGAGAAAGGCGCCGCTACGCAGGCGGCGGATCGATTTATCTTTAAGTTCCCGCGCATTGCCACCGGGCAGCGCAATCGGCGTGATCGACGAGATGACCCCACGATGAGTCACCGGTGAGAAACCCAGTGCGCCGCCGATCGGGAAGCCGGTAAAAGCGACTGCCTGCCCCTCACGAACTGAATCCGACGGCCGCAGGGTGAGGGGGGGCAGAGCTGGGCCGACAAGACGCAGCACCGCCAGATCGTGCTCGACGTCGCTCACCAGCAGACGCACTTCCCGTGGTCGGACCTCGGCCCCATTGCGCGCCAACACCATCAGCGTTTCCTGTGTCTCGCTCCGTTCGGCTCCGCTGATGACATGGGCGTTGGTCACGATCAGGCTGCCGTCTCCGACGGCGAAGCCACTGCCGCGCATGACGAATTGCGGACTGCGCAATTTGTTGAAGGTGCCGACGACGACGACGGATGGCTTGATGCGCGCAATGGTTTCCGGCAAGGCGGTACTCGCATTGCCGGAAACCAGCAATGCCAGCGTGCCGACCAGCAGCGCCATGCCGAGGTTCCTGAAGCGACGCCCGATCATGACTTGACCCGCGTCTTGCGGCGCAGAATTTGTCCCAGCTCCGGTGACGGGTCGGTAATGGCGGCATCGAACGGGTGTTCGTGATGGCGAAATTTTTCGATGATGCGTTTGACGTAGTGGCGTGTTTCGGGATAAGGCGGGATGCCGCGGTAGCGGTTTACCGCTCCTTCCCCGGCGTTATAGCCTGCCGCGACCAACGCCACGTCACCCTGAAAATAAGCCAGCAACCAGCGCAGATAGGACAAGCCACCGCGCACGTTCTGTTCGGGGTCGAAAGGCTTGCGCACGTTGAAGCGCACCGCGGTTTCCGGGATCAGCTGCATCAGGCCCTGGGCATTCTTGGGCGAGACTGCGGCAGGATTGAAGTTCGACTCCGTGCTCGCCACGGCCAGTGCCAGTCGTGGGCTGACGCCATATTCAGGCGCCAGGCGGCGCACCAGTTCGCCCATTTGTCGCTGTTTTTCGTTGTCGAACTCGATATCGGCAACGTCGTCGTGCAGTTCGGGAACCTTGGCTTTCTGCATGCACTGCGGCGGCTTGCTGGCTGCCGCCCCGACGAAGCGCAGCATGCGTTGTGCGGGAACATGTCCCTGCGCCGCAGCGAGTTCGAACAGCAACGCTGCCAGGGCATCGTCGCGCGGCATGCCCCGGCCATTGGCATACATCCAGCCCAGGCTGTACTGGGCTTCCGCGTCACCGTCCCGCGCGCCCGCACAGTAAAGTTTGTAGGCTTGGGCAAGGTCCTTGGGAACGCCTTCGCCATGCTCGAAGGCGCGCGCCTGTTCACGCAATGCACGCAGTTGCTCTGCACTCGGTGTCCCGGCCGCAAAAGTCGGCGCTGGCGGGACGGCGCAAAAGAGTACAAGCGCAGCAGCAAACAGCGTACTGCCAACCTGCGTCCTCCTGACATGTAAATCTGTCATCGTCAGCATTACCACATGATGGTTTACAAGCCTTTTAATAGCTCGGAAACCTCTGCCTGACCAGTGAACTTGTCGCCAAGTTTGGCGAGTCCATCGAGTTCCTGCCTGGCCTCGGGCTTCTTGCCAGCCTTGATCAGTCCCCAGGCATAGTTGAGGCGGATTTCAGCAGCCTGCGGTGCAAGGGCGACAGCCTTGCCCAGCAAATCAAGCCCGCGCTCCACCTTACCCTGTTCGACCAGCAGCCTGCCCAATGTGTCCATGATCGCCGGTTGATTGGGCGCCAACTTGTTGGCCTGTTCGGCATGTTCGATCGCCTTGGGATCGCCCATCCGGCCAAGTGCCCAGGCCAGATTGTTCAGCACGGCGGCATTGTTGGGTTGTGCGCCGAGCAGGGCACGATATTGCGCCACGGCAGCCGGGTAATCCTTGCGCTTGTTGGCCGAGTCGGCAATGAACAGACGGAATCCGGCGTCCTTGGGATTGGCCTTGATCCAGGCATCCGCGACCTGCTTCGCCTCGGCAAGTTTGCCATCGGCAATCAGCACTGAATGCAGGCGTCCGGTCAGATCGGATGAGGCGGCCACTTTCAAACCCGCCCGAAAAGCGGCGGCAGCTTGCGGCCAAGCTCGCTGTGCAACCTGGATATCCCCTTCAAGCAGGTAGCCGGCAACTTCCCTGGGCTGGCTCTTTTGAATATCCCGCGCCCGCGTCAGGGCTTCCTGCAGGCGGTCAGCATCGACATCGAGCATGATCATCGCTCGATGCAGCGGCAGCGAGTCGGGTTGCAGTGCCAGGCCCTTGGTCAGGCTGCTGCGGGCAGCGTCCTTGTTCTTTTCCGCGATCTGGATCTCGGCCATGCGCAGATAGGGTTGCGGCATGCCCGGCAACAGACTGGCGAGCTTGCCATAGGTCGCCAGTGCCTGATTGGTATCGCCATTCAATTGCAGAACGCGACCGGCGACATCCAGAATTTCAGGCCGGTCCGGGAATCTGGCCATGGCCTCCTGAACCACGGTCAGCGCCATCTTGTTGTCCTTGCTGCGCAGATAATGCCCAACCAGGGCGAGGCGCGGCACGGGGTCATCGGGCACCGCGCTGACTGCCTTGGTCAGCAGCCCGGCAACCTCCTCGACACTGGCGCCGCCCTGCGCCCGCAACTCGGCAATCGCCAGCATCGCCTGAAGATTTTTTGGATCCTTGGCCAGCACGGCCTCAAAACGCTGGCGTGCCAGCTCGGGTTTCTTGTCAGCCAGGTCGAGGCGGGCAAGGCTGGTCGCGGCGGGCAGGAACGTCGGCGCCAATTCGAGCGCACGCTCGAAACTCTTGCGCGCGCCCCCGACATCTCCCTTGCCCAGCAAGGCGGCACCGCGCAAGTTGTGCACGGCCGGATTGTCCGGCTGTTTTTTCTCGAGGTCGGCAATCGCCTTCAACGCCTTGTCGAACTGTTTCTGTTGCATGCTCGACGCAATCAGTGCCATGTCTGCCATGCCGCCACTGTCTGAAGCTGCGATCTGCTCGAGTTCGTCGAATGCCTGGTCGATACGCCCCATCTGCATCTTGGTCAATGCCAATGCGGTTTGCGTTCGGGTATTTTGCGGGTCGGCTTTCGCTGCCTTGGTGAAATACTCTGCTGCGGTCGCTACGTCGCCACTTTGCATGTAAGTTTCGCCAGCGAGGGCCAGCCAGGCGGCGGCTATGTTCTTACCCTGCAATATCGGCTGTAACGTTGCCAGCGCTTTGTCCGACTGGCCGCTGCGCAGATAGGACCTCACCAACAGGCGTCTGCCGTGATCAAGCCCTGGCGCCCGCTGCAGCGCCTTGGAAAAATATTCCTGTGCCCGGGCATCCGCGCGCTCTTCGTAGGCAATGATGCCGGCAAGCTGCAGGCCTTGCGGACTGTCGGGTTGCACCTTGAGCAACGCCTCCACAGCCGCTTTAGCCGCCGCAGCATTCTTCTGGCCGTAGGCGACCAGGCCCTGGACGTATAGGGTCAATGGCGCCTTTGCCGCCACCTTCTGCATCGACTCCAGTTGCTTGGCGGCCGCGTCAATCTTGTTGCCGCGCAGGTGCATCATGATCAGCGCGGTGTGTGCGGATAGCGTCCTGGGCAGAATTTCGACCACTTTCTGGTAGGCGACAATGGCCTCGTCAGTCTTGCCTTCGGCGCGCAGCAGGTCCGCCTTGAAGTGCCAGGCCTCGGCATTTTGCGGTGCCTTGGCGAGAATCGCATCCACCATTTCCCTGGTACGCGGAATGTCCTGCTCCATGGCCTTGATTCTGGCCAGGCCGAGCAGTGCCGGAGCGTGGTCGCTGTTGCTGGCTGCCGCCTCGTCAAAGGCACTGCGCGCAGCATCCAGATTGCCCTGCATGGCATAGGCCTGCCCAATCGTAGTCTTTAAATCGGCATTGGCCCCGGCTGAGGCGAGTGTCGCATTGCCCAATTCATCGATCACTTTCTTGAACTGCCCCTGGGCCAGCATCGCCCGGGCGAGAACCGGTGTGATCTGTTCAGAAGAGAATTTCAGTTCGATCGCCTTGCGCAGCTCGATTTCCGCAGCGACGGGATCACCCGAGTCAAGCAGCGTACGGCCCAGCAAAAAACGGGCTTCTGCCGAGTCCGGGGTTTTGGCCAAGGCATTCTTGAGCTGGATGGTTGCTGCGGCGTGATCGTTCCTTTCAAGATAACTCTTGGCCGATGCCAGCATTTCAGGGGTGCCCTTGCCGCAGCCGGCGGCCAGCAGAAGCACGGCGAGGATGGCGATGCGGCCAAAGCGTGCGCGAGTTTGTGTAGTCATTTGCGGTATGCGTTCTCGGTAAGATGATGAAGAAAACATAACCACCCAGGCCGGCTACCGGCCGCAAGGGAATTGGGTGAGCTATGGCCAGTGTGCGCCATGTCAGGTCTTGAGTCCCAGTCTGTGCATCAGATCATACAGAGTCGGTCGGCTGACACCAAGCATCTCGGCAGCACGGACGACATTTCCATTGCTGCGCCCAAGTGCAGCAACCACCGCATTGCGTTCGGCATCTTCGCGCATCCGGCGCAGATCGATCGTCCCGTCGCCGGCATCGGCAGCAGCATCGACAGCGACGTCAATTCCGATGTCACGGGCTGTCAGATGATTGCCGTCCGCCATGATCGTTGCCCGCTTGATGCAGTTCTCGAGTTCGCGCACGTTACCCGGCCAAAGGTGCTTTTCGATGACGCGGATGGCATCCTCGCCAAGCATCATGCCGCTACGATTCTGTTCCTCGGAAAATCGCCGGACGAATGCATGGGCCAGCAATGCCGCATCGCCAACGCGGTTCCGCAGCGGTGGAATGTTGATCTCGATTTCCGCCAGGCGATAATAGAGATCCTCGCGGAAACGGCCCTCTTTGATCAGCGCCTTGAGGTCCTGATGGGTGGCGCAAATGATGCGTACATCGATCGATATTTCCTGGCGTCCACCCACATGCTCAATAACCCGCTCCTGCAGGAAACGCAGCAGTTTGGCCTGCAGGGACAGCGGCAGGTCACCTATTTCATCGAGCATCAGCGTGCCACGATTGGCTGTCTCGATCTTGCCCGGTGTCGTCTTGGCTGCCCCTGAAAAAGCCCCCTTCTCGTAACCGAACAACTCGCTCTCAAGCAGGTTTTCCGGAATGGCCGCGCAATTGATGGCGACGAAACGGGCCGCGGCGCGCGGCGATGCATTGTGCAGTCCGCGCGCCAGAATTTCCTTGCCGGTGCCGCTCTCACCGAGGAGCAGCACGGTGACATTGGTGCCGGCCACTTTTTCAATCGTCCGGCAGATCTGCAGCATCTCGGGGGCGCGCGTGATCAGGTCACCCAGTGCATCGGGTTGGTGCATCGACTGCAGGCGGCGATTCTCCTGCTGCAGGTCATAGAGGCGGAAAGCGCGGTCAATGGTCAGTGCCAGGATCTCCGGCTCGAATGGCTTGGTAAAGAAATCATAAGCGCCCAGTGCAATCGCGCGCAGTGCGTTTTCCTGATCGTTTTGTCCCGTCAGGACAATGACCTTGGTGTCCGGCTCCAGCGCCAGAATCTGCTCCAGCAATTTGAAACCCTCGGAAACGGAATCGGCATCCGGGGGCAAGCCCAGGTCCATCGTCACGACGGCCGGGGTGTGGCGCCGCATCTGCGCCAGCGCAGTTTCACGATCATCGGCAACGATTGCGTCGTACTGATCAAAGGACCAGCGGATTTGCTTCTGCAGCGCCGGGTCGTCCTCGACGATCAGCAGTGCGCGTGGTTTGGCGATTGTCATGTCAGCTCCATTTGCTTCAGGTCAGACCCCTGGCGCACCTCGATCAGCGGCAGACTGACACGAAAACGTGTCCCCATATTCTCTGTACTCTCCACTTCTATGTCTCCTCCGAGCTCGCGGATGTATTGATAGCTCTCATAGGCGCCAATACCCATACCCGCCTGCTTGGTGGTCTGGAACGGTTTGAATAATCGGTCGCGGATGAATTCGGCGGACATGCCCTGCCCGGTGTCTCCGACTTCGACCAGTGCCATGCCTTTGCTACGCCCGACCGTAATCCACACTCGTCCCTCCGGCGGCGTGGCATCAAGTGCATTTTGCACCAGATGGCCTATCACCCGCTCAATCCGCTCCTCCTGTCCGCGCGTTACCAGTGGCTCACGCACCTCGATATCAAGTATAGGTACTTGTGTCGACTTCGCTGCCTGAATGCGACCGATCACAGCGTCAAGATCGGTCCCGTAGCTACCATCGGCGGGCGTCACGCCCTCGCGCAACTGCAGCATCAACTGTTTCATCCGCTCCACCGAGTGGCGAACGGTCAGCAACATGTCACGCTGGAACTCAACGTTTTCGGCATGGCGCTCGGCATTTTTCACCATCAGCGACAGTTGCGTGACGATGTTTTTTAGATCATGCACGACAAATGCCGACATGCGATTGAAGGACTCGAACTTGCGTGCCTCAAGGAGCGCCTCTGTCGCCTGCATCTGGGCAAGATAACTCGCGGCCTGGCTGCCGGCAGTGCGCAGCAGATCATTGATTTCCCAATTTACATCGATCTTGGTCCGCGAAGTCGTCAGCACGACAAAGCCCACCATTTCGGTCGCGGTCGTCAGCGGTATAACCAACCAGACATTGGGCAATTCCGCCAGCCAGGATGGCAACTCCAGGCCTTCGTAGCGACCGGGAAGAGAGCGATATTCTTCAAGGTTGAGCACCCAGCCGCTGGCTTGCAAAAAGCTGGCCAGAGAGTCTGAGGCGTCCTCGCTGGTAACGCAAACTGGAAGGTTCCAGCGTGCGCTCTGGCTGAGCTTGCCGCCAGGAAAGTCGCGCAGCCAGAGCGTGCCTGCCGGGCTTTCGACCATATCGGCAAGTCCGCGGATGACGCGTTGTCCGACGGGTTGTGAAGCATCTTCGGCGGACAGCGCCTTGGTGAACTTGAGCCACTCCTCCCGGTAGTCGTAACGGTAACGGAAGAAATTCTTGCCGACCAGCACGCGCAACTTGGCCCTGGTCGTTCCAGAAAACACCATTAACATCAACAGGACCAGGGAAACGAACAGCAGGCCAAGTTGCAGTGCCCCACCCCAGCTACCCCCCAGATAGCGAACGTAATATCCTGCCGCAGATACTGCCATCAAATAAAGTCCGGCAGTAAACAGCGTAGTGGTATGAAAGGCGGCGTTTTGCGAGAGCGAGACCGCGAGCTTGCGCGACCGCGCACGGACAATCGAAAGCACAACCAACGGCACAACCAGTGCATAGGCAAAGCCACGGACTGCGAATGCCTCCTCGTCCACCAGATTGAAAAGTATGGTGTTCGAGTGAAAGTAGAGATCAAAGGCAAACGTCGCCCCGATGGCAATGCCGATTGGCTTCAGATTCCAGCGCGAATCGGTAGTGGCATTCCGAAACAACTGCTCAAGCAGTACCAGCCCAAAAATGGCCATTCCGAGAAAGGCAAACTGGCTGGCCCTGGTGAATTGCGGCACATGAGAGGGCGCGCCGGCCACCAGGACAGACAAAGCCAACCCACTCAGGACAATGCCAGTTGCAGCAGCGGCTAGCCAGCGAATGCTGTTTTGCGTCCGCCCCCACGCCGAGCCAAGCAACACCAGCATGAAGGCATACCACGACGCATAGCGAAGGATGTCGATAATCTGCTGGATTTCACGCCAGGTACCGACCGTAGTGAGCGCGAAGATCAAGCCACTCAACCCCCAGGCACTGGTGGCAATTGCTGCCGCCGCCAGCGCCATGCCTGACCGATCGCCACTGCCTTGATGCTGCTGATACAGCTGGTGAAGCGCCAAGGCGAGATAAATGAACCCTGCCAGACCGTGGCCCCACAGGACGATAGCAAGGATGGTTGGACTGTTGTAACCCATTTCTCAGGCCACCAGGTTATGCCGCCAGGCTGTAGCAAGGCCCGAGCGGTTATGGTGCTGTGGGTGTCGCCTCAGCCAGTCACGTACCTGTGGAATGCTGTAACGATAGCCGACCTCAACGATGTCGCGCATGCGGCTCCAATCCAGGAAATCATAGCTGCCAAGCGGCGGATTAAGATAAAGATCGGCCAGCTTGCGCGCACTGTCAACCTCCTTGCGACTAGCCAGGGTTGTTACCTGCAGGATTACTCTTGAAACGGTTGGCGCCTCGATGGATTGCCGCCCCGGTAACAAGCGGCTTTTGAAGTACTCCATGCCGCTGGGTATTATTTTATGTTCGGCCCCGTGTGCTTTTTCAACCGCCAGATCTACCGCAATGATCGGTCCGCGCATCCGCTCACGCATCACATCTACCGGAAGGTTGTTGAGAATTCCCCCATCGATAAGCAGATGGCCATCTTCCAGTGTCGGCGGGAGGATTGCCGGCAGGGAGACGCTGGCGCGAATGGCCCGCCACAGCGGGCCGCGCTGATGCACGCGGACATGATTTGCCGACAGATCACTGGATATCGCGAAGAAGGGTAGCCACAAATCCTCGATGTCCATCGGCAAGTGCGTCTGCAATATGCGATTCAGATGTTCGCCGCGAACCAGTGAAATGATTGGAATCGTGTAGTCACCGAGCGGGTCATCGCGCGAAAAGGCCTGACGCTGCTCTTCGAGTATTTGCCGGTCATCGAGCCCCCGCGCCAGACCGGTGGCCGCCAGGGCGCCAAAACTGGCGCCACCTACCGCATCCACAGTTATGCCGCTTTCGTGGAGCGCCCTGATCACCCCAAGGTGCGCAAAACCACGCGCACCACCGCCGGCCAGCACCAGGGATATCGCATTGTTGGAAAGGAAGCGCGCAATGCGCGCGGTACTGACATCATCACCAGCGCGTACATGGTAATGCTGCCTGATCTGTCGTAACGCCAGCCAGTCACGCGTCTGTGCCGGCTGGGCGGAATCTGCGTGGATCAGCACCAGTTCAATTTCAGCGTAAGAGTGGTTGGCGCCCGGTGCGCCGAACAGCCACCGCTCCAATTCGGTAAGTGCCGGCCCCATGCCGGCATCGGCTATCAAGACGATGCGGTCAGCATAGCCATAGCAGGTACGCGACCAGGCGCTTGGCAATGGGTCTGCCTCCAAAAGGACAAAAGCGTGGCTGCGCTCGCACTCATCGAGCAGGCGGCCATATTCCTCTTCCTCGCCAACCTCCAGGCGCCTGGCTGCGGAGCGGGAATCGAGATGCAGAACGGAACCGAATTGCAGCAGAGCCTGCCGCAATTGCGGCATGAAAGCGTCCACATCTGCGCTGTGGTGCAAAGGCACCAGCATCACCGTTCGCGTGCCGCGACGATGCAGGACGCGCTCTTGCGCACCCGTCAGGCGCGCGATGATCATCTGTGCGACGTTGTAAAAAACTTCCGGCTGGCTTGCCACCAAGGCATCAATATCGCTGCGATCCAGCACACCGAGCGTGGTGTCACGCACCGCAACAACCGTAGCTGCACGCCCTGATCCCGTGAATAGGGCCATTTCACCAACGGCATCGCCTGGTTGGGGGTGGGCGACCACGCGCTCGCTGCCATCGGTCATCGTTACCCGGACTTGCAGGCGGCCGGAAAGCACGATGTGCATGCTGGTACCTACTTCGCCTTGGCGGTACAAGGTATCGCCTACCCTGAGTCGGGCCAGGCCAATCCTTGCCAGCAGGGTTTGCAGTACCTGATCATCGAGGTCTCCACAAAAGCGGGCAAGCGCTCCTTCGAGGATATCTGCGTAACCTTTCAGGTGCTGGATATCTTCAATGGCGGACATTCGCTCCGGGGTCATGCCGGCGGCACCAGGGAAAGCACATACAGCTCCGTGCCGCTATCGCTGGAATTAGTACGGAAACCAGAGCCATCCTGCAGGCGTCGCCGCGCTGCGGGGGATGCGATAACCGTCCCCATTGGCTGGACGGAAGCCATGCTGGCGAGTGATAGCAAAGCCTCGGCAGCTTCTCCCAGCACATCGAAGTTCAAGCGATCCGCTTGGACCAGCCCGGCAGTTACCGCCCCACAATGCAGGATCGCGCGGACCGAACGCCGGGCGGTTGGCAAATCGACCACTGCCTGATGATCGCGCAGGTAATCGTTAAGTTCGCGCAATGCCTTTACCGCATCGTCTGGTCCGTTGATTCCCCGGCTCATGGCAAGATAATGACGGCCAAAGGTCTTGATGCCTTCGAAACCATGACGGGTCAGGATGAAATCGCCGGTCTGGAAACATTCTGCCAGTTCTGTCAGGGTCGGTGACTCACCACGAGGCCAGGTAAACTCGATCAACAACAAGGTGGCGTTGTTGATTGCCATGGGCGGCAAGCCACCTTTCTCGGAAAACATTTCGGCTGCGCTGGCAGGCAGCGCAGCCAGCAAGGCACGGTCAGCAATGGCACGCGCACCTTCTGCAACATCAGCTGCCGCCTGAAGTTCAGCCTGCTGTTGCCGCAACTCGCCGATGTAACTGAACATGAAGCGTGCAATCAAGAAGAAATAGCCCAACAGAACCAGGGCAGCCAAAGCATCCAGAGTGGTGCAATCTCCTGCAGCAACCGGGGCTGGCACATTGGATCCGGTAATGGCAGCACCAATCAGTGCCGCAAGCACGCCCATGGCAACCAGGGATGTTCCGCCCATGATCGTCCAATTGAACAGGCTGATCGCCGCCAGCACGGCACTCGGCACGGAAAATACGCCGATGGCACCAATAATTGAACCAGCAAAAAATCCATCGGCAACCAGAATGGCCTGGGCGCGTCGTCCACCAAAGCGGCCAAGCAGCAGATGGGCGATATGTGGGTAGGCCACGCCCACCAATAGCAGCCACAAGTGTGTTCCTGATTCCCCCCGACAGACCATGTCACTCAACGCCAGCATGGCCAACGCCATGATGGCGAACAACACACGAATTGCATACAACTGCCCCAATCCGGGCAACTGCTGACGAGTCGGAAGTGAAGTGCGGGTTCGTGGCATCGTTCGCTGGTGGAGGACCCTGAAAAATGCATCGACTGTCAGGCGACAGAGATATTCTGCTTCACGCTGGCACGGAACGACGTTGCGCCATGCCTTGCGTCAATCATACAACGCCCCGAAGCGCTGTTTGTAGCCGTCATGGTACTACCTTGCTGACGTCATTTTGCCAAACATTTCATGCATGGCACCTGTCAGCTCCAACTGGAAACGAAAGCAGGGGTAAATGGCAAAATCCCATCGTTGCTACTTGGCATCATTAATTGGCTTGGCGATTGCCAGGTAAGCTTGATTTTTCCCATTCAGTTGATAACTTGGTGTAGCTTGATCTGGTGCTTGACTGCACTTAACGGTAATTCTTGGCCTGCTGTTGCGAATATTTGCAGGCATTTGGCTTGTGTTATGCTCGTGAGATGGCGGAATACGGCGCGCGGCGCCCTCCGGCATGTCATCGGTGTGCGCTCTTAATGCATCCATGTCATCTGGTTTCATGGAGCGAATTTGAGGAGAAGACGATGCTGCAGAACCTGCGTGGTTGGTTTGGTTTTTCGAGTGGCCTGATTCGGATCGCCCTCTTTGCCAGTATGGGATTGATCGTGGCGGGATGTGCATCCAGCAACTTTGCCCCGGCACCAACATTGGCGGCCTCAAGCGAATATAGCTACCGAATCGGGCCGGGTGATACGGTCAATATCGTTGTGTGGCGCAATCCCGAACTGTCCATGTCGGTACCCGTGCGGCCCGATGGCAAACTTGCTGCGCCCCTTATCGAGGATCTGCCGGCAATTGGCAAGGATCCGACCTCCTTGGCGCGAGATATCGAACAAGCCTTGGGCAAATTCATTCGCGACCCGGTAGTGACTGTCATTGTCACCCAGTTCGTCGGACCTTACAGCGAGCAGATTCGCGTTATCGGCGAAGCGGCCAAACCGCAGGTGTTACCGTACAAGCAAAAAATGACGCTGTTGGATGTGATGATCGCCGTCGGTGGCATCACCGATTTCGCCGATGGCAATGGCGCATCGATCCTGCGGGCGTCGGACGGCAACCAGCAGTATGGTGTGCGCATCAAGGATCTGGTGAAGCGCGGCGATGTTTCTGCCAACGTCGAAATGAAGCCTGGCGACGTACTGATCATCCCGCGTAGCTGGTTCTGAGAAAACACCGCCATGTTTTGTCGTAACCACCGCATCCGCGCCGCGCCCTGATGGAAGACGTTCTCCGGCAGGCGCAGCATGTGCTACGCGGAATGTGGCTGCATCGCTGGTTCGGTGTCGCCGTGGCTTGGGTCGTCGGCATAGCAGCGGCTGTCGCCATATTTTCCACCCCGGATCAATATCTGGCTTCAGCACGAATCTACGTTGATACGGATTCCGTGTTGAAGCCGCTGTTATCCGGTCTGATTGTCCAGGCAAATACCGAGCAACAGGTCGCCATTCTCAGCCGCACGCTGATCAGTCGGCCAAACGTCGAGAAGTTGATCCGCATGGCGGACCTCGACCTCAGCCTCAAATCTTCCAGCGAGAGGGAAGCCTTGATCGAAAGTGTTACCGAAACGCTGAAGATCAAGGGGGCGGGGCGAGACAACCTTTACACACTTGAGTATCGCGATCCAGATCCGGAAAAAGCGCGCCGGGTGGTGCAATCCCTGACCACAATCTTTGTCGAGTCCAGCCTGGGCAGCAAGAGCGGCGATACCGACTCGGCGCGCAAATTTATCAACGAGCAAGTGAGCATTTACCAGAAAAAACTGGAAGAGGCCGAAAACCGGCTCAAGAAATTCAAACTGCAAAACATTGAGTTGCGGCTGGACGATAGTCAGGGTGCTGGCACGCGCATTCTGGATTTAAGCACCCAACTCAGTCAGGCAAGGCTTGAGTTGCGCGAGGCTGAATACAGCCGAGATGCCATCAAGCGGCAGATGGAAGGCGAGGTTCCGGTACTCCTGCCCGATGCGCCAGATATTGAATCAACTGTGTCAATCCCGGAGATAGACGGTCGTATCGATGCGCAGAAGCGAAATCTGGATGCGCTATTACAACGCTTTACAGAACAGCACCCCGATGTCGTCGGAACCCGTCGCATCATCAAGGACCTGGAAGATCAGAAACGGAAGGAAATTGCCGCCCTCAAGAAAGCTGCCGCCGCCAATCCGGCCGTGACTTCGAGCAACGCCAATCCGGTCTATCAGCAGATGAAGGTTTCCCTGACGGACGCCGAGGCAAGGATTGCCTCACTCAGGGTGCGTGTGGCGGAGTACGAATCCCGCTACCGGCGTGGCGTAGAAATGATCAAGGTGACGCCCCAGATCGAGGCCGAGTTTGCGCAATTGAATCGGGATTATGATGTGCACAAGAAGAATTACGACAGCCTGATCCAGCGCCGCGAGTCGGCGGCCATATCCGAGGGCATGGCCGCTGTGTCTGGCGTAGCCGATTTCCGCCTTATCGACCCGCCCCGCGCCTCGCAAAAACCTGTTGCCCCGGATCGCCTGGTCTTGTTGCCACTGGCGTTGCTTGCTGCGCTCGGGCTTGGTCTGGCCGGAAGCTTTTTAACCAGTCAACTACGCCCAGCCTTTTTCGATTCGTCAACATTGATGGAAGTAAGCGGCCTGCCCTTGCTGGGAGTTGTTTCACTGCATGCGACCACGGCAACCCGCACTCTGGAGCGCAAAAAGCGGTTCCGCTTCTGGGTCGCACTCGGCTCACTGGTCTGCTGTTATGCCCTTGGCCTGCTGGCAACATTCCTTCTAACCCGGGCCACCTGAGGCAAGCCACATGGACCTTATCGAGCAAGCCGCCAAACGTCTCGAAGAACTCCGTCGCTCAGGCGCGGACGTTCCAGCCGAAAGCCCTTTGCCTGCAGGTGAGGACAGATTATCCCGGCAACCTCTGCAACCGGCTTCCGCTGCAAGCGACGCTTCCATAACATCAGCACAGCAGGTATCGCGCCTCTTCCAACTCAACATGGCCACGCTGGCAGCACATGGCGTAATCACCCCGGAAGCCGGCCGCAGCCAACTGGCTGACGAAATGCGCGTCATCAAGCGGCCCCTGCTGAACAACGCCGAAGGCAAGGGTGCCGCGCCGATTCGCGATGCCAACCTGATCATGATCACCAGCGCTGCGCCTGAAGAAGGCAAGACGACGATTGCCGCCAATTTGGCAATGAGCATCGCCATGGAGCTCGATCACACGGTACTGCTCGTTGACGCCGATGTGGCAAGACCAAACCTGCCCAATGTATTCGGCTTCGGTCACCAAAAGGGGCTGCTCGACCTCTTGCTCGATCCATCACTTGATTTAAGCGAGGTGCTGCTGCGCACCAATGTCGAGAAGCTCTCGATCCTGCCATCCGGGACTCAGCATCCGCGCGCGACCGAACTTCTGGCGAGCGACGCAATGAACCAGCGACTGGCTGACTTGGCCAGTCGCTATTCAGACCGCATCATCATCTTCGACTCGCCACCGCTGTTGGTGACAACCGAAGCTCGTGCGCTGGCAGCGCACATGGGGCAGGTTGTGGTCGTGGTACGCGCCGAAAGCACCCGGCACAGTGAACTCAAGCACGCGCTGGCAACCATCGAAGCATGCCCGGTCAAAATGGTGGTGCTCAACCAGGCAACCGGCAGCCTTGATACTCATGGTTATGGTTATGGCTACGGTTATGGATATGGTTATGGCTACAGACAAGGCGGAAATAAGCCGTTAACGCGTGGGGAGGCGCGCCCATAATGAAACGTATCTTTTCACACCCCTTGATGTTGTTGCCGATGACCCTTGCAATCGGGGTGCCGGGTTTTACTTTGGCACAAACCGGAGCATCGGCTTTCTCTCCAGCGCAATCCACCCCGGCGCAAACTGAAGCACCGGTCGAGACGAACCAGGCGTTTGGGCAGAAGCCCCCCAACTGGCAGATCACCCCTTCCATCGCCATTGACGGCACCTTTACCGACAATGTCAATCTCACTGAAAATAATCGGAAGTCCGATTTTGTCACCCGCATCAGTCCGGGCATACGCATCGATGGCCAGAGTGCCCGTGCCTCAGGCAACCTGAACTACCAATGGCAGCAATATGCCTACGCGGACACCTCGGCCCGCAACAACCAACAGAAATCATTGGCGGCAAACGGCCGGCTGGAACTCGTCGAGCAGTGGTTATTCCTGGATGCCAGCCACAACACCTCGCAACAGGCAGTGTCGGCGTTTGGTACCCAGGGTGTCGGCAACGAACTGATCAATGACAACCGCACCGAAGTTTCCTCCTACAGGCTTTCGCCCTACATCCAGGGACGCCTTGCCAGCGTTGCTGATTATCAATTGCGCTATAGCGGAACCCACACCAGCTCTGATGCCGGTGCGCTGTCAGGCGGCACTGCCGCGACGACACAAGCCTGGAATGGCCAGCTTTCCGGGTTGACGCCCCTGGCCCTGCTTAGCTGGGCGTTCAACGTCGATAAACTGGACATCAACCATTCACGCGGGTTCACTAGCCAAAACGATCGCATGTATGGGACGCTGACCTATCTGATCGTTCCGCAAGTCCGCCTCTCGGTCAGCGCCGGCAGCGAATCCGACAATTATCTCGCCGGCGTGGAGCGGGAAAAGAGCACCGCCGGCATTGGCGTCGAATGGGCGCCGACCGAGCGCACCAAGGTCGCAGTAAGAAAGGATCGCCGCAGTTTCGGCGATTCGTTCAGTGCCGACTTCACCCACCGCACCGCGCTTTCGGCCTGGAAGTTCTCGGACAGTCGCAGCGTCCGGGTACCCAGCGCAGACATGGCACTGGCGCCGCGCGGCACGTTCTATGACCTCTTTTACGATCTGCTCGCCTCAATCAGTAATCCGGCAGATCGCGCAACCGCAGCACAACAAGCCGCTACCATCTATACGGGTGGCTCGCCAAACTCACTAATTCCCTCAGCCCTGACCTCGCAAGCATTCATAGAGCGCCGCCAGATGGCGTCATTCGCCCTGACCGGCGTCAACAACACGGTAACCTTTGCACTTGATCGCAGCAACAGCCAGCGGATCGGTGCTGGTATCGGGCTGGGGCTGGGCGACGATTTCGCCCTGACTCCTGAAATTCGCCAAACCGGTTTCAACACGAACTGGGCCTACAGGATGACCCCGAACGAGGTGCTGACCCTCACCGCCCTGACCTCGCGCAGTGTCGGCTCAGGCAACCTCGAAACAACGCTCAAATCCTTGTCGCTGCGGCTCTCCACCAAGCTTGGTGCACAGACTTCCGCCAGTGTCGGCCTGCGGCAAACCCGCTTTGATAACAGCAATGGCAACGATTACGATGAACAGGCGCTGACCGGAGCAGTCCTGTTCAAGTTCTAAGGGCCTGTTCATGTATGAGGCCTTCTATGGGCTGACGGTCAAGCCGTTTCAGCTCAATCCTGATCCGAGCTTTTATTTCGCCAGCAAGCAGCACCGGAGGGCCTCGGCCTATCTCGAATATGGCGTCTATCAGAACGAAGGCTTCATCGTTGTTACAGGCGAAATCGGGGCGGGCAAGACCACCATCGTGCGCGGATTGCTGGCTTCCCTGGAAAAGAGCAAGGTGGTCGCGGCACAACTGGTCAGCACCCAGCTGGACGCCGACGACACCCTGCGCATGGTGGCCGCGGCATTCGGGGTGCGCTTCAAGGACCTGGCCAAGGCCGATATCCTGCTTGCGCTCGAGGCTTTTTTTGTCGATGTTGCCCGCAAGGGCATGCGCTGCCTGTTGATTGTCGACGAAGCGCAGAACCTGACGCCACGCGCAGTCGAGGAATTGCGCATGCTGTCCAACTTCCAGTTCGAGTCGCATGCGCTGTTGCAGACATTTCTGGTTGGCCAACCGGAATTCCGCGCCATATTGCGCAGCGCGCAACTGCAGCAGTTGCGCCAGCGGGTCATTGCCGCTTGCCACATCGGCCCACTCGATCTGGAGGAAACCAAGGGCTACATCGAGCATCGCCTCAAATGCGCCGGCGCCAAGGGCGAACCAAAGATTGACGATACCGCCTATGCCGAGATTTTCCGTGCCAGTGGCGGCATACCGCGGCGCATCAACGCTCTTTGCGATCGGCTGTTGCTGATGGGCTTTCTTGGCTCGAAAAAAACCTTTTCCCAGAATGATGTCGACGAGGTTGCTGCAGAAATCAACGACGGCGCATTCGGCGGACCCAGCGCGGACAGTAAAGGTGGCCTGATGGCGCCGCCAGCGATGGATGCCTACTTTGGCAATGAGCAGATTGGCGAATTGTCCCTCGGCCAGGCCGGTGCCGACGAGGCGATGCAGATGATCAAGGAGCTCAGCGCACGCCGCACCAGCGAGCGGATGATCCGCCTGGAACGCAGCCTGTTGCGGCTTGAGCGCAGCAATTCACTCATCCTGCAGATCATGCAGAAACTGGTCGAGGCGGCGCGCGTCCGCTCTGACGGAAAAGGCGGCAAAAAATGAAGCCCGCCCACCAAGCTGGCGCCATCATCAACGCGCTGACGATCGATGTCGAGGATTACTTCCAGGTTTCGGCTTTCGCCCCGCACATCAACCGTGCCGACTGGGACAGTTGCGAGTGCCGCGTCGAGCGCAATATCGCGCGCATCCTCGAACTGCTTGAACCGCAAGGCGTCAAAGCCACCTTTTTCACCCTCGGCTGGATCGCCGAACGCTATCCTGCCATCGTGCGCGACATTGTCGCCAACGGGCATGAACTGGCCAGCCATGGCTATGGCCACCTGCGCGCCAGCGACCAGGACGAGGAGACGTTTTTCGCCGACATTCGGCACGCCAAGACCTTGCTTGAGGATCTTTCCGGTGTCGAAGTCAACGGCTACCGGGCGCCCAGTTTTTCCATCAACACCGGCAATCGCCACTGGGCCTTCGAGTGTCTGCTCCGCGCCGGCTACCGTTACAGCTCCAGCATCTATCCGATCAAGCATGACCACTACGGCATGCCCGATGCACCGCGCTTTGCCCATGTGACCCACGCCCCGCTGCTTGAGGTTCCGGCCACCACCATCCGCGCCTTCGACCGCAACTGGCCGGCCAGCGGTGGCGGTTATTTCCGCCTGATGCCCTATGCCTTATCCCACCGGCTCATCAAAAGGGTGAACCAACACGACGGCGAAGCGGCCGTCTTTTATTTTCACCCCTGGGAAATCGACACCGAACAGCCGCGCGTTCCCGGCATCAGCGCCAAGACCCGCTTCCGGCATTACGTCAATATCCATCGCATGGAAAACCGCATCAAGCGCCTGATCGTCGATTTTCGCTGGGGGCGCATGGATCACATTTTTCTGGCCGGGCGCCAGGATTAGCGTGACACGTGGAACAGTTTCGTGAAACACCATTCAATCACCGTCATTCCCGCACGTCATCCCCGCATGCTTTTATCGGGGACGGAAAACCATAGTCCATCAGCCTGACCGCCGCAGTATGGATTCCCGCCTGCGCGGGAATGACAGGTTTCATCATCAGGGGTGGTGTCTGCCGCCATGAAAGTTAGGAAAATGCTGATCAAGTCCAGATTCGTCATTCCGGCGCAAGCCGGAATCCAGGAAAATCAACACGCTGGACACCGGCCTGCGCCGGTGTGACGAACTTGATCAGCGCTTCTTTAACCATGCTTGCCAACGATCACCCGGCGCCTGTCGCCGCCGGAATCGAGGTCAAGCAGCTCGACTCAGGTGATGGCGCTGCCGTTGCGCGCTGGGAAGCCTTTGTCGCCACGGCGCCAGCGGCAACTTTCTTCCACCGCGCCGGCTGGCAGAATGTGTTGCGCGACGTGCATCGTCACCGTACCTGTTTTCTCTACGCCGAGCGCAACGGCAGCATCGTCGGCATCCTGCCATTGGCCCGGATCAACAGCCTGCTCTTCGGCAACGCATTGATCGCCCTGCCCTTCGCCGTTTATGGCGGGGTGGTATCCGACGATCCCGCGGCGACCGCCGCCCTGGAAGCCGAGGCCGAGCGCCTGGCGCACGAATTCGGTGTCGCCCACCTTGAGTACCGCAACATCGATGCGCGACACAGCGACTGGCCGACCCAGGATCTCTACGTCACCTTCCGCAAGGAAATCTTGCCGGACGAGGAAGCCAACCTTCTGGCGATTCCACGCAAGCAGCGGGCCATGGTGAGAAAAGGCATCAAGAATGGTTTGCGTGGCGAGATCGACGCCAATGCCGACCGCTTCTTCGCGCTGTATGCCGACAATGTCCACCGCCATGGCACCCCGGCCATGCCCAAACGCTATTTCGCCGCGCTGTTGCGCGAGTTTGGCAAGGACTGCGAAGTCCTCACCGTGGTCGACGCCTCCGGCACACCGGTCAGCAGCGTCCTCAGCTTTTATTTTCGCGACGCGGTGCTGCCTTACTACGCCGGCGATGCCGAGCACGCCCGCGTCCTCGCCGCCAATGACTTCAAGTATTGGGACCTGATGCGCCGCGCCTGCCAGCGCGGGCTGAAGGTCTTCGACTACGGCCGCAGCAAGGTGGGCTCCGGCTCGTATTCATTCAAGAAGAACTGGGGCTTCGAGCCGCAACCCCTGCACTACGAATACCGCCTCTACAAGGGTGCGGGCATCCCGCAGAACAATCCCAACAACCCCAAATACAAACTGATGATCGCGGCCTGGCGGCGCATGCCCCTCGCGCTGGCAAACTTTCTCGGCCCCTTCATCGTGCGGAATCTGGGCTGATCCGCATGGCCGATCTTCTCTTTCTGGTGCACCGCCTGCCCTACCCACCCAACAAGGGTGACAAGGTGCGCTCGTTCAATCTGCTCAGGCATCTGGCAAAAAAGCACCGCGTCCACCTCGGCACCTTCCTCGACGATCCGGCGGATGAAGCTTACCTTGAGAAAGCACGCAGCTATTGCGTCGACATGCATGTTGCCCGGCTCACACCACGGATTGCCAAGCTGCGCAGCCTGCGCGGACTGCTGAGCGGCGAGGCGCTGTCACTCCCCTACTACCGCAACGCCGGCCTGCGCGACTGGGTGGCGCGCACCTGCGCCGGCAGTCGCATCGAGCATGCCGTCGTCTTTTCATCGGTGATGGCCGACTATGTTCCCGACATGCTGCGGCTGCCGACGCTGGTGGACTTCGTTGACGTCGATTCGGCCAAGTGGACCCAGTACGCCACTACCCACCGCTGGCCGCTGTCCTGGCTTTACCGCCGGGAAGGCGAGCGCCTGCTGGCATGGGAGCGCAGCGTGGCGGAGAAGGCGGTCCGGTCGTTCTTCGTCACCGCGGCCGAGGCCGACATGTTCCGGCGTGCCGCCCCCGCAAGCGCCGACCGTGTCGAAGCCATCGGCAATGGCGTCGACGCCGAATACTTCTCGCCGGAACCCCCTCTGGCATCGCCTTTCAGCGCGGATGAAATACCCATAGTGTTCACCGGGGCCATGGACTACTGGCCCAACGTCGATGCCGCCGTCTGGTTCGCCGGCGAGGTATTGCCCCGCCTGCGCCAGCGCTTCCCCACGGTTCGCTTCTACATCGTCGGCCGCAGCCCGGATGCGGCGGTACAGGCACTGGCGAACGATGACGCGATTGTCGTTACCGGTACGGTAAACGACGTGCGGCCGTATCTGCAACATGCCGCAGTGGTCGTCGCGCCGCTGCGGATTGCGCGTGGCATTCAGAACAAGGTGCTCGAAGCCATGGCCATGGCGCGGCCGGTGATCGCCTCGACCGCCTGCGCCGGCGCCATCGCCGCCGAATGCGGCAGCGAACTGCTCGCCGCCGGGACGCCCGATGATTACATCGCCCACATCGACAAGCTGCTTGCCGATCCCGCCCGCGCCGACGCCATTGGCCAGGCCGCGCGCCAGCGCGTGCTTGTCAGTTATAGTTGGGACGCCCACCTTTCCCGCATCGACCGCTACCTGGAACCCCCGGAGGCCCCATGAACGCCGTCCCACCAGCGCCGACTTTTGCTTCCGGCCGCGCTCCAGTCCCACAGGGATCTCCTTCGGTCACGTCGGTCCTTGCCTGGAAGCAGGCGCTTGCCGCGATTATTCTGGTCGAGCTTGCGCTCATCGCCCTGTATTTCGAAACGGGACGGGCCATGGTCGACATCTGGGCCCGCTCCGAAACATTCAACCACGCCTTTCTGGTGCCGCCCATCACACTCTGGCTGATCTGGGAAAAGCGTCAAGCCCTCGCCCGCGCCGCGCCGCGCCCGACGCTCTGGCTGGCGCTGCCGTTTGTCGGGCTGGCCTTTGCCTGGCTGCTCGGCGATCTCGCCGCCATCAATGTGGTCACCCAGTTTGCCTTTGTCGCGATGCTGGTGGTGGCCGTGCCAATGATGATCGGCCTGCCAGCGGCAAAGCGCATCGCCTTTCCTTTGGGCTTCCTGTTTTTCGCCGTGCCCTTCGGCGAATTTGCCATGCCGAAATTGATGGAGTGGACCGCTACCTTCACCGTCCTCGGTCTGCGCGCTTCGGGCATCCCCGTTTTTCAGGAGGGGCTGCACTTCGTGATTCCCTCCGGGCGCTGGTCGGTGGTCGAGGCCTGCAGCGGCGTGCGCTACCTGATTGCTTCCGTCGTCGTCGGCACGCTCTACGCCTACATCAACTATCAGTCGCTGCAGCGCCGCCTGATCTTCGTCGGCGTCGCCATCGTGGTGCCGCTGATCGCCAACTGGGTGCGCGCCTACCTCATCGTCATGCTCGGTCACTTCTCCGGCAACCAGATCGCCGTCGGCGTCGATCACCTGATTTATGGCTGGGTGTTCTTTGGCGTGGTCATCATGATCATGTTTGCCATCGGCATGCGCTGGCGCGAACCGGAGGCCGCACTGCCGCCGCCGGCAACCGCCGCGGAGTATCCGGCGCCCGGCAAACTGACGGCCGCCCTGCTGCTGGCCGCCCTGCTGGCGCTGGGCATTGCGCTCACGCCGCGCGCCGCACTGATCGCCATGGCTGCCGGACCGGCACTGCCACCGCCCGTGCTGACGACGCAAGCGCTTGCCACCGGCGGCTGGCAGATTGTCGAGACGCCATTGACCAACTGGCAACCCGCCTTCGCCAACCCGGCGGCCACGCTGAACGCCACGCTGGTCAAGGATGGCCGGCACGTCGGCGTATTCATCGCCTACTATCAGCAACAGAGCTATGAGCGCAAGCTCATCAGTTCGGAGAATATGCTGGTGAAGAGCAGTGACAAGGAGTGGGCACAGGTCGCTCGCGATGTGCGGCAAATCACGCTGGACGGACAAAGTGTGACTGTCCGCAGCGGCAGCCTGCGCAGCCAGCTCGCCAGCATCGGCGCCGAGCCGCTGCGTCTCAAGGTGTGGCATTGGTACTGGATAGACGGAAATATCATCGCCAGCGATCATCTCGGCAAGCTCCGGCTCGCCCTGGCACGTCTGTCCGGTCGAGGCGACGCCTCTGCCGCCGTTTTCGTTTATGCGACGGAGCCGGACGGCGACTCGGTTCTGGCCGATTACCTCGCACACGCGGGCGGCGGCATTGCTGCCGTACTGCATGGCGCCGCCGTCCCGCCAGCGCCGACTTTAGGCGCGGGCGGGACGCCCAACAATGCGCCAACACCGACTTTTGCAAAATGAAAAAGGAAAATCATGGCATCCAAATCGTCACTGAATAAAACCGTTGTCGCCGTGGTCGGCCTCGGTTATGTCGGCTTGCCGCTGGCCGTCGAATTCGGCAAGCAATTCAAGACCATCGGCTTCGACCTGTCGGAAGCAAAGGTAGAAAGCTACAAAAAGTTTTTCGACCCCACCGGCGAGGTCAGCACCGAAGACCTGAAAGCCGCGACGCAGCTTGCGGTGAGCACCGACCCCGCCACCATTGCCGCAGCAGACCTCATCATCATCGCCGTGCCGACGCCGGTCGATGTCGGACACATTCCCGATTTCGCGCCGCTGATCGGCTCCTCTACAACGGTGGGCAAGCACATGAAGAAAGGCGCGGTCGTCGTGTATGAATCGACGGTCTACCCCGGTGCCACGGAAGATGTCTGCATTCCGCTGCTGGAGCAGCATTCCGGCATGAAGTGGCAGCGGGATTTCCATGTCGGCTACTCGCCCGAGCGCGTCAATCCCGGCGACAAGGAACGCACCATCACCAAGATCGTCAAGGTCGTTTCCGGCGATGACGCACCGACGGCGCAATTCGTTGCCGCGATGTATGGCGCTGTCATCACCGCCGGCGTGCATCAAGCCAGCAGCATCAAGGTGGCCGAAGCGGCCAAGGTCATCGAAAACACCCAGCGCGACCTCAACATCGCGCTGATGAACGAGTTGTCGCTGATCTTCGACCGCATCGGCATCGACACGCTGGAAGTCTTGCGGGCCGCGGGCACCAAGTGGAATTTCCTGCCCTTCCGGCCGGGCCTGGTCGGCGGCCACTGCATCGGCGTCGATCCGTATTACCTCACGCACAAGGCCGAGATGCTCGGCTACCACCCGCAGGTCATCCTCGCCGGCCGCCGCATCAACGACGGCATGGCCGCCCATGTCGCGCAGCAGACCGTCAAGAACATGATCCACAATGGCTGTTCGGTGAAGGGCGCCAAGGTCATCGTGCTCGGTCTGACGTTCAAGGAAAACTGCCCCGACCTGCGCAACTCCAAAGTGGCCGACCTGGTCAAGGAACTGCAATCCTTCGGCTGCGTCGTGGCGGTGCATGACCCATTGGGCGAGCCGGCCGAGGCGGCCCACGAATACGGCATCGACCTGGTGAAGTGGAATGCCCTGCCCGCTCAGGCCGACGCCCTCGTCGCCGCCGTCTCGCACAAGGAATACCTCGCCATGTCGCTGAAAAAGCTGACCGGCAAGTTGAAGCCCGGCGGCGTGTTCGTCGATGTCAAATCCGCCTACGACCCGCAAGCCATCACCCAGGCGGGCTTCCGCTTGTGGAGACTGTAAGTCCGCCATGTCCGCAGCCACTCCCTACGCAGCACCCTACGCAGCACTGCGGCAGCGTCTACAGGACCAGCCGAAAACCTGGCTGATCACCGGCGTTGCCGGCTTTATCGGCAGCAATCTGCTGGAAACCCTGCTGGCACTCGGCCAGCGCGTCGTCGGCCTCGACAACTTTGCCACCGGCCATCGGCATAATCTGGATGCGGCCGTGGCGGATGCAAGCGCGTCCTCCGGCCAGCCGCGCGGCAATCTGGAAGCCTTGTTTCACTTCATCGAAGGCGACATCAGGAATCTGGAAAACTGTCGGCAGGCCATGACTTGGCAAAATGGCGCTGGCAGTTTTCCGGTCGCGGTCGATTATGTGCTCCATCAGGCCGCGCTTGGCAGCGTGCCACGCTCCATCGAGGACCCGATCACCACCAACCAGGCGAACATCGACGGCTTCCTCAACATGCTGGTCGCCGCGCGCGACGCCAAGGTCAGCCGCTTCGTCTATGCCGCGAGCAGTTCCACTTACGGCGACCATCCCGACCTGCCGAAAATCGAGGACAAGATCGGCAAGCCGCTTTCGCCCTATGCCGTGACCAAGCTGGTGAATGAGCTGTATGCCGACGTGTTCGCGCGCACCTATGGATTCAAAGCCATTGGCCTGCGCTACTTCAACATCTTCGGCAAGCGCCAGGATCCTGAAGGCGCCTACGCCGCAGTCATTCCCAAATGGATCGCCGCAATGATCAATAACCAGCCCGTGTACATCAACGGCGACGGTGAGACGAGCCGCGACTTCTGCTACATCGCCAACACGCTCCAGGTGAATCTGCTGGCCGCCACGACCGACAACCCGGAGGCCACCAACCAGGTCTATAACGTGGCCGTCGGCGAGCGGACAAGCCTGAACGAACTCTGCGGGTTCCTGCAGAAACATCTCGGCGAGCGCTATCCCCACCTGCATGACTACAAACCAGGCTACCGGGATTTTCGTGCCGGTGATGTTCGTCATTCGCTGGCCGATATCGGCAAGGCAGCGCGGCTGCTCGGTTACGCGCCCAGCCACAAAATCGACGCGGGGCTGCAGGAATCGATGGCCTGGTATATCGAAAACATTTGAGCATGACCGACGACGCGCGCCCGCTGATCATCCACGTCGTCTTTCGTTTCGACGTCGGCGGGCTGGAAAATGGCGTCGTCAACCTCATCAACCACCTGCCCGCGGATGCCTACCGGCATGTGATCATCGCGCTGACCGAGGTCACCGATTTCCGCAGGCGCATCGTCCGCGACGACGTCCAGTTCATCAGCCTCCGCAAACCGCCGGGCCACCTGTTTGCGCTTTATCCGCGCCTGTTCCGGCTGTTCCGCGAACTGCGGCCGGCCATCGTGCATACCCGCAACCTGGCGGCGCTGGAAGTCACCGTGCCGGCCTGGGCCGCCGGCGTGCCGGTGCGGATTCAGAGCGAACACGGCCGCGATGCCGACGACCTCGACGGTTCCAATCTCAAGCACAAGTGGGTCCGGCGGTTCTACAACCTGTTCGTGAGCCACTACATTGCCCTGTCGCGCGACCTGGAAAGCTGGCTGGTCGAGCGGATCGGCATCCCGGCGCGCAAGGTGACGCAGATCTACAACGGCGTCGACGCCAGCCGCTTCCATCCTGCCGCGACTGCCGTCCCACCAGCGCCGATTTCTGGTTGTCCATTCAACCGTCCGGAACACTGGCTGGTCGGCACCGTCGGGCGCATGCAGACGGTCAAGAATCAGACGCTTTTTGCGCGTGCCTTCATCCGCGCCCTTGAACTCGATCCTTCACTCAAGGCGCGGCTGCGCCTGGTCATGGTCGGTGAGGGACCACTCCGCGCCGAAGCTCAATCGCTGCTCGATGCTGCCGGCGTGGCCGAACTGGCCTGGCTGCCCGGCGAGCGGCACGACGTTCCGGAAATCCTGCGCGGCCTCGACTGTTTTGTCCTGCCTTCGCTGGGTGAGGGCATTTCGAACACCATACTCGAAGCCATGGCCTCCGGCCTGCCGGTGATCGCCACGCAGGTCGGTGGCAATCCGGAACTCGTTATCGAAGGGCAAACCGGCGCACTGGTGCCGACCAGCGATCCGGAAGCACTGGCACAGGCCATCGTCGGTTATGCCACTAACCCGGAGTGGGCCCGCACGGCAGGCACGACGGGCAGGGCAATTATTGAACGGCGATTCAGCATGGAAGCGATGGTTGCGGCTTACCAGGAACTTTATGATCGGTCGTGTCGAGTTGACAGCATTCGTAACTGGTCAGATAATCAGACCAGTTAATATGGGCAACCGGGGTTCGTGATGCACAAATCGCAATGGCGCTTACAGGATGCAAAGGCACAGTTCAGCCAGGTCGTCGAGGCTGCGTTGCAGGGAGAGCCGCAACACGTTACGCGACGCGGCAGAGATGCCGTCGTGGTGTTATCCGAAGCGAGTTATCGCGCCCTGCAGCAAAATCTGCGCTTTGCCGCCCCGGGCTTCATCGCCCATCTCATGGCCGTGCCGAAATCCGGGGGTGCGAATTTCGACCGGGGCAATATCAAGTTGCGGGACGTGGAACTCTGATGTTCCTGCTTGACACCGTGATCATCTCGGAGCTCAGGAAAAGCAAGCCGGGTGCCGGCGTGCTGCGCTGGATTTCCGGACAACAGGACGATCGGCTATTTCTCAGCGTCGTGACGCTCGGCGAGATCGAACGCGGCATCGAAAAACAGCGCCGTCCCGCCCCGGATTTTGCCGATGAATTGGCCATGTGGATCGAGAGTCTGACCAGCCTTTATGCAGACAGGATTCTGCCGGTCACGCCTGTCATCGCGCGTTGCTGGGGCCGGCTTTCCGCGCGCCTGGGCCACGATGGCGCCGACCTGTTGATTGCAGCGACCGCACTCACTCATGGCCTGACGGTGGTTACCCGCAACACCAGACACTTCAAGCCCGCAGGGGTCGCCGTACTCGACCCATTTAACGAATAACCATCGTGACCAGTTCCTGAACCCATTATGTGCGGAATCACCGGAATTTTCGATACCCGAGGCAAGCGCGAGATCGACCGCGCCGTGCTGCACCGGATGAACGAATCGCAGTTTCATCGTGGGCCGGACGAGGGCGGCTTGCATGTGGAACCGGGCGTGGGCCTCGGCCACCGGCGGCTCTCCATCATCGATCTGTCCACCGGACAACAGCCGCTCTACAACGAGGACAACAGTGTCTGCGTCGTCTTCAACGGCGAGATCTACAACTACCAGGAACTGATTCCCGAATTGCAGGCGCTGGGCCACGTTTTCCACACCCGCAGCGATACCGAAGTCATCGTCCATGCCTGGGAGGCTTGGGGCGAGGCATGTGTCGACCGCTTCCGCGGCATGTTTGCCTTCGCGCTGTGGGACCGCAACCGCGACACGCTTTTCCTCGCCCGCGACCGGCTCGGCGTCAAACCGCTGTTCTACGCGCTGCTCGATGATGGCACTTTCCTGTTCGGCTCGGAGCTGAAATCCCTGCTGGCCCATGGTGGATTGCGGCGCGATATCGATCCCCAGGCGGTCGAGGAATACTTCGCCCTCGGCTATGTCGCCGAGCCGCGTTGCATCTTCCGCCAGGCCAAAAAGCTGCCGCCGGCCTGCACGCTGAAAGTCGGTCGTGGCGGGACGGCGCTTCCCGAGCCGCGCGAATATTGGGACGTCCGGTTTACACTCGACGCACAACTGAGCGTCGAAGAAGCCAGCCATGAACTCGAACGCCGGCTCACCGAATCGATCCGCCTGCGCATGATCTCCGAAGTGCCGCTCGGCGCCTTCCTCTCCGGCGGCGTCGATTCGAGTGCCGTGGTGGCGATGATGGCCGGCCTGTCGCAGGAACCGGTCAACACCTGCTCCATCTCCTTCTCCGACCCAGCCTACGACGAGGCCGCCTTCGCGCAGAAAGTCGCCGACCGCTACCGGACCCGGCACTTCGTCGACAGGGTCGAAAGCGACGACTTCGGCCTCATCGATACCCTCGCCCGTCTCTACGACGAACCGTATGCCGACAGCTCGGCCATCCCCACCTACCGGGTCTGCCAACTGGCGCGCAAACACGTCACCGTGGCGCTCTCGGGCGATGGCGGCGACGAAAGCTTCGGCGGCTATCGCCGCTACTGGCTGCACATGATGGAAGAAAGGATGCGCGCTGCGCTGCCGCTCGGCCTGCGGCGGCCGCTGTTCGGCACCCTCGGCCGGCTCTACCCGAAAGCCGACTGGGCGCCCAGGATGTTTCGCGCCAAGACCACCTTCGAAGCACTGGCGCGCAACTCCGTCGAGGCCTATTTCCACAGCGTCTCGGTCATCCGCAACGTCCAGCGTGGGCAGATTTACAGCGACGCCTTCAAAGCCGAACTGGGCGGCTACAGCGCGCAGCAGGTCTTTGATCGCCATGCGGCAAAGGCGGGCACCGACGACCCGCTCGCTCTCATCCAGTACATCGATCTGCACACCTATCTGATCGGCGACATCAACACCAAGGTCGACCGGGCCAGCATGGCGCACTCCCTCGAAGTGCGCGAGCCGCTGATGGACCATCCGCTGGTCGAGTGGCTGGCCACGCTGCCGACCTCGCTGAAAATGCGCGGCACCGAGAGCAAATTCCTGCTCAAGAAAGCGATGGAACCACACCTGCCACACGACATCATGTATCGGCCGAAGATGGGCTTTGCCGTGCCACTGGCGCGCTGGTTCCGTGGCCCGTTGCGGCAGCGCGTGCGCGACGAACTGCTCAATGGCCCCATGCTGGAGACCGGCTGGTTCAACCGCGATGCCATCCGGCAGATCGTCGAACAGCACGAGTCCGGCATCCGCGACCACAGCACGCCGATCTGGGTGCTGCTGATGTTCGATGCGTTCCTGCGCAATGTCATTGATGGCACCCCCTCCGCGGCGTCATGAAAATCCTCTACCACCACCGGACTGCCTCCAAAGATGGTCAGGCCGTACATATCGAGGAATTGATCGGGGCACTGCGCGAACTTGGCCACGAGGTCCTTGTCGTCGGGCCGCAGGGAAGCGGTGGCAGCATGGGCGACGATGCCAACTGGGTGCACAGGCTCAAGGCCACATTGCCAAAGGCACTCTACGAACTGCTGGAACTTGCCTATACGTTATTGGCATACCGTCGGCTGACCGTTGTCGCGCGCGAATTTCGTCCCGATTTCATCTATGAGCGCTACAACCTCTTCCTGCTTGCCGGCGCCATGCTCAAGCGGCGACTCGGCATCCCGCTGCTGTTGGAGGTCAATGCGCCCCTGGCGGAGGAACGGGGCCGCTTCGGCGGCCTTGGCCTGCCCCGGCTGGCGCGCTGGGCTGAAAGTCGGGCCTGGCGGGACGCCGATTTTGTCCTCCCGGTGACCCGCGTGCTGGCCGGACATGTTGCCGCGGCGGGTGTGCCTGCCGAGCGCATCTCGGTCATCCCGAACGGCATCAACCGCACCCACTTTGCCGCCGCACCAACGCCGGTAATTGCCAAGCGGAATCTCGGCCTGAGCGACGCGCTGGTGCTCGGCTTCACCGGCTTCGTGCGCGATTGGCATGGCGTCGACCGCGTCATCCGCTGGATGGCATCGCCGGCGGCGCCCACCAATACCATGTTGATGGTGGTGGGCGATGGCCCCGTCCGGGTTGATCTCGAGCACCTCGCCGACCAACTCATGCTGCACGGACGGGTGCGCTTCACCGGGGTGGTTCCCCGCGATCGTGTGCCCGAACATGTTGCCGCCTTCGATATCGCCCTGCAACCTGCCGTCGTGCCTTACGCCTCGCCGCTCAAGCTCTTCGAATACCTGGCGCTCGGCAAGGCCGTCATCGCCCCCCGGCAGCCCAACATCGAGGAGATCCTGGCCGATGACGACAACGCCTTGCTGTTCGAAGCTTCCGAACCCGGCGCCTTCGAGCATGCGCTCACCCGCCTGTGTGTCGATAAAACTCTACGCGCCCGACTGGCCGCATCGGCAGCAACCACTATTGATCGTCTCGACCTCACTTGGCTAGGCAACGCCAATCGGGTAATCGAGCTTGCCACCCGGAAAGTCGGCTCTGGCAGGTCGCTGAATCAGCGGTGATTCCTCCAATAGGGCGCATCGATGGTAAATTAAGCGGCATGCAATATGAACGGTGATCAGAATGAATCCGCAAGTGACCATCCCCCATGCTGCAATACGCGACTTCTGTCGCACTCATGCTGTGCGCGAGCTTGCCGTTTTCGGCTCCGCCGTTCGGGATGATTTCAGATCTGACAGCGATATTGATGTACTGATCGATCTCGCCCCGGATGCGCGGATCGGTCTGGTGGCGTTGCAAAAGATGCGCGACGAACTGTCCAGGATATTTGGCCATCCAGTGGACCTGCTTACACGCAATGGCCTCAACCGCCACATCCGTGACCAGATCCTGCGCGACGCCGAAATAATTCATGCGGAGTGACCGGCTGTATCTGGCAGATATTCTCGATGCCATCAAGGCGATCGAGTACTTTACGGCGGGTATCGACGAGGAACGCTTTATCGCTGACGACCTGATCCAAAGTGCCGTCTTGCAGAAGCTTTCCGTGATCGGCGAAGCAGCCGGGCGACTTTCCGAAGCGACACGAGCACAAGTTCCCGAGGTTTCCTGGAAGGAAATCATCGGCTTTCGCAATGTAGCAGTGCATGCGTACTTTTCAGTGGACTGGCACATTGTGTTCGTGACGGTCATCGACGATCTGCCGCTACTCAAGCGCAGCGTAGCAATGCAGCTCGATCGTAGCAATTAGTCGACGCTGGCAATCCACACCCTCCGGACCTAAAGGCCGAACTCGACGCATGATCCGCACGCTTCTCTTTTCCACCCTTTACCCGAACAGCACGCGCCCCAGCCATGGCATTTTCGTCGAGACACGCTTGCGTCATCTGCTTGCCAGCGGCCAAATCGAAACGCGCGTCGTCGCCCCCGCCCCCTGGTTTCCCTTTCGCCATCCCATGTTTGGCGAATATGCCCGACATGCCGCCGTACCGCGCCATGAAGTGCGCAACGGCATAAGCGTCGAGCACCCACGCTACCTGCTGCTGCCCAAAGTCGGCATGAATCGGGCACCGCATGATCTTGCCCGCGCGGGTCTCAAGGCGGCCCGACGGTTGATCGCTTCCGGCTACGACTTCGACCTCATCGATGCCCATTATTTCTATCCTGACGGCGTGGCAGCAACAATGATTGGCAAGGCGCTGGGCAAGCCGGTGGTGATCACCGCACGGGGAACTGACATCAACCTGATTCCCGAATACCCGAAACCCCGGCAGATGATCCTCGATGCGGCCCGCGACTGTGCAGCCTCGATTACCGTTTGCGCTGCGCTGAAGGATGCAATAGTCGGTCTTGGCGGGACGGCGGAAAAGATCACGGTGCTGCGCAATGGGGTCGACCTGGAACTGTTCAAGCCGCAAGATCGGCAAGCGGCACGGGCGACTTTTGGCATGAACAACACATTCGCCATTGCCTCCGTCGGCCATCTCATCGAGCGCAAGGGACATCATCTGGTGATCGAAGCGCTGGCTCGGCTTCCGGATGCCCAGCTATACATCGCCGGCGCAGGCGAAGAAGAGAGCCGCCTGCGTGCCTTGGCTGACCAACTGGGCGTTACGCAGCGGCTACATTTACTCGGGGCAATACCGCAAGCCAGGCTGCGCACCCTCTACAACGCCGTCGACTGCCTGGTCCTGGCCTCGAGTCGCGAAGGCTGGGCAAATGTGCTCCTGGAAGCCATGGCCTGCGGGACACCGGTGGTGGCTTCCAAGGTCTGGGGCACGCCGGAAGTCGTGGCCAGCCCGGAAGCGGGGGTGCTGATGCACGAGCGCAGCGCACATGGTATCGTCGAAGCGATTCATCATCTGCAACAATCACTTCCGGAGCATGCGGCGACGCGACGCTATGCCGAACAGTTCAGCTGGGGCGCTACTACCGAGGGACAGCTTGCGATATTCCGCAATATTCTTGCAGAGCACACTTGCCCATGATGGCCCGCCATGCGTGACCTGATCCTCACCGCCCTCGTATTCGGGTCGATTCCATTCATCCTGCGCAATCCCTTCATCGGGCTGCTGATGTGGGTATGGCTGGGCATCATGAATCCGCACAGGTTCGCATGGGGCTTTGCCTACAGCATGCCCTTCGCGATGATCGTCGCGTTATGCACATTCACTGCCATGCTCATCCATGTCAAGAAGCTGAACAGTTTTCCCGTCGACCGCGTCGCCATCATGCTCGTATTGTTTGTGCTGTGGCTGGGCGTGTCGCCGCTGTTTTCGTTTCACCCCGACAAGGAGTGGTTTTACTGGGAACGTGCCTTCAAGATCCAGCTGATGGTGCTGGTATCCTTGTTGCTGGTAAGCGATCGCCGCCAACTGCACTGGCTGACGTGGGTCCTAGCCCTTTCGGTCGGATTCTTCGGCATCAAGGGTGGCCTGTTCACAATCCTGACCGCCGGCACGCACCGCGTTTGGGGGCCGGCGCAAAGTTTTATCGCCGACAACAACACCCTGGCGCTGGCGTTGATCATGTCGGTGCCCTTGTTCCGCTATCTGCAACTGCACAGCGACAATCGCTGGGTCAGCCGTGGTTGCGTGGCAGCCCTGGTGCTTTGCGTAATTGCTGCAATTGGGTCGCAGTCGCGCGGGGCCTTCCTCGCGCTGGCGGCGATGTCGCTGTTTCTTTTCGTCAAAAGCCGAAAGAAGGGGCTCATCGGCGTTCTGGTGCTGCTTGCGCTGCCGCTGGCCTGGTTCCTGATGCCGGAAAGCTGGACAGAGCGCATGGCATCGATCAGGAATTACGACGAGGATGCGTCGGCGATGGGACGCATCAACGCATGGTGGGTGGCCTGGAATGTTGCCGTGGATCGTTTTCCGATAGGCGGCGGTTTTGTGCTCGACTCGGCGGACGTTTTCTTGCGCTACGCGCCTGATCCGAGCAATATCAAAGTCGCGCACAGCATCTACTTCCAGATGCTCGGCGAGCATGGCTTCATGGGACTGGCGCTTTTTCTGCTGGTGTTCTGGTTTGCCTGGCTCAATGGTGGCTGGGTCATGAGTGCAACCAAAGGAAAGCCCGGGCTTCTCTGGGCGCATGACCTGGCAGCCATGTGCCAGGTCAGCCTGATCGGTTATGCGGTCGGCGGCGCCTTCCTCAGCCTGACTTATTTCGATCTGCCGTATTACATCGTCGTCATCCTCATCGTGCTGCGACGACTGGTGCGCGAGGAACTGGAATCTACGGCGCTCGCGCCGAAGGCAGCGCCGGCATGATCGAGTCGCTGCCGTTACTTGCTTGGCCACCGTTCCGGCAAGCATTGACAATCCTCATCTTCCATCGCGTGCTGCCTGCACCCGATCCGCTGCGGCCCGGCGAGCCCTCGGCAGCCGAATTCGATCGATTCATGGGTTTCATCGCCGATCATTTTTCCGTGCTGCCCCTGCGGGAAGCCGTCGAACGCCTGAAGCAAAACCGCCTGCCAAAACGCGCCTGCTGCATCACCTTCGACGACGGCTATGCCGACAATCTGACGGTCGCCTTGCCCATCCTCGAAAAGCACCGTCTGCCTGCCACCGTATTCATCGCCACCGGCTATCTCGATGGCGGCCGCATGTTTAACGATGCGGTGATCGATGCCATTGCGAAGACCGGCCACGAGCGACTCGACCTTGCCGGCATTGGCCTCGGCGAACATGCCATTGGGGGCGTGGCAGCGCGGCGGGTTGCCATAGCCACGATTCTGGAGCAACTCAAGTATCGCCCCCCCGGGCAACGTCATGAAGACGTGGCACATCTGCTGGAACGCGCTGATTGCGGACCGCTGCCAACCGACATCATGCTGACCGGGGCACAGGTGCAAGAGCTGTCGCGACGCGGCGTGGCTATCGGCGGTCATACCGTCAATCATGCGATCCTGGCATCGATCGAGGATGACATGGCAAGGGAAGAAATCGCCGCGGGGAAGCAGCGGCTTGAGTCCATCACCGGCAAGCCCGTGCCAACTTTTGCCTATCCGAATGGCCGGCCACACAAGGATTATTCCGCGCGCCACGCGGCCATGGTGCGCGAACTCGGTTTCGAACTGGCCGTGAGCACAGCACACGGCGTGGGTAAGCCCGGCAGTGACGTTTTTCAGTTGCCGCGTTTCACGCCATGGGGTGCTACAAACACTAAACGTGGTGCACAGATGTTGCGCAATGCCTGGATGAGAAAGGCCGCCGCCATATGCTGAACGATACGCGCAAAAACGGAACCAAGAATTGGGACACCGGTTCCCATGAAAATTTCTACAAGTTTTACGAGCAGCAAAGCTTGACCCCAGAGACCCTGGCGCGTTTTCAGGCCGCCTGCGATACATTGCTGCGAGTGTACGGCCCACTGCCGCAAGGCAGGCGACTAGACATCCTCGATGTCGGCTGCGGCGCTGGCACTCAGTCCCGCTTCTGGACGGAAGGCAGCCACCGTTACCGGGGAATCGACATCAACGAACCTCTCGTGCAATTGGCCAGGCGACGCGCCGCGGAGCAGGCCATCGATGCCCGTTTCGATGTCGGCAGCGCCACAGAACTCCCTTGTGACAACGGGTCGGTGGATATCTGTTTGCTGCCGGAACTGCTGGAACATGTGGCCGACTGGCAGGGCTGCCTGAATGAAGCCATGCGCGTACTGCGGCAAGGCGGACTGATCTACATCAATACCAGCAGCAAGCTCTGCCCCAAACAGCAGGAGTTCAATCTGCCGCTCTACGGCTGGTATCCTCGCCGGCTCAAGCGCTACTTCGAACACCGTGCGGTAACCGACCGGCCCGACCTGGCCAACTATGCGAAATATCCGGCGGTGAACTGGTTTAGTGTTTACGGCTTGCGGGACTATCTGGCGCCACAAGGCTTTCAATGTCTGGATCGTTTCGATCTGATCGACACGACGGGCAAGGGAGCAGCCGTTCGTCTGGTCCTGTCCATGCTGCGCAGCCTGCCACCGCTGCGCCTGCTCGGCCATCTGGTTACACCCTACACCCTGGTGGTAGCCAGAAAGCTTGCCACGGCTTGAGGGTCAGCGCTCCTGCGCTTCCAGCCACAGATTGAAGATCAGCACTGCAGTCAGAATGGCATCGTGGTTCGCCTTGCCGTTGGCGTGATCATCAAACAGCCGCTGCAGGAAACCCGTGTTGAAGATGCCGCGCGCCGTCGCGCCAGCGCCGAGTATCCGGTCGTGCAGAAACTCCTTCAACGGGCCGGCAAACCAGACTCGGGTCGGTTGACTGAAGCCGCGTTCCTTCTTGCGGTCGATGATCTCATCCGGCACGATGCCGCGTAACGCCGCCTTGTAGAGCAGCTTGATGCCGTCGCTGGTCGGCGTTGGTTTTTCGATCTGGTAACGCGACGGAATCCGTAGCGCGAGTTCGATCAGGCGGCGGTCGACCAGCGGTGTCCGGTTCATGATGCCGTGCGCCGCGGCCATGCGCTCGTTCTTGTAGAGCAGGTCGTCAGGCAGGAAGGTCTTGATCAGGCCGTACTGGTAGAGGTTGAGCGGATCTTCCAGTGCAGTCAGGCTAAGATAATGCTTGCCGATTTGATAAGGGTCGATGCCCGTGCAGTAGTCGCGGGACAACAATTGCCGGCGCGCCTCGGTATGAAAGATGGGCCGCCAGGTCATGCGCCGTTCGTCGTCGGGCAGCGCCAGCCTCGCGCACATACGGCGAATTCTGTCCGGGAGGGTATCGCCGATCGGCATTGAAGTTGCCAGCAAGCCAAAAGTTGCCCGCCGCAACGGCTGCGGCAAACGCAACAAACTACCGATGCCGCGCTCGCCGTGTGTATTGCCCGCCGGAAACAGTTCGTCCGGTCCTTCACCATCGAAAACCACGGTGTAGCCATCGCCGCGCGCCATGCCGAAAACTGCGTACATGCCGGCCATGGCAGCATCATTGACTGAGCCGCCCCCGATTTTTCTGGACACGAATTTGGGGTTAAATCGTGTCTGAA
>CAZOMI010000019.1:0-39654 GCA_964580925.1 uncultured Methyloversatilis sp.
GCAGGCGCGGCTCGACGGCCGAGGTCATGATCGCCATCGCCGGCACCATGCGACCCGGTACGAAGATGAAGAACACGGTGGAGCAAGCGATCATCGCCCACAGCGGCACCGGCGGCAGGTGGGTCTGCACGAACAGTGGCACGAGCGCGCCGAGCGCAACGAAGCGATAGACGCGCAGCTTGCCGTGCCGGTCGGCCAGCCGGCCGATCCAGCGCGCGGTGAAGAAGGTGGCGCAGCCGCCGGCGAGGTACATGTACGGAATGTCTTCCTGACGGATGCCGACGTTCGCGGTCGCGTAAATGGTGATGAAGGGGATGACCGTGAAGCCGCCCAGCATCAGCAGCAGCATGAAGGCGAGCGAGCGGAGGTGGTTGGCGTTGGCCAATGTATCCCTGATGGCGGCGAGCGGATGCGCGCGTTCCGCCTCGCTGATCACGGCGCTCGGCAGATGGCCGCGCAGCGTCGGCAAGTGCTTCAGGCCGAGCAGGAACAGCAAGGCTGCAAGCGCGGCGATGAGGATGAAGGGAGTGCGCCAGTCGTAGGCATTGGCGAGGAACAGCGACAGCGGCACGCCCGCCACCGTGGACAGCGAGAAGGCGGACATGATCGTGCCGCTGGCGCGGCCGCGCCGCTCGAAGGGAATCAGGTCGCCGACCATCGTATGCACCATCGAACCGAGCATGCCGCCGAACACGCCGGCAATGGCGCGCGCGGCCAGCAGCGTCGCATAGCCGGGCGCGAGGCCGCAGGCCAGCGTCGCCACGGCAAACAGCACGAACATGGTCAGCAGCAGTCGCTTTCGTTCGAAGCGATCGACAAACACGGCCGTCAGTACCCCGGCAAACGCGGCCGTGAAGGTGTAGGCCGACACCAGCAGGCCGAAGGCATGGGCGTCGATGTCCAGCTCGTTCATCAGGATCGGCCCGAGCGGCATCATGATCATGAAATCGAGGATATGGACGAACTGGATGCCCGCCAGCGTCAGCAGCAAAACGCGTTCGCGGAGGGGGTCGAGCGGGATGGCCGGAGGGGCGGGAAAATTGGGCACGGATTGGGGAAGTCAGACGGGGCTTATGCTTATAACGCCAAACGCGCCGTACCGCCAGTCCCACGGGGATTTCCTGCGGTCACGCCGACTTTGGTACATTGGCACCCCCAACACAAGGAGAACAACAATGAGCTACTACAAACACCATGTCTTTTTCTGCACCAACCAGCGCGAGCCGGGCGAAATGTGCTGCAACAACAACGGCGCCCAGGCGATGCGCGATTACTGCAAGGAACAAGTCAAGGCAGCGGGTGACAAGATTCCCGGCAATGTGCGCATCAACAGCGCCGGTTGTCTCGACCACTGCGACAAGGGGCCGGTGATCGTCGTCTATCCCGAGGCGACCTGGTACACCTATGTCGATCAGGAAGACATCGACGAGATCGTCGAATCCCATCTCGGGCAGGGCAAGATCGTCGAGCGGCTGCTGCTGGAAAACCAGTGAGCAAACATGAGCGCGTCCTGCTCGATGGGCCGGACGGCCGCATCGAGGTTTACGTCGAGTCCCAGCCAATCGGCAGCGACGTACCGGCAGGCATCGCGCTCATCGCCCACCCGCACCCGCTCTACGGTGGCACCGCCGACAACAAGGTGGTGACCACGCTGGCCCGGGCATTTCGCGAACTCGGCTGCGCGACACTGCGGCCGAATTTCCGCGGCGTGGGCGGCAGCGAGGGGGAACATGACCACGGCAGGGCGGAAACCGACGACCTGCTGGCGGTGCACGCCTATGCGCGCGAGCGCTTCGGCACGCACCTGCCCGTCTATCTGGCGGGCTTTTCCTTCGGCGCCTACGTCGTCACCCGCCTGGCGCAACAACTCGCTGAACGTGGCGAACCGGCGAACCGGCTGGTGTTGGTCGGCACCGCCGCGGGCTTCATCGAGGGCCTGCGCCGCTATGAAACCGCCGCCGTGCCGGCCGACACCATCGTCATCCACGGCGCCGCGGACGAAACCGTGCCACTCGCCAACGTGCTGGCCTGGGCCGAGCCGCTCAAGCTGCCGATCACCGTCATTCCCGGCGCCGATCACTTCTTCCACCGCCGCCTGCACCTGCTGCGCGACATCATTCACCGCCAGTGGCAGCACCAGCCGGCTTAGAATGTCGGCGCTGCCCGGATGGTGAAATAGGTAGACACAAGGGACTTAAAATCCCTCGCCTGCAAAGGCATACCGGTTCGATTCCGGTTCCGGGCACCAAGCAGACACCAGACAAATCCGCTAGATGCCGCAAGGCCCGCTAGTGGGGGCCAAGGAAGAGTCAGGCCGCTGCCCTAGCGATCACGGCCACGGCCGTTATCTTTGTCTTTGTCCTTCCCTTTGTCTTGGCGATCGGACTTTTGCTTGCCGCGATGATCATCGCCGTGCTTGTCGCGGTAGTCATCGCGGCGATCATGATGTCGCTCCTGGTAGCGCGGCGCATATTCGCGCTGGTACCAGTCGTCATGCACAAAATAGACCCGCTCGCCGCAGGCGTTGTACTTGTGACAGTTCTTGCTCCAGTGCTTGGCATGCCCCGGCGGTACGCGCAGATAGATCGGCGGGCGGTCATACGGCCCCCGCTCGATGATGACTGGCTGGCGAAAGATCAACTGTGGCGGAGGATAGCCGCCGATATCGATACGGCCATAGAAACCTGGCTGGCCGATGGTGACCGAGACTCCGACATCGGTAGCGAGTGCCGGAGCACTGATGGCGGCAACAGCGGCTGCCGCTGCAATCAGAAAACTTTTCATGGGGTATCTCCTGTTGCAAGTGGTTCTTGATTGACCTACCTGGATATTAGCCGACAAAGTTCCTACTGGTCATCCAAGTCAAAGTTGGGGATGGCAACCTGATTCAGGTCAATTACCCGACAAACCACGTCAACTACAATCGCCCAACCTTACTTCAATCGGAGCCACCCATGACCACCATTCGCGTCCACGACCACACCACACCAGAGGCGATTTACCCTTTCGACGCCCGCGGCATTGCCAAACGCTTCCGCCACGCCGCGATTTTCGGCGCCCTCGACGCCCTCAAGGCCGGCGAGACAATGCGCTTCGTCAACGACCACGATCCACTGCCGCTGCTCGAGCAGATGCGCGCGCGTTACGGTGATGGGGTCGAGATTGATTATCGGCAGCGGGAGGCAGCAGGCGTGATGATCGACTTCATCAAGCGCTGATTTCCATGCCCACCGACGACGCACTACCTGGCGCGATGGGGCAATACCAGATCGTTCAGCGCACCATCCTCATCAGTCAACTGTCCCGGCCGATGCGATAAACGGCCAGGCTGCCGAGGAAGTTGTGCTCTTCGGTGATGGTGCTGCCGCGTTCGTCGAGCACCATGCGCTCGCGCACCACGATGCCCATGGCGTCGCAGAGGCTCTCGAAATCGAGCATGGTGAAGAAGCGCACGTTGGGTGTGTCGTACCACTGGTAGGGCAAATCATCCGAAACCGGCATGCGGCCGTTCAGCACGGCCATGCGGTTCTTCCAGTAGGCGAAGTTGGGGAAGGAAATCACCGCCTCGCGGCCGACGCGCAGCATTTCGGCCAGGATCTGCTGGGTATGCCGCACGGTCTGCAGCGTACGCGACAACACGACATGATCGAAGGCATAGTCCTCGAAACCGGCCAGCCCCTCTTCCAGGTTGCTCTGGATGACGTTGACGCCATTCTCGACGGCGGCCAGTGCGAGACCGGGGTCGCGCTCCACGCCCCAGCCGCGCAGTCCGCGTTCGGTCAGCAGCCGCAACAAATCCCCCGCGCCGCAGCCGAGGTCGAGCACGCTTTCGCCGGATTTCATCCAGCCGGCGATGACTTCGAAATCGGGGCGCTTCAGCGTATGTGTCATGCTGGGCCTTCCCCCCATCCCCCTTCCCGGGGAAGGGGGTGACAGGTGTTCGGCCACGCTACACATGGCCTCCGGTTGATTGGCTGCGCCCACCTTGGGGCGGCCCGGCGGCGGGCGCTCATGTTTCGATATTCCGCAGGTAAGCCGCCACCACCGCGTGGTAGTAGTGGTCGTCCATCAGGAAGGCGTCGTGGCCGTGCGGGCTGGTGATTTCGATGTAGCTGACGTCGTGCTTGTTCTTGACCAGCGCATTCACGATCTCGCGACTGCGGGCCGGGGAAAAGCGCCAGTCGGTGGTGAAGGCGACGACGAGATATTTCGCGCGCGCGCCGGCCAGCGCCGCAGCCAGGTCGCCGGCGCTGGACTCGGCCGGGTCGAAGTAGTCGAGGGCCTTCGTCATCAGCAGGTAGGTGTTGGCATCGAACCAGTTGGCGAACTTGTCGCCCTGGTAGCGCAGGTAGGATTCGATCTCGAACTCGACGCCGAAACCATAGCTGCCAGCGCTGGGACGCCGCTTGCGGCCGAATTTCTCGGCCATCTGGTCGTCCGACAGATAGGTGATGTGGCCGAGCATGCGCGCCAGCCGCAGGCCGCGTGTCGGCCGCACCTTGTGGCGATAGAAGTTGCCGCCGTGAAACTCGGGGTCGGTGATGATGGCCTGGCGCGCCACATCGTTGAAGGCGATGTTCTCGGCGGTGAGTTTCGGCGCCGCAGCGATCACCAGCGCGTGGCGAATCCGGTCGGGCTGGTCGATCGTCCATTGCAGCGCCTGCATGCCGCCGAGCGAGCCGCCGATCACCGCCGCCCACGCTTCGATGCCCAAGGCATCGGCCAGCTTCGCCTGCGCCTTCACCCAGTCACTGACAGTGACCACCGGGAAATCCGCACCCCAGGGTTCGCCAGTCGCCGGGTTGATGGAGGAGGGTCCGGTTGAGCCGTGGCACCCCCCCAGGTTATTCACGCCGACCACGAAAAACCGGTTGGTGTCGAGGGGTTTGCCGGGGCCGATCAGGTTGTCCCACCAGCCGACATTTTTCGGGTCGTCAGCGTAATAACCGGCCACATGGTGATGTCCGGACAGGGCGTGACAGATCAGTACGGCATTGGAGCGTGCCGCATTCAGCGTGCCATAGGTTTCATAGGCCAGTTCCCACGTCGGTAGCGTGACGCCGGCCGCCAGCGCGATCGGCTCGGTAAAAGCGAGGTGTTGCGCCGCGGCGGGGCCGATGCTGCCTGAATCGGACATGGGCTACAACTGGACGCGTCGCGCGCCGTCGAAACGACGTTTCCAGTAACGGTCACCCATGTTCTCGATACGCACGCGACCGCCGGCTCGCGGGGAATGGACGAACTGGCCCTCGCCCAGGTAGATGCCGACATGCGAAAAGGCGCGGCGCATGGTATTGAAGAACACCAGATCCCCGGGTTGCAGTTGCTGCTTGTCGATCCGCTCGGCCGCCTGGCTGATGGCGAGCGCGCTGCGCGGCAGCGACAGGCCAAGGCTTTGACTGAACACGTGGCGCACGAACCCGGAACAATCGAAACCGGTTTCCGGCGAGTTGCCGCCACGCTTGTAGCGAATCCCCATGAGTTCGAGTGCCTGATCAAGCGTGTGCTGCATGTCGTCGACGGCGCGCTCCATCATTGATGGCGGCGGTTCGCTCAGTGACAGGCTGGGCTGGAGCGGCGGGGCTTCATCCGCGTGAGCAGATGCCGCAAAACCGTGGAGCGCGACCAGGAAAATCAGCAAAATCTTTCGCATGGGGGCGAACTCTAGTGTTAAAGGGCGGCGACGTAAACCCCCCGAGGGGCGGTTTTCCAAAAGTCGGCGCTGGCGGGACGGCGATCGCACCACTGTACAACCACTACTTTCGGCCTAGACTGACCGACACAGGCCGGTGCAGCGCGACAGCGCGGCCATCCCCCACGCCGAAAGCGTGTGACCGGCTCAGAGCCGCTCGACCTGCTCGCGGATGCGTTCCGGTTCGTCCAGCCGCAGCAGGCGGGTCACCTTGGCCGAAAGCTGCTCCGTATCGGCCATCACCACCTGCTGCTTCACTTCAAGCAGTTGCGTCGGATGCATGGAAAACTGCCGCAAGCCCATGCCCAGCAGCAGCCGGGTCAGCTTCGGGTCACCGCCCATCTCGCCGCACACGGCCACCGGGATCTCGGCCTTTTGCGCCGTCTGGATGACATGGGACAGCAGGCGCAGCACGGCCGGATGCAGCGGGTCGTACAAATGGGCGACCGCCTCGTCGGTGCGGTCGATCGCCAGCGTGTATTGGATCAGGTCGTTGGTACCGATCGAGAGGAATTGCAGGCGCCTGGCGAGGGCGCCCAGCGCCAGCGCGGCGGCGGGTATCTCGATCATGCCGCCGACGGGAATCTGCTCATTGAACTTGCAGCGGCGCTCGCGTAATTGCTGCTTGGCCTGCTCGATCATCGCCAGCGTCTGTTCGACTTCGGTGACATGCGCCAGCATCGGGATGAGGATTTGCACGTTGCCGACATGCGAGGCACGCAGGATCGCCCGCAACTGGGCGAGAAACAGCTGCGGCTCGGCCAGGCAGTAGCGGATCGCACGCAGGCCGAGCGCCGGGTTGGGCGACTGGCGCTCGGTGCCATGCAGCGCACGCGCCGTCTTGTCGGCGCCGAGATCGAGCGTGCGGATCGTCAGCGGTTTGCCGGCGAGCGCCTTCGCCACCATGCGATAGGCCTCGAACTGCTCGTCCTCGCCGGGCAGCGTGTCGCGGTTCATGAAAAGGAATTCGGTGCGGAACAGGCCAACGCCATCGGCACCCGCTTCCTTGACCTGGACGATATCCTGCGGCAGCTCGATGTTGGCCTGCAGCGAAATATCGATATTGTCGAGCGTTGCAGAGCGTGCCGTCTTGAGCCGCTTCAACTTTGAACGTTCCAGCTCCAGTTCGCGTTTCTTGAGCTGATATTCCTCCAGCACCCGCTCGCCGGGGTCGACGATCAACACGCCGCGCGTGCCGTCGACGATGATCAGGTCGCCTTCGCGCACCAGCGGTCGCGCGTGGTGCAGACCGACCACGGCAGGAATGGCGAGGCTGCGGGCGACAATCGCGGTGTGCGAGGTGGCGCCGCCCAGATCGGTGACGAAGCCGGCGATCTTCAGGTTCTTGAACTGGATGGTGTCCGCCGGCGAAAGATCATGCGCGACGATAACCAGTTCGCTGTAGCCGCCCCGTTTGATTTGCCGGCGCGGCTTGTCAAGGAGGACGCGGAGAACCCGCTCGACCACCTGGACGATGTCGTGCTTGCGCTCGCGCAGATAGCTGTCGTCGATTTCCTCGAATTGCGCAACCAGGTGCTCCATCTGCTGCACCAGCGCCCATTCGGCATTGCAGCGGCACTCACGGATCAGATCCTTGGGCACTTCGGCCAGCAACGGATCCTCGAGGAACATCGCATGCACATTGACGAGCGCGGCAAGTTCGCTGGGCGAACCGGGCGTTACCGCCTCCGCGCGCAGGACGCCGAGTTCGCCCCGCACCGTCGCCAGCGCTGCCTCGAAACGCTCGACCTCGCGCGGGACATCGCGCTCGCGCACCGTGTAACGGGCAACTTCGAGCGTGGCATGCGAAACCAGATGGGCATGGCCGATGGCTATGCCCTGCGAAACCGCCAGTCCGTGCAATGAAAAACTCATGGGGTGCCGCTCCAGTTGTCACTCATCGGGAAGGGGGCCGGGAGGATTGGGGGCCATTACTCATCTTCCCCGAAACGATCGGCGATCAGGGCCAGGATCGCCTCCAATGCTGCGTCGGCCTGCTCGCCGGCGGTATCCACCACCACGCTGCTGCCCTTGCCCGCCGCCAGCATCATCACGCCCATGATGCTTTTGGCGTTGATGCGACGGCCGTTTCTTTCCATCCAGACTTCGCAGGGAAAATTGCCGGCCAGTTCGGTCAGCTTGGCTGAGGCGCGGGCATGGAGGCCCAGTTTGTTCATGATTCTTGTATCGGCACGCGGCATGGGATGAATGTTCGGATCAGTGTTTGAGCATGTTGAGCACGCCATCCCTGCCGCCACCGGTTGCCCGGGTGAGGAGCGTGGTCATACCCTTGTCACGGTTGTTGACGGCCCGCAGCAGCATCGGCAGGTTCACGCCGGCGAGGCCCTCAATTCGTCCGGTGGCCAGCAACTTGGCAGCCAGGTTGGACGGCGAGGCGCCATAGATATCGGTCAGCAGCAACACCCCTTCGCCACTGTCGACGATCCTGACCAGTTGTTGCGCGAGCGGCAGCAGGTCGGTGGGGTCGTCGCCGGCGGCCAAGCCCAGATGCAGCAACTGCTCCGGGCGTTTGTTCATGACATGGCAGGCGCACTGGATCAGCGCTTCGCCGAGGGTCCCGTGGGTGATGAGGAGGATGCCGATCATTATTATGAAATTATGGCACGACGGATACATCGAGATTTGCCGGCTCGAAGGCCAGTCGCTGCCGCAGGTCGGCGGTGACGGTGATCCGGCCGTCTCCGTCTACGCGCAATGCCTGGCCTGCTCCAAGTTTGCGCGCCAGCGCCAGCCAACCTTCCCCAGCCACAAACAGTGGCTTCGAAAGCACATCGGAGCGCAGGCCGGCATCTCCGGAGGGTGGGATCAACACCGTCAGCGCCTGCGTGCCGACCACCGGCATGCCCGTGCGCGGATCGATCAGGTGACTGTAACGGCGGCCGTCCAGCTCGAAATAACGCTGGTAGTCGCCCGAGGTGCCGATGGCTTCGCCGTCATGGAGTTCCAGCGTCGCCAGCGGGGCGCCCCCGGACTGTGCGGTGCGCGGGTGCTGGATGCCGACGCGCCAGGGCTTGTCGCCCTTTTTGCCCAGCACCAGCACATTGCCGCCGATATTGACCAGCGCATTCTGGATGCCGCGTGTCTTGAGAATCGCCGTGGCCCGGTCGAGCGCCACACCCTTCAGATAGCCGCCGAAATCGAGCGCCACGGCCGGATTCTTCGAGCTGACGATGCGTTCCTTCACAGTCAGGTCGGTAATTGATGGTTTTGCCGCGATCAGTGCGGCCAGGGCAGCGGCCTCGGGCAGCGCCGGCTTGAACTCATCGCCATGGAAACCCCACAGGGCGACCAGTCGACCAATGCCGGGATCGAACAAGCGCTCGCTCTGTACGGTCAGCGCCTGCGCGGTAACGATCAACTCGGCTAGTTCGGCCGATACTTCATGCGGCCGTCCGGCGGCGATGGCATCGTTGAGAGCGGTCAATTCGGAGGCTTGCCAGGCATGGTAGCTGCGGTGCAGCCGGTCGAATTCGCGCAGCACTTCGTCGGAAGCCGTCTGCGCCGCAACACCACGCGCACCCCAGATCAGCACCTCGACGCGGGTGCCAAAAACGTAGGATTCATGGGCTGTCGGTGCCGGCTGCCCGCAGGCGGCAAGGAAGAGCAGCAACAGGGGAACAATCAAGCGGCGCAAGTAGCCTCCAGCGCAGTGACAAAGCGGCCGGCCACGTCGTAGCCGGTCTGCTTGATAATCTCGACGAAACAGGTCGGGCTGGTGACGTTGATCTCGGTGAGGCAGTCGCCGATCACGTCGAGGCCGGCGAGCAGGATGCCGCGCGCCCACAAAGTCGGCGCCAGCGCGACGGCGATTTCGCGGTCACGGGGCGTCAATGGCCGGGCCTCGCCCCTGGCGCCGGTGGCCAGATTGCCGCGCATGTCGCCCGGCTGCGGGATGCGCGCCAGCACCCACGGCACGGGTTCGCCGGCGATCAGCAGAATGCGCTTGTCGCCATCGACAATGGCCGGCAGGTAGCGCTGCGCCATCATGGTGCGCCGGCCATGTGCCGTCAGGGTTTCGACGATGACGTTGCGGTTCGGGTCGTCGTGGCGCACCCGGAACACACCGGCGCCGCCCATGCCGTCGAGCGGCTTCAACACCGTATCGCCGTGTGCATCGATAAAGGCCTGCACATCCGCCATCTGCCGCGCGACCAGCGTCGGTGGTGTGAAATGGGGAAATTCAGCGATCGCGAGCTTCTCCGAATGGTCGCGGATGGCACGGGGCCGGTTGAAGACGCGCGCACCTTGTCGCTCGGCCTGTTCCAGCAGCCAGGTGGCGGCGACGTACTCGGCATCGAATGGCGGGTCCTGCCGCATCAGCACGGCAGCGAATGCCGTGAGGGGCAGATGCTCCATTGTCCCGGCCGTGAACCAGCTTGTCGCATCGGCTTGCGGCTCGATACGCAGGCAGTCAGCCGCTACCTGGCCGTCCCGGCAATTCAAACTCTCCCGCTGGATGGTCCAGATTTCATGGCCGCGCCCGGCGGCCGCGCGCATCATGGCGACGCTGGAATCCTTGTATGCCTGCAACTCGGCAAGCGGGTCGACAATGAAGGCCAGCTTCATGGGCTTGTGCTCTGCTCGAGCTCCTTGGCGGCCGCCAGCAAGGCCAGGCGCGCCACCACGCCATAAGCGTAGAAGCGGTTCGGCGGCGCATCGGGCGCCTGCGTGTTGTCGGGAAGGGTGCACCCGGTTTCGAAGGCCAGCGGCTTGAACTGCATGCCCGGGGCGTTGAGGTTTTCATCGATGCCCCGCTTGGCATTCAAGCGATAGAACCCGCCCACCACATAATGATCGATCATGTAGACGACCGGCTCGGCTACTGCCTCATCGACTCGCTCGCAGGTCGGCACGCCTTCCTGGATGATGACCTCATGGACCTGCAAGCCCTCCTTGCCGACCGCCATCTTGTTGCGCTGCTTGCGGTTGAGCCCCTTCACTTCACTGGCATCATGCACCGTCATGATGCCCATGCCATAGGTGCCGGCATCGGCCTTGACGATGACGAAGGGCTGGTCGGTGATCCCGTACTCCTTGTACTTGGCGCGAATGCGATACAGCAGTGCATCGACATTCGCTGCCAGGCACTCCTCGCCGGAGCGCTCCTGAAAATTGATCGCGCCACAGACTTCGAAATCCGGGTTGATCAACCACTGATCAAGCCCGAGCAGGTCGGCGAACGCCTTGGACACCTGCTGGAAGGCGGCGAAATGCTGCGATTTGCGGCGCACATGCCAGCCGGCCACCAGCGGCGGGATGACGAACTGTTCGTGCAAATTGGTCAGGATGGGTGGCACCCCGGCCGACAGGTCGTTGTTGAGCAGCACGGCGCAGGGATCGAAGTCGGCCACGCCCAGCCGGCGCCCCCGGCCGTCGGTCCCGGCCGTGCCGAAACGCTGCAGTGGCTCCAGGGTCAGCGTCTGTCCATCGGGCAGATCGAGCGTCGTCGGTGCGGTGATCTCGGGCAGCAGCGAGCCGATGCGCACATTCAGGCCGGTATGGCGCAGCAGTGTGGCGAGCCTGGCGACATTGGCCAGATAAAACTGGTTGCGTGTATGGTTCTCCGGAACAATCAGGAGGTTGCGCGCTTCGGGGCAGACCTTTTCGACAGCCGCCATCGCCGCCTGCACGCACAGCGGCAGGAAAGCCGGATTGAGGTTGTTGAAACCGCCGGGGAACAGGTTGGTGTCGACCGGGGCCAGCTTGTAACCGCTATTGCGCAGATCGACCGAGCAGTAAAACGGTGGCGAGTGCTCCAGCCACTGGCCGCGCAACCAATGTTCGATGGTGGTCTCGGCGTCCAGAAAACCCTTTTCCAGTGCCAGCAGCGGGCCGCTCAGGGCGGTGGTGAGATGGGGAACCATGGTGGTCTTTCCGGTCTTGGCTCAAGTTTTATGGCCTGATTTCGATATTACACCACGCGCCAGGTTATGCCGCGCGGCTGCAAGGCATCATTACCGTGGTATAAATACCCGTACGACATTATCGCTGACGCAATGAATCCACTCATTCACGAATTGACGGTATACCCGGATGGCACGGCGGCGCCCGGGCACGGCGTGCTGGCGGCCGTCGTGCCGGCCGCTACCGAAGGTATTCCAGTCGTCCTGATGAGTTGTGACCCACGCCACGATCCGGGCCGACCGATCGGCGAACTCGCGCCCGCCGTCATTGGCTGGATTTACAAAAAGCTGGGCATGGCGGCTACCGGCAGCTGCTGGGCGGTCATCGATAACCACGGGCGCTATAGCGAGGCGCTGCCGGACTGGTCGTCGTGTCGTGGTGGTGGCGCCGCACCCAGCGTTGATTACCGGCCATTCAAAGGCGGCACCAACAGCGAAGCCTATTTCACGGATGTCGGCGCCGCCGGCGAGGCAGCAGTCGAACTGCTCATGGCGTTTATTGAAAAACCGGGACAGGAGGAGGCATCCGTTTCGGCGCGCTCATTCCTCGAGGCAATCAGTGCGCATGGCAGATTGCCCACCCCGGGCATGATTTATCGCAAGGTCGAGGCTGCTGCAGCCCAGGACGATGTGCGCGCCATCGCCACGGCGATTCAGACCGACCCGGTCACCTCGGCATCGTTGATCAATTCGGCCAATGCCGCACGTTTTGCCGCGGGCGGGCTGACCGCTTCGGTGCCGCAGGCCGTGACGCGCCTGGGCATCAGTTTTGTCCGGCGCATCGTCTTTGTCGCCGAGATGATGGCGCGCTATCAGAAGGGTGCCTGTCCCGCGTTCAACTACCGGGCTTACTGGTTGAACGCCATTGCCACCGGCGCCTCGATGCGCGCGCTCCTCGCCGAACACAAGATCGCAGCGCAACTGGCGGATGACGCATTTTCCACTGGCCTGATGTCCGGCATCGGCTGGCTGGTGTTGGCCGAAACCTTTCCGGATCTTATGACGCGCTATCTGCACCGTTGCCAGGGCGCCGATCCAATCACCAAGGCCCGCGCCCAGCGTGACATCTTTCCCGCCGAGATATTCCGGATTTCCGACCGGTATCTACAGCGGTTTTCCTTCCCTGAAGTAGTGCGCGCCACCATTGCGGGGCGCAGCGAAGTCGATCGGCAATGGTATGACGCCCTGGCTCGCGCACTGCGGGCGGCGCAGGGGCTGGCGCCGTTTGAATGCCTGCCAATACCGACCGGCATCCCCATACCGGACGCCTGCCGCGAAGAGTGGCTGCGCTGGCAGAGCTTTCTCGCACCGGCGCAGTGACGGGCATATCCAGTGCTCGGTTATTGTAGTTTGCGCGGTGCTGCCCCGGCCTGTTTTCTTTCCACCCGCTGCAACGCTTCTTCATAATCACGCTGACTCTCTTCAGCGCGGCGCGCGGCTTCGGCTGCGCGTTGAGGTGCCTCTGCCTGACGCCGCGCAGCTTTCAGCTCACGCTCGTTCGCCTTGATCTTTCTGTCAATGCTGCGCGCCTCCTGCTCGGCGCGCTTGGCTTCGCTTAGCGCTTGTTGCTTTACTTTCTTGGCATCTTCCAGGCAACTATTCACCAGAAACTTGCCCAGGCAGACACGCTCCTCCGCGGCGTAGCCTTTTTCAGCTGTGTCACGCTGGGTTTTTGCGCTATTGCGCAATTCTATTGCCTGTAACTGCAGGGATTTATCTTCCTTCTCATCCGGCACGCCGACTGCCTGCGTAGAAATCAGCAGGGAAAACAACAGCAGGGATATTCGACAACTTGGTTGTTTCATATGACGTCTCCGCCAGCTTTTTTATATCAAACTTCTTCCAAACTAGCTCAGCCCATAGAATGCTTAGCCCGCCACACCTGTACAACAATGATTCTGCTCCGCAAACTCAGTTTCGCCCGCGCAGGCCGCCCTTTGGTCAGCGAGGCCTCGCTGCAACTCCATCCCGGCTGGAAAATCGGTTTGACGGGGGCCAACGGCTCCGGCAAGTCATCCTTTTTCGCGCTGCTGCGCAACGAACTGCACGCCGAGGCCGGCGATCTGGAGATTCCGCCCGCCTGGCGGATCGGCCATGTGGCGCAAGATACTCCAGCTTTGCCAACCTCCGCGCTCGATTTCGTGCTCGACGGTGACACCGAGTTACGCGCCGTTGAGCGTGCCTTGTTGCAGGCCGAGGCCGCCCATGACGGCCACCGCATCGCCGAACTGCACATGCGCCTGCAGGATATCGAAGGTTACGCGGCCAAGGCGCGTGCCGCAGAAATCCTGGCCGGCCTCGGCTTTGGCGAAGCAGACCATCCGCGTGCCGTCGCCGAGTTTTCCGGCGGCTGGCGCGTCCGCCTCAACCTGGCACGCGCACTGGTTTCCCGAGCCGACCTGTTGTTGCTCGACGAACCGACCAACCACCTCGATCTCGATGCCGTGCTCTGGCTGGAAGGCTGGCTGGCCAGTTTCCCCGGCACGCTGCTGCTGATATCCCACGACCGTGATTTTCTCGATGCGGTGGTCGGACAGATCCTGCACATCGAAGCCGGTCAGATGAAACTGTATTCCGGAAATTACTCGACCTTCGAGCGCACGCGGGCGGAACGACTCGCCCTGCAGCAATCCATGCACGACAAGCAGCAGCGCGAAATCGCCCATCTGCATGCGTATGTGGAACGGTTTCGCGCCAAGGCGACCAAGGCACGTCAGGCGCAAAGCCGTTTGAAGGCGCTGGCACGCATGGAGCTGATCAGCGCCGCCCATGTCGACACGCCCTTCGAGTTCCGCTTTCGCGAGCTGGAGGGGGTTTCCGATCCCTTGCTGACCCTCGAAGACATAAGCATCGGCTATGGCGACACACCGTTGCTGGACCACATCCGCCTCACCCTGCGGCCGGGCAGCCGCATCGGCCTGCTGGGCAGGAACGGTTCCGGCAAGTCCACGCTGATCAAATTGCTGGCGGGCGAAAAGTCGGCGCTGGCAGGACGGCGCCTTGAAGGCCGCCATCTCAAGATCGGCTATTTCGCCCAGCACCAGATGGAATTGCTGCGCCCTGACGAATCGCCGATGCAGCATTTGGTGCGCCAGGAACCGCTCACCCGCGAACAGGAATTGCGTGACTACCTCGGCGGCTTTGACTTTCGCGGCCAGATGACCGAAGCACCTTGCCGTCACTTTTCCGGCGGCGAGAAGGCGCGCCTCGCACTGGCCCTGATGATACGCACCCGACCGAACCTGCTCCTGCTCGACGAGCCGACCAACCACCTCGACCTGGAAATGCGCGAAGCGCTGACCCTGGCCCTGCAGGAAACCGAAGCGGCGATGGTGCTGGTCTCTCACGACCGCCACTTGTTGCGTACCACCGCCGACGAACTCTGGCTGGTGGCCGATGGCCGCGCACAAGCCTTCGATGGCGACCTCGACGACTACGCCGCCTGGCTGGCGACGCAGCGCCAGCGCGGCAGGACATCCTCGCCGGACAAGCCGGAGCGGCAACCAGCCTGCACCAGCAATGCGCCCAGCAAGAAAGCGGTGCAAGCCGAACTGCGCAACCAGCGCCGGCCACTCGCCAAGGAAATCGACAAGCTCGACAAGCAACTCGCCGGCTGGCAGGACGAGAAAGCGCAACTCGACCACCGGCTGGCCGATCCCGCACTCTATGCAGCGAACGACCGGCCGCTGATCGAATCGCTCAATCAGCGCCAGGCCGAACTGGCTTCGGCGATTGATGCAGCCGAGGCGCGCTGGCTGGAAATACACGAAAAGCTCGATGCACTTGACGCACTCGCCAGCGAATGAGCGGGCGGCCATTGCAATCTGCCGAACATCGCGCTATCCTCGTATCGAATGAACGTTCAATCTAAGATTTCCGCTTGATAGGTTCCTGATGCCACGCATGCCCTCTTCGGTCGAACCCGGACAGATTCGCGACAATGTATTGGCCGCTGCCCTGCAACTGTTTACCCGGCGCGGTTACTTCAACACCTCCGTACCAGACTTGGCGCGCGCAGCCGGGGTAAGTGTCGGCTCCATCTACCATCACTTCAAGGACAAGGAAGATGTCGCACGGGCCCTCTATTTCAGCCTGATGGACAGCCTGCAGGACAAGCTGGCGGAAATCGCCGGGCAACACCAGTCTGCCCGTGGTCGCTGTCGGGCGGTCATCGCCATGCTGTTCGACCTGACCGAAACCAACCGTGACGCGATGGATTTCATGCTGTATGCCAAGCATCGGGAATTTCTCCCCGGTGAGCAACCGGTCTGCTCCTCCAAGCCATTCGAAACCATGCGCGAGTTCGTCGAGACAGGCATGGAAAGCGGTGAAATCCACCGGATGGATGTCATGGTGGGCACTTCCAGTCTTTTCGGCGGGGCGATTCGGCTGATCACCGCGCGCCTCGACAATGTACTTGCCGAGCCGCTGCCGGACAGGCTGGATGCTGTTTGGGAGTGCGCCTGGCGTAGTGTGGCAGCCTGAACACGGGCCGCCTTTTTTGGTTCTCATATCGAACGAACATTCATTCTAGGAGATATAAAATGAAATCCATGGCCATAGTGATTCGCGACGACGCCTACGACAAGATTCTCACCCCGCTTGCTTTCGCCTATCTGACCGCCTCGGAAGGCACCCAGGTCGACCTGTTGTTTGTCAACTGGGCCGTCAAGGCGCTTACCGCGGAAGGTGCCGCCAAGCTGCGCATTGACGGACTGCACGCCGCCGATGAACCCATGGTGCGCGCGGGAGTAGCGAAAGCCGGACTGCCGACCGAGATCTACGATGTAATCAAGGCCCTGAAGGCGACCGGTTGCGTTAATTTTTACGCGTGCAGCCTGGCTGGCGCCATTTTTGGCGTGAACGAAACCAACCTGATCCCCGAAGCGACGGGCATCGTCGGCGCCGCCTGGTTTCTCAACGAGAAGGCCGTAAAGGCAGATCATTGCCAGTATTTCTGAGGAACGCGGCCATGAATGACATGAAAGCCACCGCGACCCTCGACACGTCCGGCAAGTGCTGCCCGATGCCCATGGTGGAAACCAACAAGGCCATCAAGGGCCTGGCCCTGGGTGACATTCTGGAAGTCATCGCCACCGATGTCGGCACGCGCACGGACATTCCATCCTGGTGCGAGCGAACCGGGCAAACCCTGCTGTCCATGACGGAGGAGAATCAGGTGCTGCGCTACTATGTCCGCAAAGAGCGCTGAGCCCGACGAGCTCTGCCGCGGCTGCGTGTATTTCCCGCCCAACCTGCCGCGCATGGCCTATGCGCAGCAGGATTGGGATCTGCTCCAGGCGCGCAGTTGCTCGTTCGACCATCAACCGGGCACGGCGGACTGCCTGGCTAGCCGCAAGACCAGCTGTTCCCTGGTCGATCTCGGGAAGCCGGGTTAGGAGCCAATTTCCGCAGGCTGGCTGCTAGAATCCGCATATTTCAAAGGGGATATCCGTGCAGCTGGTTTGTCTCGACCTCGAGGGGGTTCTCGTCCCGGAAATCTGGATCGAATTCGCCGAGCGCACCGGCATTCCGGAACTGCGCCGCACCACGCGGGACGAACCCGATTACGACGTACTGATGAAGTACCGGCTCGCCCTGCTCAAACAACACCAGCTCGGCCTGCCGGATATCCAGCAGGTCATCGCCGCGATGGGGCCGCTGCCCGACGCCAGGGAATTTCTTGATGCGCTGCGCCGCGACTTCCAGGTGATCATCCTCTCCGACACCTTCTACGAGTTCGCCATGCCGCTGATGGCCCAACTGGGCATGCCGGCGCTGTTCTGCCACAAGCTCGAAGCCGATGCGGCGGGGTTTCTGGTCGGTTACCAGCTGCGCATGCCGAACCAGAAGATGGAATCAGTGCGGCGCTTCAAGGAACTCAATTTCAAGGTCATTGCCGCCGGCGACTCCTACAACGACACCGCAATGCTGAACGAAGCTCACGCCGGCATCCTGTTTCATCCGCCGCAAAATGTCATCGACGAATTCCCGCAGTTTCCGGTCACCCTGAATTACACCGAACTGCGCACCGCGATCGATCGGGCCAGCCAGCAGATCTGAGATGCACAGAGACCGTTTTTATACTCTGGCCGCCTCCTGCCCCGACCGCACCGGCATCATTGCGCGCGTTACCGGTTTCATTGCCGAGCACCACGGCTGGATTCTCGAGTCGAGCTTTCATGCCGATGACGAAGCGCGGCGGTATTTCATGCGTCTTGAAATCAGGGCCGACTCATTGCCCTTCATGCTTGCGGAATTCCGCGCCCGCTTCGCGCCGATAGCAAACGAACTGGCGATGGACTGGCAGATCGCCGACAGCGCGGTGAAGAAGCGCGTCGTTATCATGGTGTCGAAGCAGGAGCACTGCCTTTACGATCTGCTGGCGCGCTGGCAGGCGCGGGAACTCAATATCGAGATTCCCTGCGTCATCTCCAATCACGACACCTTCAAGGGTTTCGTCGAATGGCACGGCATTCCCTTCCACCATGTGCCGGTGACGCCCGACAACAAACCGCGGGCCCATGCCGAGGTGCGGCGCCTGTTCGAGGCAGCGCACGGCGACACCCTGGTGCTGGCGCGCTACATGCAGATCCTCTCGCCCGACCTGTGCGCCGCCTACCCCGGGCAGATCCTCAACATCCACCACAGCTTCCTGCCGTCCTTCGTCGGCGCCAAGCCCTACCACCAAGCCTACGCACGTGGCGTGAAACTGATTGGCGCGACCTGCCACTACGTGACGGCGGAACTGGACCAGGGGCCGATCGTCGAGCAGGACGTGATCCGCATCGACCATTCGGATTCGCCCGAAGACATGGTGCGCTACGGCAAGGACATCGAAAAGACCGTGCTGGCGCGCGGCCTGCGTTACCACCTTGAAGACCGCGTGCTGGTGCACGGCAACAAAACCGTGGTGTTTCGCTGAATGGATTTTGAGAAACTTCAACAGCGTCTGGCGCGCGAAGCGCGCGAATATCTCGCCGATTTCCGCGAGCTGCGCGAGGACCTGAAGAGCCGCGAAGGCTGGATCGCGCTGGCCCTGGTCGTCGTGGCGCTGCTGATGACCGCCACTTGGGTGTTCTTCAGTCTGGGCTTCAATCCGCCCAATGATTATGTCATTGCCACGCTGCGCCGCATCGGCATGCATACCTGCCGGCCCATCAGCAATTTCAGCGGCGTGATGCTTATTGTCAACCTGGTGCTGCTGGTGTTCCTGACGGTCATCACGCTGGGCAACGCCATCAGCCTGCTCGCCCGCGTCAAGCGCGGCTGGCCGCGCGAGCCGCGCGACCTGATCATTTCGGCTTCACTGATGCTCGCCATTGGCGGCGGCGGCATCATCTACATGCGCTGGATTTGCTGACGGGGCCTGCCGCGGTAGCAGGAGCGTAAATACGGTACCGGCCCCGGGCGTGCTGGCGACCGTCAGCGTGCCGCCGAGAATGTGCGTCACGGCGGTATGGCTGATGTGCAGGCCCAGTCCGGAGCCGCCCTGGCCCAGGCGGGTCGTGTAGAAGGGGTCGAAAATCCGCGCTTGCCGGTCGGCGGGAATGCCGCGGCCATCATCCCGAACGGTCAGTTGCACGCTGGCGGGCGCCGCGGCCGCGGCTGCGATGGTGATGACGCCATGGTCGCGCCCCGCGAAACCATGGAGCACGGCATTGTTGATGAGGTTGGTCAGTACCTGGCCGAGCGCGCCGGGATAACTGTCCAGCACCAGACCGGCCGGCACGGCCTCTTCGATCCGAAAGGGCGTGCGCTTCAGGCCGGGCTGCATCATCACGACGATTTCGTCGACGACCTCGGCAAGGTCGAACTTGCGACGTTGCGCGCTGGTCTGGTCGACGGCCACCTGCTTGAAGCTGCCGATCAATTCGGCCGCGCGGTTGAGGTTGCGGATGGCGATGTCGCTGGTGGCGCCCACCTGTTCGATAAACGTCTCGAAATCGGCGCGCCGCAGGCCGTCGGTGCGGGCGGCGTTGAACTCGGCGAGGCGTCCGGCCAGTGTCGACACGGCCAGCAGGCCGTTGCCGAGCGGCGTGTTGAGTTCGTGGGCGACCCCGGCCACCAGGTTGCCCAGGGCCGCGAGTTTTTCCGACTGGACGAGATGCCCCTGCGTCGTCTTGAGGTTTTGCACCGTGGCGTCGAGTTCCTCGTTGGCCTGCGACAGTGCCTCGGTGCGTTCGGCGACGCGTTCTTCCAGCCCGGCATTGATATCGCGGATAGCGTCTTCACGCAGCTCGATGGCCTCGGCCATGCGCTTCAGGTCATCCGCCAGCTCGTTCAGTTCGATGATGGCGCCAGGCCTGGGCCAGGGCTGCGTGTAGTTTCCCGCGGCGATCCGGTGGCTGTTTTCGATCAACGCCTTGATCGGTCGCAGCATGCGCGCCGCCCACAGGGGAGCGAGTAGCAGGCCGACCGCGAAGGCACCGAACAGACTGAAAATGACGAAAGTCACGGTGTTGCGGTAGGCCGGATTGGCCATGCCGCCGGGCACGCCGGTGGCGAAGATCCAGCCCAGGCGCGGCGAGGAGGCGTAACCCGGATGCATCGTGCGGCCGGCGATCGAGACGGCCGGCGGCGGCGGCTGTCCCGCCAGCGCGGCGTGAATGGTCGGGCGGTCGGCCCAGTTGATGTGGGTCTCGCCGTTGCCTTCACGGTCGCCACCGATCCACTCGGCGCGGCTGTCCAGTACGATCACCGGGTATTGGGTCTGGGCGGTGAAAGCCTGCACGATGTCGACGATGCGTTGCGCGCGCACCTCGCCGATGATGATCTTGTCGCCGGCGGGCAGGCCAACGCCGAAGGCCAGTTCGCCGGAAATGATGGAAAGGTATTTGTCGCTCCACACGGGTTGGGCGGACTGGCGCGCCGCGCGATACAGGGTCTTGGCCGAGAGATCGGCGCCGATCAGCTCGCCCGGTTTGCCGCGCTGGCCGGGGGAGAGCGCCACCAGCTTCACCAGGCCGTTGCCGTTGGCAATATAGACAGCGTCGAAGCTGCCGCCCTTTTGCACCAGGGTGTCGAGATGCGCTTGCAGGGGCGCGAGCAGCACGGGTTGCGCCGCCAGATGGGCGAGCGGCACGAGCTGGGCCTCGATGCCGCCGACAAAATATTCGGTCAGTTGCACCAGTTGCGTGGCGGATTCCCTGGCCCGGGCGGAAGCCTCCTGCTGGATTTGCGGCAGGCGGATCGTCAGGATGGCTGCCCCGACGACGACCGCAGCCACCAGGGTGCTCAGGGCCAGCAGCAGGATCAGCGAGGTGCGCAGGCGCCAGGCGCGCATGGTGTCGCCGCTCAGTCGGTTACGACAAAGCGGCCGTTGCGCACTTCGGTCACATAGGCGCGGCGCCGGGCATCACCGAAGCGATCGAAGTTCCACTCATCCTGCAGTCCCTGGTACGGCCCGCTCGTCAGCAGCGCCTGCTTGAGCGACTGCTTGCCCCGGCGTGTCAAGGCTTCCAGCGTGGCCTGCGTGGCATCATGGGAAACGACGCTGACGAAACCGGGTTCCTGCCGAAAGCGCGCCCGATAAGCCTCGCGGAACGCCACATAGCGCGGCGAGTTGTCATCGCGGTTGAAAAACTGGGTGACATGAAAACCTTCGATCGTGCGGCCGCCCAGTTCGAGCAATTGTTCGGTGGCCGCCCAGGTCACGCCAATCACCGGTTGGGCCATACCCTGATTGCGTGCCTGGCGGATCAGGTGCACGGTATCGACCGCATTGGCGATCAACAACAGTCCGTCGGGGCGCGCCTGGCCAAGCTGGCGCACCACGTCGGCATAGCCCGTGTCCTGGCCCGAGGTGAACTCGACCGTCGCCACGATCTGGCCACCCAGTTGCTCGAAGGCCTGACGAAACTCGTTCTTCCAGTCGGTCGTATAGGGGCGGTTGGAGAGGTCGTAGGCAATGGCGATGCGGCGCAGGCCGCGCGCGTATTGCGCTTCCGCGCTACGCCGGGTGTTGTCCCGCGTGGTCGAGGCGACACGGAAAAACAGATCGTCCTTGTTGGCGAACTCGGAAGCCGTCACGCTCGGGCTGACCATGATCAGACCGAGTTTATCCGCGACCGGGACGGCGGTCTGCGCGACGCTGCTCAACAGGGGGCCGATGACCGCCACCACGCCGTCCGCCGCCAATATCTCGACGGCGGCGACCGTCGTCTCGGCCGATTGTCCGTTATCGCGGACGAGCAATTCCACGGGCCGCCCGTGAATGCCGCCCCGCGCATTGACCGCGTCGACGGCGAGCAGGGCGCCATTGCGTCCGGCCGTGCCGAGGTCGGCCCCGCGTCCGGACAGCCCTGCCAGGAAACCCAGCTTCACTGGTTCTGGCGGCGCGCAAGCGGCCAGCATCAGTAGCAGGGTAAATACCCACGGCCGCGCTTTCATGGCGTTGCGGCCTGGTAGGCGCGCACCCATTGCAGCAGGTCGGGCAATGGCATTGGCCGGGCAAACAGATAACCCTGCGCCTCGTCGCAGCCCAGCGCCCGCAGGCACTCGGCCTGCCGAGCGGTTTCCACGCCCTCGGCGATGACCTGCATGCCGAGGCTCCGGCCCAGCGGAATCACCATTTCGGCGATGCGCCCGCCGCGCTCGCCGCAGTCGAGGGACTGGACGAACGCGCGGTCGATCTTGATGCGGTCGGCGGGTAGTTGGTCAAGATAGGACAGCGAGGAAAAGCCGGTGCCGAAGTCGTCGATGGCCAGGCCGACCCCGCGCGCCTTCAGCGCCGCGAAGACTTCCGCAATCGCGCCCCCGCCCATCATGGCCACCGATTCGGTGATCTCGAGCTCGAGCTCATCCGGTTTGGCACCGGTTGCTTCCAGCGCCGTATCGAGCATGGCCAGAAAATCCCGGTGGCGGAACTGCACCACCGAGACATTCACGGCCATGCGAAAGTCGGCCAACCCGGCACGGCGCAGTTCGCACGCGGCGCACAGTGCCATGTGCAGCATCCACGCGCCGAGGCTGACGATCAGTCCGGAATTTTCCGCCACCGGAATGAAGCTGTCGGGCGTGACGAAATCGCCTGCCTCGTTCTTCCAGCGCATCAGCGCTTCGAAGCCGACAATCCTGCCGGTCGCCAGGCAAAATTGCGGCTGATAGACGGGAAACAGGTGCTCATGGTCGTAAGCCCGCCGCAGGGCATGCAGCAGGCGCGTGCGCTCGCGGGTTTCGTGACCGATGGCGGGGGTAAACCAGGCGCTTTGACCGTGGCCGCTGGCCTTGGCGCGTTTCAGAGCGAGCGAGGCGTCCTTCAGGCGGTCGGCCGCCCCGCCGTCGGGAATTTCCGCCAGCCGGACCAGTCCGACGGCCACCGAGACGGTATGTTCGCTGTCATCCAGCGCAAAAGACGCGGCAAAAATCGCCTGCAGTAACGGGGGTGACAGCAGATCGGCATGGCCGAACACGCCGAAGGTGTCGGTGCCGACCCGGGCGAGCAGCACGCTACCCTCTTCATGGCCCATGCTGCGTTCGATGCGCCGCGCAATGGCCGCGAGCAGCCGGTCGGCATAGCCGTGGCCGAACATGTCGTTGATTTCGGCGAATTCGTCGATGTCGATCAAGGCCAGGACATTATCCTGGCTTCCGCTTGCGGCAACGCGGCGGTCGATGGCCTCGATGAAGGCGTTGCGGTTGGGCAGCTCGACCAGCGCGTCGAAATAGGCCTGGTTTTCCAGCCGTGCGGAAAGCGCCGCCACGCGCGCGAGCTGGTCGTAGGCGCGGAGCGCCGTTGACAGGGCGACGTACAGGCGGTCGCGGGTCAGTTCGCCCTTGTTGTGATAATCGTTGATGTCATAGCGACGCACCGTTTCAAGTTCCGGCGCGTAACCGGGCTGGCCGGTGCGCAGGATGATGCGCGTGTCGTGCAGGCCGAGTTCCTCGCGGATTTTCGCGATGATTGCCAGACCGGCTGTCGGGGTTTCCATGACGACATCGAGCAGAACCACCGCCACGGCGCGATCCTTGCGCAACAACTCGATCGCGGTCGCCGCAGTGAAAGCGTGCAGCAGCAAGAGTGGGCGATCGAGGATCGTCACACCATCCAGCGCCAGCCGGGTGGTGTCATGTACGTCGGGATCATCGTCGACGACAAGCACGCGCCAGGGCTGCCGTTTAGCGGCAGGGCTCTCTGGCAGCGGGGGCGCCTCCACGAACTGCAAAATGTCGCCGTCAGTCGGCATTGACATGGGCCTTGGGGTCTATGCGTAAAGCGACAATTCTACCCCCCCCGAACGGTGAAAAAAATGGACACCACCCTGGCAGGCAGTGTCCGCCGATCAGTCGCCCCGCCGGTGGGCGGGGGCTGGGGGTTGGATCAATAATGGTAAGCCGATTCGCCGTGCGCCGTGGTGTCGAGGCCTTCGCGCTCTTCATCTTCCGGCACGCGCAAGCCGATCAGCACATCGACGATCTTGTAGCAGATGAAGGCGACGATGCCGGACCAGACGAAAACCGTGCCGACACCCCAGAGCTGGCTGATGACCTGCGCGCTCATGTCGTAATCGCCCACCTTGTTGGCGACATAGTCATAGACGCCGGTGCCGCCGAGGGCCGGAGCGGCGAACACACCTGTCAGTATCGAACCCAGTATGCCGCCGACGCCATGCACGCCGAACACGTCGAGCGCATCGTCCGCGCCGAGCAACTTCTTCAGGCCATTCACGCCCCACAGGCAGGCAACGCCGGCCAGCAGACCGATCACCAGCGCACCGCCGACCCCGACGAAGCCGGCTGCCGGGGTGATCGCCACCAGACCGGATACCGCGCCCGAGGCCGCGCCCAGCATCGAGGGCTTGCCCTTGAGCAGCCATTCCGCGACCATCCAGGATAGCGTGGCCGCCGCCGTGGCGAACAGGGTATTGGCCATCGCCAGCGCAGCGACACCGTTGGCTTCGAGGTTGGAACCGGCGTTGAAGCCGAACCAGCCCACCCACAACAGCGCGGCGCCGACCATGGTGAGCGTCAGGCTGTGCGGGGTCATCGGCTCCTTGCCATAACCGACGCGCTTGCCGATCAGGAAGGCGCCGACGATGCCGGCGATGGCCGCGTTGATATGCACCACCGTGCCGCCGGCGAAGTCGAGCGCGCCCTTGGCATAGAGGAAGCCGGCACCCGCCAATACTTTCTCGAGCGAAGCCGCGTCGGTGATCGCATCCGGCCCATCCCAGTACCAGACCATGTGCGCCATCGGCAGGTAAGAGAAGGTGAACCAGAGCACCGCGAACAACAGCACCGCCGAGAACTTCATGCGTTCGGCGAAGGCGCCGACGATCAGCGCGACGGTAATGGCGGCGAAGGTGGCCTGAAAGATGACGAACGCCAGTTCGGGGATCACGACGCCCTTGCTGAAGGTGGCCGCCACCGAATCCGGTGTGACGCCCATCAGCAGGAGTTTGTCGAAGCCGCCGAAAAAGGCGCTGCCCCCAGTGAAGGCCACGCTATAGCCATACACCGCCCAGAGCACGCTGATCAGCGCAAACAGGGTGAACACCTGCATCAGCACCGAGAGCATGTTCTTGGCGCGCACCAGACCGCCGTAGAACAGCGCCAGGCCGGGAATGACCATCAGGATGACCAGGATGGTGGAGACCATCATCCAGGCCGTGTCGCCCTTGTTGGGCACCGGTGCGGCAATGGCAGCGGTTTCCGCCGCCACCAGGCCCGAGATGCCGAGGCAGCAGGCCAGCAGCACGCTTGCGAGTAGTTTCTTCATGGCTTGGCTCCTAGAGGGCATCCGTGCCGGTTTCGCCGGTGCGGATGCGGACGACCTGTTCGAGGTCATAGACGAAGATCTTGCCGTCGCCGATCTTGCCGGTGCTGGCGGATTTCTCGATGGCTTCGATGGTCTGTTCGAGCAGTTCGGATTTGATGGCGGCTTCGACCTTTACCTTGGGCAAAAAATCGACAACGTATTCGGCGCCACGGTACAGTTCCGTGTGCCCCTTCTGCCGGCCGAAGCCCTTGACCTCGGTGACGGTGATGCCCTGCACGCCGACGGCGGCGAGGGCCTCACGCACCTCGTCAAGCTTGAACGGCTTGATGATGGCGGTAACGAGTTTCATGATGAACTCCTTGAATGGGAATGGGGTTGGGAGTGCGTTATCGGATTAGAAGGACTTGGCGAAGGACAGCAGCAGGCGACCCTTGCCAGCATCGTAGCCATCAGTGGTGCCGGCCTTGACAAAGCAGTAGGGGTTGGTTGCGCCACCAACAGCACAGTCACCATTGGCGTTGGTCGTCGAGTAGGCCGCGCCCAGCACGCCGAAGCCGAGGTCCTTGGTCACGCCGACCTTGTAGTCTGAGTAGGAGGCGTCGCTGTAGCCCTTGACCTTCTGATGTCCGATGTGGCCGGTGACGCCCCAGCCGTCGCCCAGATCGTACGTGGCGTTCAGTTCGAGATAGCCGGAGCCGCTGGTCTTGCTGCCATCCGGTTTCGTCCAGCCGAACAGGCTGCCGGTGGACTGCGAGTACTTGACGGTCAGCCACTTGTAACTCAGCGCGCCGTAGACTTCGGTGGTATCGGGTTTGGCGGCACCGGTCGGCTTGCCGCTGCCAGGATAATTGTAGGTCAGCACACCGAGGTCGTAGCCGAAATCGTCGCTGATGACGCCTTTGTAGCCGCCATAAACGTCAATCTCCAGACTGGCGCTGGCGCCGGCAACCCCATCGCCAATCCAGGAAATATTGGAACCCCAGACGCCGGCATACACGCCGCTGGCATGTGCATAATCAAAACCGCCCTGCAAGGCCGGCTTGCCGCGCGTCTGGGCGATGCCGCGATAGAGATATTCGGAAGCCAGGGTGACGTTACCGGTAAAGGCATGCTCGGGCGTGGCAGGTGCATCGGCAGCCACGGCGAACAGGGGAGCGGCGAGAGTAATGGCGACGGCGATCAGTTTTTTGTTCATGAAAGTCTCCGGAGGGGTTGTTGATCAAAGAGGGTTTTCGCAAGCAAATAAAGCATCTAACGTGCCAGACTTGTTTATTTATTTATATTCATTGTGTTATATGGATTTCGACAATAAACGCATAGCCGTAGCGGTTTTTGCGCGCACCACCTTGAGCGGCTTTTGGTTTGCGCGGCACCATTGTGGTGCGTGTCATGAAGGGGCAGCCGGTGCTACACTCAAACGCTCCTGCCCAGACATTCCATTGCCATGCTCGATCCCAAATTTCTCGAAAACATCAGTGCCCGGATTTCCGCGGCGCTGGCCGCCACGCCGGCCGCCGACATTGAAAAAAACCTGCGCGCCATGCTGACGTCCTCCTTTGCCCGTCTCGATCTGGTCACACGCGAGGATTTCGAGGTGCAGAAAGAGATATTGGCCCGCGCCCAGGCACGCCTTGCCACCCTCGAGGCGAAAATCGCCGAACTCGAGGGGCGCCGCCAATCCTGATTAGCCGATCGGGACGAGGCAGGAAACAATGGAAAAGACCACCATCTTCTCCAAAAGCGCCAAGGGGCTGCGCGAGGCCATTGGCAAAACCAGGATACTGTCGCGCAGCCAGCGCAACCTGCTTAAGGAGGTCGATGGCAAGGCCTCGTTTGGTGAGTTGATTGGCAGGCTGTCACGCGAGTGGTCGGAAAGCGACTTGCAGCAAGGCCTCGAGAGCCTCGTCAATGAGGGCTTCATCCATCCGGTGGTTCTGGAAGTGCACCCCATCCCCGCACCGCCCGAGCGATTGGCCCCACGTACGCCGGAAGTCCATAAATCTGCGGTACCCAGCGAGGATGGCTCTCTCGAAAATCTGGATTTCACCGCGCCGCTCCCGGCTGCGGGCAGTCAGACTATTAGAAAGAAGGGGGCAGAGGCCGGGGCGCGCGCGCGCCGTGAGGCTGAGGAAAAAATCAGGCATGAGGCCGAGGAGAAAGCGCGTCAGGAAGCCGAAGCGCAAGCCAAGGCGGAAGCGGAAGAGAAGGCGAGAAGGGAAGCCGAAGAGCGAGCCCGCCACGAACAGGAAGAACAGGTACGGAAAGAAGCTTTTAAAGAACGCGCACGACGTAAGGCAGAAGAACAAGCACGCCGTGCCGCGGAAGAGAAAGCGCGTCGGGAAGTCGAAGCGCGTGCGAGGGAAGAAGCCGAAGCGCAAGCCAGGGCGGAGGCGGAAGAGAAGGCGAGAAGGGACGCCGAAGAGCGAGCCTGCCGCGAACAGGAAGAACAGGAACGGAAAGAAGCCGAAGAGCGCACCCGGCGTGAGGTAGAGGAACAAGCGCGCCAAGCTGCGGAAGAGCGGGCACGGCAGGAAGCCGAAGCCCGCGCGAGGGCGGAAGCGGAAGCGGAAGAACGCGCCCGCCGGGAAGTAGAGGAACAAGCGCACCGAGCCGTGGAAGAGAAGGCGCGCCAGGAAGCGGAAGAACGTGCCCGGAGCGAACAGGAAGAACGGGAACGGAAAGAAGCCAAAGAACGCGCCCGGCATGAGGCAGAAGAACAGGTCCGTCGGGAAGAGCAGGAACAGGCACACCGGGAAGCCGAAGCACGTGCCATGGCGAAAGCCGAGGAACGAGCACGGAAGGAAGCCGCGGAGGAGGCGAGAAAAGCCGCCGCCGAGCGAGTTCCTGCTGCGCCCAGGGCACCAGTCAAGTGGGGCAAGTGGGTGGCGATCGGCCTGGTGCTGGTGATCGGTGGCACAGTGGCCGCAGTCAGCCTGATGTCATTCAACGACCGCATCCCGGCATTCGAGAAGGCGGCCAGCGCCCAGCTGCTGCAGCCGGTCAAGATCAAGGCATTGCGCGCGGGCTTCCTGCCGCATGCGGAATGGCGGTTCGAGGGGGTCACGATTGGCAACTCCGGGCAGGTCGTGGCATCCCGCGTGACGGTGCGCACCTCGCTGGGCGCCCTGTTCGACAAATCCGCCAACGCGCTGGAATCATTGCAGGTCGATGGCGCGGTGGTCAATGCGGAAGGACTGGAATGGCTGCTCTTCGGCAGGTCGCAGTCGCCAACATTGAAACTGCGGCAGCTGAAGGCAAACAATGTCAGGCTGGAACTGCCGGAAACGAAGTTACCGACGTTCGACGCCACCCTTGAGCTGGGCGCTGACGGCAACTGGCGCAGTATTGGCATCGTCGGTGCCGACCAGAAGATCGAACTGAATCTCACCGGCGGCGCTGCGGTGCGGCTGGAGATGAAGCTGAAGGGGGTGCCCCTGCCGTTCAACGGATCGCCCGTCTTCGACGAACTGACGGCCAGCGGCAGGCTTGATCGCAGCGGCCTGCAACTCGACGCGTTCAACGCGTCGCTCCATGGCGGCTCGCTCAGTGGCAAGGCGCGCCTGACCTGGGGTTCCGCGGCAAGCATTGAAGGCACGGCGACGGCGCGGATGATCGACATCGGCAAGCCCCTTGCGGGCTTCATGGAGAACGGCCGTCTCGAAGGCAAGGCGAATTTCCTGCTGCCCATCCATGACAGCGACAATGCAATGGCCATGCGTCGCTTTGCCGGTGACTTCAGCATCGACAAGGGCACGCTCGCCGGCATCGATTTCGGCCGCATTATGAAGGGCGAAAGCGGCGGCAAGACACAATTCAAGAAGCTGACCGGACGCGTTACCCATCAGGATGGCCGTACGCAGTTGCGCAAACTGGTCTTCGACGCTGGCGCCATCAACGCGAGCGGCACTGCCGACATCAATGACCAGGGCGACATCCGCGGCCAGTTGAACATCGTGCTCAATATCGGCGCCACGCGGCAGCGCACCCAGGTCGTCCTGTCGGGTCCGTTCAGGTCGCCTTACAAGGAACTCAAGTGGGAATGATGTTCCAGCCCCGCCGCCCGGAGCCATGTCGCTCGCCGTTCTGAAGAGCCGCGCGCTCGCCGGTCTCGCCGCCCCGGAAGTCGCGGTCGAGGTGCATCTGGCCAATGGCCTGCCTTCATTCACGCTGGTCGGGCTGCCGGAAACCGAGGTCAAGGAATCCCGCGACCGCGTCCGCGCCGCCTTGCTCAACAGCGGCTTTGAATTTCCCGCGCGCCGCATCACGGTCAATCTGGCGCCGGCCGACCTGCCGAAGGAGTCCGGCCGCCTCGACCTGCCGATCGCGCTGGGAATTCTGGTCGCCTCGGGACAGCTCAAGGCCCCGACACTCGATCAGCACGAATTTGCCGGCGAATTGTCTTTGTCGGGCGAACTGCGCCCGGTGCGTGGCGCGCTGGCGATGTGCCTGTCGGCCGCCGGGGCCGGACGCGCCTTCGTGCTGCCTGCCGCCTGTGCCGACGAAGCCGCGCTGGTGGCGCGCGCCACCATCCTGCCGGCGCGCGGTCTGCTCGATGTTTGCGCCCACCTCACCGGCGCACAACCGCTCGCGCCGCACATTGCCGCCGTTCCGCCAGCGCCGACTTTTGCTTTCGACCTTGCCGAGATCAAGGGTCAGGCGCCGGCGAAGCGCGCGCTGGAAGTCGCGGCTGCCGGTGGCCACAGCCTGCTGATGAGCGGCCCGCCGGGTTCCGGCAAGTCGATGCTGGCGCAACGCTTGCCCGGTTTGCTCCCGCCGATGACCGAGACAGAAGCGTTGGAATCCGCAGCGGTGCATTCGCTCGCCGGCAGCTTTTCCATCGACCGCTGGGCGCAGCGCCCGTTTCAGGCGCCGCACCATTCGGCTTCTGGGCCAGCGCTGGTGGGCGGCGGCGGTGTGCCGCGTCCCGGCGAAATTTCCCTCGCCCATCACGGCGTCTTGTTCCTTGACGAACTGCCCGAATTCGAGCGCCGCGTCCTCGAAGCGCTGCGCGAGCCCCTCGAAACAGGCCATATCCGCATCGCCCGCGCGGCGCGCCGCGCCGAATTTCCAGCGCGCTTCCAGCTGGTGGCGGCGATGAATCCCTGCCCCTGCGGCTGGCTCGGTCACGGCAACGGCAAGTGTCGCTGCACGCCAGACCAGGTGGTGCGCTATCGCGGCAAGCTCTCCGGCCCGCTGCTCGACCGCATCGACCTGATGATCGAGGTGCCGGCGGTCAGCGAAACGGAATTGACCGGCCGCGCCACGGGCGAAGCATCAATACGGATACGCGAACGCGTCGCTGCCGCACGGGAGCGTCAAATCACCCGGCAGGGCAAACCCAATGCCGCGCTGACACCAGATGAAATCGAACAACACTGCCTGCCCGATTGCGGTGGAGCGGCCCTGCTCAAGCAGGCGCTGAGCCGCCTCGACCTCTCGGCACGCGCCTACCACCGCATTCTCAAGGTCGCCCGCAGCATCGCCGACCTGACCGGCGAGTACATCATCCGCGGCCCGCATGTGGCCGAAGCGATCCAGTACCGCCGCGGGCTGGGCGGATAGCTCAGCGGGCAATCCTCCTCACACCAAGCCGCTTTGCCATTGGCATACCTCTTTACCGCCGAGGGAAAGGGGGAAATGCACACCCCTGCAGTCGCGCCGCCGGGCCAATCCCTCTCTCCCGACCTCTCTCCCAGAGGGAGAGAGGAGGCAGATAGCTTCCCTCTCCCGCTTGCGGGAGAGGGATTGAGGGAGAGGGCTGCCAAGGCGAGACGACACGCGGCGAAGCCGCAATCCGCTCCCAAGCATGAACGGGGCCGCCCCGTAACAAACGAGCGCAGCGCGTCAACCGTCAACTCCCCCGCGAGGGGGAGGCCGGGAGGGGGCGGGCCTTAAATGCCTCAACAGTCCCCCATGCCCATCTGGATATAGCCCGTCGGGCAGACGTCGGCACAGATGTGGCAACCGACACATCGACTGTAATCGGTTACGACATAGCGGCCCGTAGTGGCCTCCTTTTTCGGGACGCGCGTGACAGCGCCTTGCGGGCAATACAGCATGCAGTTGTCGCACTCCATGCACAGGCCACAGCTCATGCAGCGCTTCGCTTCGGCCTGTACCTGTTTTGCGTCGAGACCAACCAGGCGCTCCTCAAGGCTGCCGAGCACATTGTTTTCATTGATTTCACGCTGCGTCCGTTCGTTGCGCGGCGTCCAGGCAAAGTGCCCCAGAAAGAGCGCTTCGGCCGGGATGACATGGCGGGACGAACGATCCTCGAAGTTGTGCACGCTCCCCGGGTGCGCATCCGTACCCAGAATGGGTTCGGTGACGGGCTCGAAGCTGGCACCGAACTCGATCATCTTGCCAGTCACGCTGAAGTGTTTGACATCGACCCGCGGACGGCCGTTGATTTCAACACCGGCCAAATAACGTTCGATCCCCTCGGCGGCAATGCGACCCTGACCAATGGCCGTGGTCAGCAGGAGCGGCTTGATGGCGTCACCGCCAACGAAAATGCCGGTGTCGGCCATCAGATTCTTGTCGACCTTGGCAAGCCCACGCTCATTCCTGAACTTGTCCATGCCCGACCAATTGACCGACTGACCGACCGCCGCAACGACCAGGTCGCAGTCGATATCGTACTCGGTGCCCGGTTGTGGCACCATTTTCCGGTCAATCCATTCGACCCGGATGACGCGCAGGGCCATGGCCATGCCGAACTCGTCCTTGATCACCTCCAGCGGCAGCACACAGGGCTGAATATCGGCGCCTTCCTCGAGCACGGCATCGACTTCGTGCATTGACGCCGGCATTTCCCTGACCTGGCGCCGGTAAGCGATCACCACGGCGGAACTTTTACGCCAATGCCACTTGTTGTGGTCATGGCCAAAATTTTCCGCGCTTTCAGATGTGGCGACGATGACCCGGGGACTGGCCGACGCTTCGGCCTCCGCACTATAGGCCCCCAGACGCATCGCGACAGATGCGCAATCCATCGCCGTGTTGCCGCCGCCGATCACGATAATGCGTTTGCCGGCATAGGCCAGCCGTCCGTCATTGAACTCGCGCAGGAAGCTCAGGCCGTCGATGCAGTTGGGCGCGTCGGCGCCGGGAACGTCGAGGCGGTTGCCCTGGCTGGCGCCGATGCCGATGAACACGGCGTCGAAATTGCGATTCAACTCCGCCATGCTGACATCACGGCCGACGCGGGTGTTGAGACGCACCTCGACACCCATGTCGAGGATGCGCTTCACTTCGGCATTGACCACATCGCGCGAGGCGCGATAGCCCGGCAGGCCAAAGATGATCATGCCACCCAGCTTGTGGCTGGATTCGAAGACGGTGCAGGCGTGCCCCTTGCGGCGCAACTGATAGGCGCAAGAAAGGCCGGCAACGCCGCCGCCGATGATGGCGATGCGCTTGCCGGTTTCCTGGGCGGGGGGAGCAAAACTCAAGCCCTTTTCGATGGCCCAGTCGCCAATGTAATGTTCGACCGAATTGATGCCGACGAAATCATCGACCTTGCTGCGGTTGCAACTGCCCTGACAGGGGGCGGGACAGACACGGCCCATGATGGCCGGAAAGGGATTGGCATCAGTAATCCGCCGCCAGGCGTATTCTTCCATGGGCATGCTCGGCTTGCCGTCAGCGCCGATGGGCGGCTTTTCGATGCCACGGACAATGTTCATATAGCCGCGAATATCTTCGCCGGCCGGGCAAGACCCCTGGCAGGGTGGCGAGGAAAGGACATAAGTCGGGCACTTGTAGCTCCAGTCGCCATGGAATATCTTGTCCTGCCAGCGCTCGAATTTTTGATCACCTTCTTTGTAGCGACGATAAGTTTGTTTTATGTCATTTTTGCTCAAGTCTTGCATTTCGCTTACTCCATTTTCATGATTCATAAAGCCGCCACCATTTAATTTGTGGGAACAACCGGCAGTGGGAAAAGCAGCATTATTTCCAAATTCAAGTTACTATCTGGTGTGTAAAACATTGATTTTGATTGATGTTGTAAAGCTCTTCCGGTATTTGATTCACATACCCGCTGATTGAGATAATTTATGAAACGGGTCCATCACTTGCTTTCTCTGTTGCAGTGCGGCATGACCCAACTCTAATTATTTTTATTTATGAGAACAAGCCGGATTTTCGTAATAACTTTGATGAATTTATTTCCATAAAGACCTATGGACCGAACCGGAGAAATGCTGGCCTTCGTGCGCGCAGTGGATTGCGGCGGATTCTCTGCGGCAGCACGCGAACTTGAACTGACGCCGTCAGCCCTTTCAAAATTGGTCAGCCGGCTGGAAGACCGCTTGGGCGTGCGCCTGCTCAGCCGGACCACCCGGCGCCTGGAGATGACCACCGAAGGGGAGACCTTTTACCTGCGCGCCAAATCGATATTGGCCGCCCTGGACGAGGCCGAGGCCGAGGTCATCGAGGCCAACGCCAGCCCCAGCGGCCTGTTGCGACTGTATTGCGGCTCCTCGTTCGGCTCGCACCAATTGGCGCCGGTTTTGCCGCGTTTTCTCGAACGCTACCCGGACGTCAACCTGGAACTGTCGATCAGCGACCAGCCGCCAGAAACGCTCGGCGAGAACTTCGATGTGGTGATCCGCAAGGGGCAACTCGAGGACTCATCATTGATCGCACGGCGCATCTGCGACGTCGAACGGGTGATTTGTGCCGCACCGGCCTACCTGGAGAAGCACGGTATCCCGCGCACACCCGATGACCTGCTCAACCACAACTGCCTGTGGATCACCCGATTGCCTGCCCTGCGCCGCTGGCCGTTTACCACGCGCGACGGCATACGCACCATCAACGTGAATGGCAACGTGGCCGCCAACTATGCCGGCACGGTGCTGCAGCTGGCGCTGGCGGGCGTCGGCATCACCCGGCTGACCGATGTCACGGTCGGCGAGGCATTGCGCAGCGGCCAATTGGTCCCCGTTCTGGCCGATTGCCAGCATGTCGAACCCATACCGTTGTATGCCCTCTATTCCGGCGGCCGCCATGTGGCGCCCAAGGTGCGGGCGATGGTCGATTTCCTTATCGAGGAATTCGGACACGCACCGTGGCGGCGGGACGCCAAGCGCTGAAGATCACACCGCCTGCTTGCAGTGCGATTCGCGGACGAATGGCACCATCGCCAGCGCAATGACAACGGCAACGAAGAGCAAGGCGAAGCTGGCCTGCCAGGTAGCCGCGGTGTAGATGCGCACGCCGGCGGCCAGTTCACCACCCCAGCCGCGATCAAGCAGCCAGCCCACCCCGGGCTGCAGCAGCATGCCGCCCATCAGCGGCCCCATATTCACCACGCCGGAGGCAGTGCCCATCAGGCGCATCGGCAATGATTCCTTCGCCCAGGCAAAGCCGATGATGATGTTGCCCGAAGCAAAGCCGGTGATCGCCAGCAGCACCACCATCAGCCACAGGGGCGGCGCAAGGAAGATCACGGCCAGCCAGCCCGCTGCCGCCACGGCGCCGGCGATGAGGTAGAGCGGCTTGCGCCGGCCGAGTCGCTGCGACCAGCTCCCCAGCAAAGGCCCGCCCAGCGCCCAGGCCACCAGCAGCGTCGAGGTCACGGCTGCGGCCGCCTTCGGATCGAGTCCATGCACCTGCCGCAGCCATGGCACGCCCCACAGGCCGCCAAAGGCAAGTATCGCCCCGCAAAATCCGACCTGCATCAACATCAGCAGCCAGATGTTGCGGTAGGACAGCACCTGTAAGATGCCGGCGAGAATTGGCAGATGGCGGCGTGGCTGTCCGCCATCCCGCAGGTGGCTGGCATCGTGCTGATGATGGCTCTGGTAGCCGCGCTCGGCTGGATCGTCACGAACGAACAACCAGATGGCGACACACAACAGGCTGGCGAAAACGCCGGCACTGCCCATCACCATGCGCCAGCCAAAATTTTCGACCAACATGCGCAGGGGAACACCTGCCATCACCCCGCCGACCACACCCATGAACAGCGCCATGCCGGAAGCCAGGGCGTATTTTTGCGGCGGAAACCAGTGGCTCGCGAGCTTCAGCGTGGAGACAAAGGCCACCGCCACCGAGGCGCCCACCAGCATCCGGCCGAAACCGGCCCAGCCGAAATCCGGCGCAAAAGCGAACAGCAGGCTGCCCAACGCGGCGATGCCGGCACCGCCGGCCAGAACGCGGCGTGGTCCCCAGCGGTCGGCCATCACCCCGGTGGGAATCTGCATCACCACATAGGCGTAGAAATAGAAAGCCGACAAATTCCCGAGCGCCGCACCGCCGATGGCGAAGTCGGCCATCAATACGTCGGTCATCACGGCGGGGGCGACGCGCTGATAGAAGGCAAACAGGTAAAACAGGGCGCCCAGTCCCCAGATCATCCAGGCCAGCCGCAGCGGGGGCGCGGGGGGAGTGAAACTCGCCGCGGGAACCGTCATTCCGGAAACTGCTCGAGCCACCACAGCCGCGCCCGCAAGCCGAACTCCGAAGCGTAACCCACCATGCGGAAACGGATGTTGCCGGCGGAATCGACAAAAAAGTGGGTGGGTACACTACGCACCTTCCAGAGGTCCGCAATGTCGGCGTCATCGTCAATGACGGCAGGCACGGTCAGCCGCCGTGCCACAAGGTGGTCGTCGACATCCTCCGCGTTGCCCGACTGCATCGCCACCGACAGCACCGGCCAGTCCCTGGCGACGGCCTCGATGTTGTCTTCCTCGGCCCGACACACCGGGCACCAGGTCGCCCAGAACACCACCAGCGTCGGCCGCGTCACGCCATCCCGGGTGTTGTCTTTGCGCACTTCGGCCAGGCTGACCGCAATGCCATCACTGTCCATGCCGGCCAGCGCAGGCGCCGGGCCTTCGGGCAGGCCACGATTCTGCCAAAGCGTGAGGGCAATGATGATGCCGAGCAGGGCCAGCGCTTCCAGCCCCCAGCGCTTCCAGCGTTTGGGGTCGCGCAGCGCGGCGCGGATGGCGTTCAGACGGGTATCAGGCATGGTGCAATATTATATGCGCGTACCCCATGCGGGGCATGCCATCCCGCCAGCGCCGACTTTGGGTGCCTTGCCGGTCCTGTTAATATCGAGTCCCGTTTGAAAAATGTACCCCATGCCCTCACTCCTGAACAAGCTCTGGCATCAACCGCGCTGGCAACTCGCCGGCATCGGCATGGTTGGCTGCGCACTGGTCGTCTGCGGCGTTGTGCTGGCCACTACCCTGAATCTCGCCGCCTGCCCGCTCTGCATCCTGCAACGCATGCTGTATCTGTTGCTCGGCATCGCGGCACTGCTCCTTCTGCTCACCAACCGCCACCGGCTGATCGCCCTGCTGATGGCCGTGACGGCAGGCACGGGCGCCGGCATCGCCGCCTACCAGACCTGGCTGCAACGCTTTGCCCAGGGCTTCAGTTGCGGCGGCGGACAACCCTGGTGGGAGCGGCTCGTAGACTGGGCCGGCAAGCAGGTGCCGTTGCTGTTCGAGGCCAGCGGCCTGTGCTCGGAAGCCGGCTGGGTTTTTCTCGGCCTGTCGATTGCCGAATGGTCGCTGCTGTTTTTCAGCGCGATGACGCTGCTGGCGTTGCGGGCCTTAAGCATTTCCCGCTGATCCGGCCACAAGCAGAACAGGCGCGGCATCAGCAGTATCAGCACTGTTCCCAGGGCAGCCCCTCGAAACGCCAGCCGTTCTCGGTGCCGCGGTGATGGTGGTCGTTGAGGTCGCCCTCGAAACCGTGCAGCACGTTATAGACACGCGTGAAGCCGGCCTTCTCCAGCGCATTGCCGGCATCGACCGAACGATAGCCGGAACGGCAGATCAGCACCACCGGGCGGTCGGTCGCATGGCCGGCGAACTTTTTCACTTCTCCGGTGAAGTGGGGGTTGATTTCCCAGTCCGGGCCATCGTTCCAGGCGACATGCAGCGCTCCGGCCGGATGGCCGACGAAGAGGAATTCCATTTCGCTACGGCAGTCGACGAACAGCGCCTTGGGATTTTCGTGCAGAAATTTCTCCGTCTCTTTCGGGGTCAGATGTTCCATCAGACATTTCTCCTTATGGTTTGAGGTGAAACAATATTGCTAATGCCGCCATTAGGCAAGTCAATATGTGCCACATGCTAGAATTTTCATTGATTTCAATCATTTCCGTACCCCTCCACCGATGTCACCCGACCGCTCCAGCGAGCTGCGCGACCTGCTCGCGCGGCGCATACTCATTCTCGACGGCGCCATGGGCACCATGGTGCAAAGGCATGGCCTGGTCGAGGCCGACTATCGCGGTAGCCGGTTTGCCGGCCACGCGAAAGACCTCAAGGGCAACAACGACCTGCTCAGTCTGACGCGGCCGGATGTCATCAAGGGCATCCATGACGCCTATCTTGCCGCCGGTGCAGACATCCTCGAAACCAACACATTCAACGCGACACGCATCTCGCAAGCCGAGTACGGGCTGGCAGCACTCGCCTACGAATTGAATGTCGCCGGCGCGCAACTGGCGCGCGCAGCGGCCGATCAATACTCGACGCCTGACAAGCCGCGCTTTGTCGCCGGCGTGCTGGGGCCCACCTCGCGCACCTGCTCGCTGTCGCCCGACGTCAACGATCCGGGCTTCCGCAACATCAGCTTCGATGCGCTGGTCATCGACTACACAGAAGCGGTGCGCGGCCTGGTCGCAGGCGGAGCCGACATCCTGCTGCTCGAAACCATCTTCGACACGCTGAATGCCAAGGCCGCGCTCTACGCCATTGAAACCTATTTCGATGAGGCCGGCCGGCGCTGGCCGATCATGATTTCCGGCACCATCACCGACGCCTCGGGGCGCACGCTGTCGGGACAGACGACGGAAGCCTTCTGGAATTCGCTGCGCCATGCCCGGCCCCTGTCGTTCGGCCTCAACTGCGCCCTTGGCGCAAAAGAACTGCGCCAGTACGTCGAGGAAATCGGCCATGTTGCCGACTGCTGCGTCTCGGCACATCCGAATGCCGGCCTGCCCAATGCCTTCGGCGGCTACGACGAAACGCCCGCAATGCTCGCCGACGAGCTGGCGCAATGGGCCAGGGACGGCCTGCTCAACATTGCCGGCGGTTGCTGCGGCACCACGCCCGAACACATCCGCGCGATTGCGGATGCACTGCAGGACATCGCGCCACGCCGCTCGGTTGCCAATGAGGCCAGCGCCGACTTTTCACTGCGGCTCGCCGGATTGGAACCCTGCAACATCGGCGCCGGCGCGCTCTTCGTCAACGTCGGCGAACGCACCAACGTCACCGGCTCGCGCGCCTTCGCCAAGATGATCCTCGAAGGCCGTTATGACGATGCGCTCGTCGTCGCGCGCCAGCAGGTGGAAAACGGCGCACAGATCATCGACATCAACATGGACGAGGCGATGCTCGATTCGCAGGCGGCGCTGGTGCGCTTCTGCAACCTGATCGCCAGCGAACCGGACATCTCGAAAGTACCGATCATGCTCGATTCGTCGAAGTGGGAAGTGATCGAGGCCGGCCTGAAATGCGTGCAGGGCAAGGGTATCGTCAATTCCATTTCGATGAAGGAAGGCGAGGAGAAGTTCCTCGCGCAGGCCCGCGCGGCACGGCGACTCGGCGCGGCGGTGATCGTCATGGCCTTCGACACGGCCGGCCAGGCCGACACCTACCAGCGCAAGATCGCCATCTGCCGACGCGCTTATGAGCTGCTGGTCGCCGACGGCTTTCCGGCCGAGGACATCATCTTCGACCCGAACGTGTTCGCGATTGCCACCGGCATTGCCGAGCACGACAATTACGCCGTCGATTTCATCGAAGCCTGCCGCTGGATACGCCGCAACCTGCCGCACGCCCACATCTCCGGCGGCATCTCGAATGTCAGCTTCAGCTTCCGCGGCAACGAGCCAGTGCGCGAAGCCATCCACACCGTTTTCCTCTACCACGCGATTCGCGCCGGACTCACCATGGGCATCGTCAATGCCGGCCAATTGGGCGTCTATGACCAGATCGACCCGGTGCTGCGCGAGAAGGTCGAGGACGTGGTGCTCAATCGCCAGCCCGGCGCGGGGGATGCGCTGGTCGAATTCGCCATCTCGGTGAAAGGCAGCGCCCGGGAGCAGGTCGTCGACCTGGCCTGGCGCGAGTGGCCGGTTGACAAGCGCCTGGAGCACGCCATGGTGCGCGGCATCACCGAGTACGTCGTCGCCGACACCGAGGAATGCCGCGCCGCGCTGGCCGCCGCCGGCAAGCCGCCGCTGCATGTCATCGAAGGCCCGCTGATGGCCGGCATGAACGTCGTCGGCGACCTGTTCGGCGCCGGCAAGATGTTCCTGCCGCAGGTGGTGAAGTCGG
>CAZOMI010000020.1:0-19456 GCA_964580925.1 uncultured Methyloversatilis sp.
CGCCCTGCTGGCGGCGCGCGATGACGCCGAGCTTCTGCTGGTGCATGCTTTCCCCAGGTTGTCGGCGCTCGACGCCGCCTTCGGCGCCCGCGACAGCCTGCCGGCCCGCCTGCGCGCGGCCGCCGAGACCAACCTCGACGCGCGGGTCGATACCGCGCGCGCGGCCGGTGCCGGGCGGGTGCGCCGGGAAATCGCCGAAGGTTCGGCCCACCGGGCGGTCGCGGACGCGGCCGAGAGCTTTCGTCCCGATCTCGTGGTTATCGGCGCCCACGGCAAGGGGGCGCTGCAACAGCTCTTCCTTGGCGGCACCGCGTCGCGCCTCCTGGCGCACACCGCCTGCCCGGTGCTGGTGACGCGGCGCCCGGTCGAACGCGACTACGACCAGGCGCTGGCGACGGTCGATCTCGGGCCGCGTTCCGCGGCCGTGCTGCGCGCGGCCCTTGTCGTGGCGGCGCACGCGCGGGTCACGCTGCTGCACGCCTACCAGGCGCCTTTCGAGGCCAAGCTGCGTTACAAGGGTTTCCCCGAGGAAGACATCGAGCGGTACGTCGCGACGGAAGCGCGCGTGGCGGAACGCAACATGACGGCGCTGCTCGCCGATCCCGAACTGGCGGGGCTGGCGATCGAATGCCGGATCGTCCACGGCCACCCGAACCCGGCGCTGTTCGACGGCGCCAGCCAACTGAACGCGGACCTCGTCGTTGCCGGGCGCCACGGCGGCTCGCGCCTGGCAGAAGCGGTGCTGGGCAGCATCAGCCGTTTTCTCGCCTACTATGCACCCTGTGACGTACTGGTGGTCTAATCCCACGCGGTACTGTCTGCGCCATTGACATTGAATGGGAGGCACAAGTGAATGGCCGATAGAAAGGAGAACTCCATGAACGAAAAAGCGATTACTGTCGTCCCCCCCGCCAACGATCCGTTGATCGGCTTCCTGAATCGCATCATCCGGCTGGTCGCGCGCGCGCTCGCCGTAATCATGGTGCTGGTGATCATCTGGGGCGTGGCCGACGTGGTTTACGTGCTCTGGCAGCGCCTGATGGCGCCGCCGTTCATGCTGCTGGAGATCAGCGACATCCTCGCCACTTTCGGCGCATTCATGGCGGTGCTGATCGCCATCGAGATCTATCACAACATCGTGCTTTATTTGCATGAGAATCACGATTTCCGCCTCGCCGTGGAAATCGTCCTCGTCACGGCGCTGATGGCCATTGCCCGCAAGGTGATCGTCCTCGACTTCAAGGAGGTCGGCCCGGATTACATTTACGGCACGGCGGCTGTCACCTTCGCGCTGGTCATCGGCTACTACCTGGTCGTGGTACGCGCCAACGCCCGCCGCGTCGACCCGGATACAACCCTACCGCGCGGCACGCCATGACGATAGAAAAGGAACGGCGCGCACGGCGGAACGCGCCCGGGCGGCGCTGGTCGCCGCCCCCGGGTACGGCCGCGGCCGCGTGATCTGACCGCCATGCCGCCGGATTCCGCCCTGCCCCTTGCGCGCCGCATTGCCACCCTTGGCTTTCTGGCGCTGATCTTCGGCTTCACGCTGTGGGTGCTGTCGCCCTTCTTCGCGGCGCTGGCCTGGGCGGGCATCCTGGCCTACGTCTCCTGGCCGCTGTACCGGCGCATCAGCCGCGCTCTGGCCGGGCGCGACGCGCTGGCCGCCTTGCTGATGACACTGCTCGTGACGGTGACGCTGCTGGCGCCGCTGGCCTGGGTGACGCTTTCGGTGGCTAACGACGTGGCCGCCGCCGCGGAAGCCGTCCGGCGCATAGCCGCCGAAGGTTTGCCGCCCTTGCCCCTCGCCGTGCGCGCGTGGCCGGGGGGCGAATGGCTGTTCGCCCAATATGCCGGCGTCCAGTCGAATCCCGCCTGGCTGCAGGCCCGGATCGAAGCCGCCGGCATCACCGACCCGGCGCTGTGGAAGGCGGTGGCTGGCGGCCTGGGGCGCACGCTTGCGAAGTTCGGCCTGGCCGTGTTCGCGCTGTTCTTTCTCTATCGTCATGGCGCGGCGGTGCTGGCGCAGTTCGGCCGCGTCAGCACTCACTGGCTGGGCGCCGCCGCGCGCGGTTATCTGAGCGCCGTCGGCATCACCGTACACGCGGTGGTGTTCGGCATCGTCCTCACCGCCCTGGCGCAGGGCGCGCTGGCCGGCCTGGGCTACTGGGTCGCCGGCGTCGGTGCGCCGGCGTTGTGGGGCGCGCTGACCGCGCTGGTCTCGCTCGTTCCGTTCGCCGGGCCGCTGGTGTGGATCGGCCTCGTGCTCATGCTTCTGGCACAAGGCGAGACGAGCGCGGCCCTTGGTCTGTTCCTGTGGTGCGCGCTGGTGGTGAGCTGGGTGGACAATCTGATCCGCCCGCTGGCGATCAGCGGGCCGGCGCGCATTCCCTTCCTGCTGGTGTTTCTGGCGGTGCTGGGGGGTATCAACGCCTTCGGCCTGATCGGACTGTTCCTTGGACCAGTGCTGCTTGCGGTGTCGCTGGCGATCTGGCGGGAATGGCTGGAACACGCGACGCACAAACCAGTCGAGGCTGCCGCGGGCCGGGACTTGATCCGGGATAGCGAAACGGAAAATTGAGAATGCGCGTCTTTTCCTCCCTCTACCGCCGCGCGCTGGCCTGGTCGCGACATCACCACGCCCCCTGGTATCTGGGCGGGGTGAGCTTCGCCGCATCGTCGTTCTTTCCGAGCCAGCCGGACTGGAGACGCTATTGGTGACGGTATTGAGCGGGGTAAATTTGGTGAAACCCGGTAATGGCAAGGTTCACAAGATCATTGTAATAATCGAATGGGGATAATCCGCTACTGCCGAGGCCAGCGTTGATCCTGTATCGATTGTAGTCAGTGTTTGTGCTGCCGGCGAGTTTCCACGCCGGCAGGCTTGACCCCCAGAATTTTTGCGGGAGAATCATTCCTCCGACATAAGGAGGATGCGACATGAAACGCTTGGCACGCAAGGTTCTCGTAGCGATGGTTGTTGTATCCCCTTTCACTGCCGCTATTCCTGCGGCGTTTGCGGCGCCGGAGGTGGCGCCGCCTTAGGCCCGGGCCTGGAGTTGAAAACCCCGAAGAATGCGCCACCGCCCCCCTTGCGCGATGATGAAGAAGTGCACGAGGAGACGGAAAAGCCCAAAGGACGCTTGCTGCTGTATTGGGGTTGCGGCCCGACGATTCGTCAGGGACAGCCGCGCGTTCTCGACGCGGCGACCGCCAGCATCGATGACTATGCCAAGTTCTTCGTCGCCCGTGAGGCGACGCAGCGGGGCGCGCACAGTGCCGTCGGGCGTCCCGTCTGGCCGAATCCGGTGGATAGCCGCATGGTGCCATCCCAGGCATCGCTGGTGGGCGAACATGCGTTTAGCGGCAAGGTCATTCCAGGCGGTTTCCGTTTCAAGATACCGCCGGCGCAGGATCTCATGCCGCCATTGGTGCTGGAGCAGGCCGACCGGGGCGGCGCCACCGACCTGGGCTGGAACGCCATTGCCACCGCACGCGCCTACTTCGTTGCGGCAATGGGCGGCAATGCCAAGGAAGATATGGTGATGTGGAGCTCCAGCGAACTGGCGGATACTGGTTTCAGACTGATCGATTATCAGACCAATGCGGCGGTCGATCGCTGGCTCAAGGAAAAGGTCCTGCTGACGCCGAAAACCACGAAATGTACTGTTCCGAAGTGAGTATTTGGTGGGGAGGGTGCCATGCTGCGCCTGATTGCCTATGGCGACGAGTTGAATCTGGCGCATCCGCCGCGCCCCAAGGATCCAAAGGTCAAGTGGGAGCCTGTATGGGCGGTCAAGATGCGCGTCAAGGCGGTCACCAATGGGGCCCTCGGCATGGCTGATGCGGGGATGCCGGGTGCGTCTGCGGAGCGGAGCGATGCGCGGCGGGAAGAAAGCAAGCCAGCGGCGGAGGGCACACAGGGAATCCCGGGTATTCCGCAGCCGATGGAACTGCTGAAAGGCCTGTTCGGGCGCTAGACCGTTATTCAATATGCGTGACCGTGCAAAAGTCGGCGCTGGCGGGGCGGCGCCGCCGACGATATGATTGTCGCTGGCGGCATTCCCGACGCTACCAATAGGGCCCCAGCATGAATGCCTGTCACCTGAAGTCGCCGCAAGGAAAATTTCTCCGGATCCTCTTGCTGGCGGGAGGTGTGTTCGGACTGCTTGCCGGTTTGCCAGTCGCCCACGCAATCGATACGGATGTCATCGTTGCCGCACGCTATGCCGATCAGGTACAGCGCTATGGTCATTTTGCCGCCGGTCCGCCGCATGAATATGGCCGTATCGAGGCCAACACTGCCGCGGGCGCGCGGTTGACCTATGCGCTGCCGGAAGCCGAGGTGTTCGAGGATGTTGCACCACGACTGGTACGGTTCTCCACGGAGGAACCGGTCAGGTTGCTGGCCGTGATCAGTCACCGCAACCACGGATCGGCTTTGGCGCTGCTCGGTATCGAGAACGGCCGTATGGCGGTTCTCGCACGGTCAAAACCGATCGGCATACCAATGCGCTGGCTGAATCCGGTGGCCGTTGTCGATCTCGACGGTGATGGCCGCGCCGAGATTGCGGCGGTCATCACCCCGCACATTGGCGGCACGCTGAAAATCTACCGGCGCTCCGCTAACCGGCTTGAGGAAGTTGCCGCGCTGGCCGGGTTTTCCAATCATGCTTATGGCTCGCCCGAGCTTGGCCTGGCCATGAGTTTCACCGCCGGGGGGCGCACCCGCTTGCTGGTGCCGGATGCCACTCGCACGATCCTGCGCATCATCGCGTTCGATGGCGGCAGCCTGCGCGAAACCGGGCGCTGCGCGCTGGCGGCGCCGCTCAGCGGACCACTCGTGGCGCTAGCCAATGGCGAGGTCGAGGCCACGCAGCAGGGCGGCAAGCAGCGCCTGCGGCTGGCGGACTGCCAGCCCTGAAGAAACGAGCCGGATCAGGACCAGCCCAGCTCGGCGCGCACGATGGCTGCACCTGCCGCGAGGGCATACAGCTTGCCGCGGGCGACGGCACGTGACAGCGGCACCATGCCGCAGTTGGTACAGCCGATCAGATGGTGTGGCTTCACCCACTGCAAGGCCTTGCGCAGGGTGGCCGCAACTTCTTCGGGTGTTTCGATCTGATTGTTCGCGACGTCGATGGCGCCAACCATGACGTCCTTGCCGTCCAGCAGGCCGATCAATTCCATCGGCACGTGCGAGTTATGGCATTCGAGGCTGACCTGATCGATGCGGCTCGCCGCGAGCAGGGGAAAGATCTGCTCGTACTGGCGCCACTCCGCGCCGAGGCTTTCCTTCCACTTGTTGTTGGCCTCGATACCGTAACCGTAGCAGATATGCACCGCGGTCTTGCAGGGCAGGTCGGCGGCGGCGCGTTCCAGCGTCTTGACGCCCCAGTCGCGCACCTCGTCGAAGAAGACGTTGAAGGCCGGTTCGTCGAACTGCACGATGTCGACCCCGGCCGCGGCGAGTTCCCTGGCCTCCTGGTTGAGGATCTCCGCGAAGGCCCACGCCAGTTTCTCGCGGCTGCCGCCGTAATGGCTGTCATAAAGCGTGTCGATCATGGTCATCGGCCCGGGCAGCGTGAACTTGATCGGCTGGTTGGTCAGCAAGCGCAAGCGCCGGGCGTCCGCAACGAAGACCGGGCGCATGCGCGACACAACACCCACCACGGCCGGCACCTCGGCGTCGTAGCGGTCGCGGATGCGCATGGTCTTGCGATTGACGAAATCGACGCCTTCGAGGTGTTCGATGAAGGTCGTCACGAAATGCTGGCGGGTCTGTTCGCCGTCGCCGATGACGGTGATGCCGGCACGCAACTGGTCGTCGACCGCAAGCCGCATGGCATCGATCTTGGCCTGTTCCAGCGCCTCGCCGGAAAGCTGCCAGGGTGCCCAGAGTTTTTCGGGCTGGGCCAGCCAGGCCGGTTTCGGCAGGCTGCCGGCGATGGCGGTGGCGATGGGTTGGGTCATGTTGCGTTCTCCTTGGAATTGTGCGCCCTGGATGACGGGAGTCAGTTGATCGTCGGTATGCGCTTCAGCAGCTCGGTAAATTCATCGGCTGGCAGCGGGCGACTGAACAGATAGCCCTGATACGTGTTGCAGCCATGCTTGAGCAAAAAATCCCGCTGGGCTTCGGTTTCCACACCCTCCGCCATGACATTCAGGCGCAAGCCGTGCGCCATGCCGATGATGGCCGTGGCAATTTCGTTGTCATCACTGTCATTCGGGATGTCGCGGACAAAGCTTTGGTCGATCTTCAGTTCATCGATGGGAAAGCGTTTCAGATAAGCCAGCGATGAGTATCCGGTGCCGAAATCGTCGATTGACAGGCGCAGTCCCAGATCTTTCAAACTCTGCAATAGCGCTATCGCCTCATCGCCACGGTCCATGATCATGCTTTCGGTGAGTTCCAGCTTGAGGGCGGCGGCAGGCAGGCCGGTTTCCGCCAGGATGCCGGCGATCCGGGCGACGATATCGGGCTGCCGCAACTGGCGTGCCGATAAATTCACCGCCAGCGACAGTTGCGACATGCCCAAGTCATGCCAGTGTTTCGCCTGCACACAGGCCTGACGCAATACCCACTCCCCCAGCGGCACGATGAGGCCGGTTTCTTCCGCCATCGGGATGAAACGTCCTGGCGCGATCAAGCCCTGTTGGGGATTATTCCAGCGCACCAACGCCTCGCAACCGATCACCACGCCGCCGCGGATGTCGACCTGCGGCTGGAAGTGCAGCAGGAATTCCCCCTGCAGCAGGGCAACGCGCAGGCGGGCTTCCAGTTCCAGCCTTTCGTTGGCGATCAGAGTCAGTGCCGGGGTATAGAAGCTGTAGGTATTGCGGCCCGCCTCCTTGGCCTGATAAACAGCGACATCGGCGTGCTGGATGAGTTCGGTACTGGTAGTACCGTCCTCCGGATAGAGGCTGATGCCGATGCTGGCGCCGACATAGACCTCGTGGCCGCTAGGTAGGCGAAATGGTTGATCCAACAGTGCGATCAGATTCTTCGCGATGCCCGCCGCATCTTCCGGACGTTCCAGATTTTCCCGGATCAGCAGGAACTCGTCGCCGCCGAGTCGTCCCAGCGTGTTCTCGCCCGGCAGGTGCTCCTGCAAGCGCTGCGCCAGAGCTTCCAGCAGTACGTCGCCCGCCGGATGGCCCAGGCTGTCATTGATGTTCTTGAAGCGGTCCAGGTCGATATACAGGACCGCAAGGCGCTGTTGCAGGCGCTCTGCGGTGTCCAGGGAATGCCCCAGTCTGGATTGAAGCAACAGCCGGTTGGGCAGGGTGGTCAACGGGTCGTAGTGGGCCAGATGTTCAAGTCGCGCCTCCGAGTCCTTGATCTGGCTGAGGTCGGTCATTACCCCCACATAATTGCTGGGCAGTCCGTCGCTATCCCGTACGGTGCTAATCGTGAGCAATTGCGGAAAGAGCTCGCCGTTTTTGCGGCGATTCCAGACCTCGCCCTGCCAATGCCCCGTTTCCTTGATTTTTTTCCGCATCGCCCGGAAAAAAGCCCGATCCTCGCGTCCCGATTGCAACATGCTTGGATTTTTGCCGAGCACCTCGGCCGCGGTATAGCCGGTGATGGTGGTGAAGGCGCGATTGACCGAAACGATGCGCGGTTTCAGGTCGGTGACCACCACACCTTCGCCGGTACTCTGCAATACCGCTGCAGCCTGGCGCAGGATGGCGTCGGCGCGGCTGCGTTCGACGGCCAGGCCGGCGATGCGGGCGAACTCGCCGATCAGGTCAAGCTCAGCCTGTAGAGGCGTGCGGGGCTGACGGTAATGAATGTTGAAGATACCCAGCACTGCGCCGGATTTGTCCTTGAACGGAATCGACCAGCAGGCGCGCAAGTCGGCACGGTTGGCCAGTTCGACGAAGGGAACGCAATACGGATGGCTGCGAATGTCCGCGACGATGACCGGTTCCCCGGTTGCCGCAGCGGTTCCGCAGGCACCTCGCCCAAATTCTGGTTCCAGGCCTTCCAGTGCTGCATTGAAAAAAGCTGGCAAGCTGGGTGCGGCAACGGTATTCAATTTGCCATCGCGACTGTCGCACACCTGGATGGACACCTGCATGTCCGGCTGGATGGCCTCCAGTCGCCTGGCGATTTCTTCCAGAATCATCGGCAAGGGGCGATCGCTCGCGAGGCCGTCGAGCATGGCGATGCGGGTTTCGCGCAATTGCTCGGTCAGCTTGAGTTCGGTAATGTCGCTCCAGGCGCCGAGGGCTTCGCCGTTTTGCGTCAGGCGCAGTTCGTCATGGATCCAGCGGATGCGACCCTGGCCATCGCTGAAACGATAGTCATGGGTGATTTGGCCCGTCTGCCCCAGTTCGCCGGCGCGTGCCATGGCTGCATCGCGGTCCTCGGGATGCAGGTGACTCGACCACCATTCCGGTTGCAGCGCCTGCTCGATGGTGTAGTCCAGCAGGCGCTGGATGTTGCCGCTGACCCAGATGGGTGTGGCGATTCCCTGATCCAGCCGCAGCATATAGAAAATCACCGGGCTGGTGGCCAGCACATGGGAAAGTCGGTCACTTGTCACTTGCAGGCGGACACGCTCCCGCGCCAGTTCCGCCTGATGCAACACTTTTTCCAGTGTGGCGGGCAGTTCATGCAGGTAGCCGGGGTGCTTGGCGATGTAGTCGTCTACCCCGAGATGGATGGCCCTTACGGCAACTTCTTCGCTGTCCTGCCCGGAGACGATGACAATCGGGATATCCAGTCCGCGCTCGGCGCGCAGTGTCTTGACTACCTCAAGGGCATCGAGTCCGGGCAGGCGGTAGTCCAGCAGCAACACGTCAAAATCAACCTGCGTTGCGCCATTGTCGGGCAGGAGATGCAGTACCTGGGTGGCGTCCGGCACCACGGTCAATTGGATATGGGGCGCAAAGCGGGCCAAATGGCGGCGGGTCAGGTCGATGTCGGCGACATGGTGCTCCGCATACAGGACGCGCAGCGGATGGGAGCGCCGAGAGTGAATTTCCTGGAAGCGCCGGCAGGCATCGCGCAGCGTGACGGGCAGATGCTTCAGGGATTCGGCGCTCTTGGTCAGGTAGTCATCGGCCCCGGCCTGAAGCGCGGCGATCGCAGATTGCTGGTCGCCCGAACCGGTGAGCATGACCACCGCCATGGGCAGCGATTGTTGCCGGATCCGGTTCAGCAGATCGAATCCGGAACCATCCGGCAGCCGCAGATCGACCAGGGCCGCATCGAAGTGGCCGGGCGCCTGCAGGCAGGCCAGCGCTCCGGCCAGCGAAGCCGCCGGGATCAACTCAATGTCGGGTGCCTGGCTCGAAATCAGGTAGCGGGTCAGCTCGGCATCGACCGGACTGTCTTCGACATGCAGGACACGCAGGCTCATAAAGCGATTATCGGGGGGGCTGGTTGGTCAGGCACCAGTACAACTCGATCTGGGTTGCCACTTCCATGAACTTTTCAAAATTTACTGGCTTGACGATGTAGGAATTGGCATGCAGGCGATAGGCCTCTTTGATGTCCCGGTCCTCGTCGGACGATGTCAGCACCACCACCGGCAGGCTTCGGCTGACCGGGTGTTCGCGCAGTTGGCGCAATACTTCCAGGCCATCCACTCGTGGCAGCTTCAAGTCCAGGAGGATCACCAGCGGCGTGGCATCGCCTGCTGTCCAGCGGGGTATCCAGTCCAGGGCTTCCTGGCCATCACGGGCCACCTGGATCGGGTTGGCCAGATTGCGCTGCTTGAAGGCGCGCAGGGTCAGGTCAAGATCGACCGGATTGTCCTCAACCAGAAGGATGGGGCGCGTCGTCGGGTCGGCGATCATTTGGAAAATTCGAGGTAAAAGCATGCACCCTGGCCGGGGGCGCTTTTTGCCCAGACCCGCCCGCCCATGCGTTGCATGGCCTTGTGGACGATCGCCAGGCCGACTCCGGTACCGGGATATTCTTCCGCTCGCTGCAAACGCTGGAAAATGTCGAAGATGCGATCGTGAAACTGCATGTCAAAGCCTATCCCGTTATCGTGAAGCTCAAGAATAACGGATTTTTCAGTGGCGGTTCCGTGAATCTTCAGGGTAGGTGGCTGGCTGTCGCGGGTGAACTTGATGGTGTTGTCGATCAGGTTGCGCAGCGCCATGGCCAGGCCATCCGGATCGGCCCGAACGCTTAGCCCCGCCAGCGTCACCTCGATATTCATGCCCCTGGCTTCGATATCGGTCCGCCGTTCTTCAAGGGCACTGTTGATCAGGCGGCCAAGGTCCAGCTGCTGCATGTCAAGACTGCGTCGCTCCATGCGCGAATAGGCCAGCAGATCCTCGATGAGCCCGCTCATCTGCTCCACGCCATGGCGTACATTGTTCAGGAACAGTCGCCCTTCATCTTGAAGATCCGCCTGGCATTGTTCAAGCAGCAGCCGGCTATAACCGTCGATGCCGCGCAGTGGAGCCTTGAGATCATGGGACACCGAATAGGTGAAGGTTTCCAGTTCCCGGTTGGCAGCGGCCAGTTCTGCGGTGCGCTGCTTCACCCGCTCCTCCAGCTCGACATTGAGCTGGTGCACCTCTTCCTCCATGCGCTTGCGCTCGGTGATGTCATTGATGGCGGAAAAAATGGCCGGTTCGTTGCCGAAGTCGACAACCGATGCCGAAACCAGCGCCCAGAAGGGGCGTCCCGCGGAGGTCAGCATGCGCACTTCGAGATCGTCGACGTGCCCGTCCTTGAGCAGCAGTTCAGCAAAGCGTGCGCGCTGTTCCGGATGCTGATAATACCGGTCTGCGGCTTGCCCGATACCTTGTTCGCGGCTGATGCCATATTGAATTTCCGCCCGCCGGTTGCCATACAGCAACGTGCCATCCCGCAAACGGGTCAGCACGGCGGGGAAGGGGGCCATTTCGAGTAGCGTTCGGTAGCGGCCTTCGCTCTCGCGCAAAGCCGCTTCCGTGAGTTTCTGGTCTTCCAGAATACTCAAGAGGGCAAGGCGGGATTGCTCAGCCAGCGCCAGACGCTGGTCGCTTTGCCGTTCGATGCGGGTTAGTTCCTTCGTGCGTTCGGCGACCCGCTGCTCAAGGGTTACTTGTTCTTGCTCCAGTTGTTCAATGAGACTGATGCGTTCTTGGCGCAGTTCGGCCGCCTCCTTGTTGCGGCGGCGCAGTTCCAGTTGTGTCATCACATGCCGGCTCAGCACGCGCAGTGCACGCTGGTGATCAGGGGCCAGGCTGCGCGGTTCCCGGTCGATGACGCACAGGGTACCGAGGGCATGGCCCTCCGGCGAGATCAGCGGTGCGCCGGCATAGAAACGGATGTGTGGTTCCTCGGTAACCAGCGGGTTATCGCAGAAGCGGTCATCGCGGGCCGCATCCTCGACGATGAACAGGTCGGGCTGATGGATCGCGTGCGCGCAAAAGGCGATATCACGTGCCGTTTCTTTGGCACTGAGTCCTACCCTTGATTTGAACCATTGGCGCTCTTCGTCGATCAGCGAAATCAAAGCGATGGGAGCTGCGCAGATGTGCGCTGCCAATTCAGTGAGATCGTCGAAAGGTTCCTCGGGAGGCGTGTCGAGTACGTCATAGAGGCGCAATGCCGCTAGTCTTTCAGTCTCGTCCCGGAGCGGCAGAGCGGATTTCATGACGGTTCGGTCTGGCTCAAGTAGCGGATGGACTCGCCCTGATCGGCCAGCAACTCGTTGACCTCGGCCTTGAGGGACTGAATGCGTTCCTCGCGGCCGAGTATCACGCCCTGCCAGCGGGTCAGTTCGTCGGGTTGATCACGCAGGCGTAATTCCATCTGCTTGCGCGCGGTGATGTCAGTAATGACGGCGATGCGTGCTGGTTGCGCCTCATACAACATGTCGTGGGAGCGCGCCTCGATGGTGATCGTGCTGCCATCTTTCTTGAGGTGATGCCATTCGCCGAAATAGGCCAGCCCGGCAAGCCCGGCTGCCATTCCGATGAGGGACTGCTTTTCCGCTTCCGGATACAAGTCCGGGAGTCTCATGGCAAGGGCTTCGTCCCGGTTGTAGCCGTAATGGCGGATGAAGGCTTGATTGATCGCCAGCAGGCGCAGGCTGCCCATTGCGTAGACCAGCATCGGTGCCGGGTTTTGTTCGAACAACTCGCGGTAGCGGTTTTCGCTGGCAACCAGTGCTTTGCGGTCATGGTGTTCACGGCTTATGTCGCGTACTACCGCGATCATACGGGCGCTTTCCGGCAAGCGGGACAGCCGGGCCTCGAAGTGGTGTTCGCCATCGGCCATTTTCAGATCGTACTCTTAGGTTGCCAACCCACCCTGCTGGCTGACTTCAGCCAGCTTGTGCTGGAACAGTTTGCCGAGTTCGACAGGCAGCACACCCTGCATGCGCAGCCGAGAAAGGCCTCGGGCGGTATATACAGATTTCCTTCATGCTGGGCGCGATAATCGCGGATGGTGCCGTCAGGATCCATCAGGAAAAAGAGATCAGAATGCAACACTACACTAGCCAGTCGGTTTCTGCTTGCGTCAAGGCGATTGTTGCCGGCATTGCGGGTATTGCGCTTTCCGGCGTCCTGGCCTGGCAGGGAAGACTCAGAATCAGCAGGCCGAACAGGACAATCAAGCAGTCACGCACCGTCCTGGCAATAAACCGTGGTCGCTCGGCGGGAGAAAACCGCGCGGCATGCGCTGCGCCTTTCCGGGAAATCAATGTGCCGGCACGGGGGGAATGTTGAAGGCTGGAGCGTCCTCGACCATGTTGGATAACACGCTAACCTCCCATGCCGACATGCAGCGCTATTCAGTAAATATCAATCGCATGATGTGCGCTTGGCATTGCTTGATCAAGTAACAACCTGGAATCGCTGATGTTTGATGTTGCAAAAATATACCGGCAGGTTCAGTTGTACGGTCGTTCAGCTGCTTCCACTCCGTTATTTGAAGTCATCAGAAATCGGTGACTTCGACTCCCCGCGTACCGGGATGCGCCAGAGAAACAAAGCCAGGACAATGGCGATCCCCGCCAGCATTGTGCGGTGCCAGTTGGACTCCATCAGCAGGATGGAAATGCCGAAAGACAGGCCCATCAGCAGGAACGCCCACGGCTTGACGCCGGCCGGCATGCTGCGGTGTTTGCGCCATGCGCGGATGATCGGGCCGGCGGTACGATGCGCCAGCAGCCAGTTGTGCAGGTGCTCGGAGCCGCGTGCAAAGCATGCTGCCGCCAGTAGCACAAACGGTGTCGTCGGCAGCACCGGCAGGAAGATGCCGAGCACCCCCAACAGCAAGGCCAGGGTGCCGAGCAACAGAAAGATTACCCGCACCAGTGGCGAATCGTGGAGTTGCAAGCCCTTGTCGCCGGTTGACGCTTGTTCCAGCCGCGTATCAGCAAGGCCTGAGCCATTCATCCTTGCTTGAGCCAGAGGATGGCGACTGCCACCAGTGCGACGGTGGCCCAGCCCAGGCGATCCACATAGCGGTGCAAGGCTGCTTCCATGCGTGCGCCGCCCCAGGCCATCAGGCCGGCGACCAGGAAAAAGCGTGCACCGCGGCCGATGATGGAGGCGAGGGTGAAGGGCAGCAGCGCCATTGACAGCGCACCTGCGGCGATCGTGAAAACCTTGTACGGGATGGGCGAGAAGCCGGCGACGAAAATCGCCCAGAAACCCCACACGCCAAACCACTCGACGGCCGTTTGATAGGCGCCCCAGTAGCGGCTTGCCTGCAGCCAGGGCAGTATTGCATCAATTGCGAAAAAACCGATGGCATAGCCGAACAGTCCGCCGGCCACCGATGTCAGCGTCGTCAGCAGGGCGAGCCACCAGGCGCGCCGCGGATTGGCCAGGCACATCGGCGCCAGCATCACATCCGGCGGCACCGGGAAAAATGACGATTCCACAAAACTCATTCCGCCCAAATACCAGGGGGCGTGGGGATGCCGGGACCAGATCATGGCGCGGCGATATAAGGGAGAGAATATTTTCACGAAAGACCCTGCGGTAGCCCGTACGTCCGAAGCGGGCGCACGCGAAGAGCGCGCATGTTAACGTGAAAGACGCAATTTGACGCCGCGTTCATGGACGAGCGCAGCGAGCAAACTTCGCCCCCCGCCCCGGGGCGGGGGCTGGGGGTGGGGGGGCATGCAAAGGGGCTGACTTTCCTGATGCGGAATGATGTTTCACGCATCAGGAAAATTGGCAGAGCGTTTGGCAAGCGTTGTTACGCCTGCGTCAGACGTTTCTTGCGTCTGCGCATGACGCGCCAGTACCAGAGCGTGCTGATCAGGGTGTAGCTGGCGATCGCGCAGCTGACCGCGGCGATCGACAGTCCGACGAACAGCGGCATGCCGACGTTGGCCAGGCTCTGCCAGAGACTCTCATCCGCACTATCGTCGGGCCGCGGCGGCGGATCGGCGTCTTCCGTGCCGGTGAGCCAGGCGCCGAGATGGTAGGCGGCGTAGTAGATGGGGGCGAAGGTGACCGGATTGGTCACCAGGGTGCTCGCCGCGGCGACGGGAACGTTGGCGCGCAGGATGACTGCCGTGACGGCTGAAAAGGGGATCTGGATGAGCGGGATCAGCAGCCCGAAAAACACCCCGATGCCGACACCCAGCGCGACGCCGCGCCGTGACCAGTGCCAGAGGCGTGGCTGGTGGAGCAGCGGTCCCAGCCAGCGTAGCCAGCGTTTGCCGGCGAGTTGTTCGCGTGTGGGAATATGGCGTTGCAGTCTTTCAAGGATTGACATTGCGGTCGGTTTCAGAGGGGGACGTCAGTGCGGGCAGTTGGCGGTGCAGCGCTGCCTTCGCCAGGAGGTGCGCCGAGATCGGCGCGGTGATGAAGAGAAACAGGGTGATCAGTATCTCATGCAGGCTGAGCCCCGTGCCACTCAGGCTGAAGAAAATGGCCGAGGCGACCAGCAGACAACCGACCCCCAGAGTGGTCGCCTTGGTCGGGCCGTGCAGGCGCGTGTAGAAATCGCGCAGGCGGTAGAGCCCCAGCGAGCCAATGAAGGTGAAGGCCGCGCCGGCGAGCACGAGAAAGGACAACAGGATTTCGACATAGATGTTCATTCGATGATGTCTCCGCGCAACAGGAATTTCGCCAGTGCCACGGTGCCGACAAAGCCCATCAGCGCGATCAGCAGCGCCACCTCGAAATACAGCGGGCTGGCGAGGTGGATGCCCAGCAGCACCAGCAGGGCGATGGCGTTGATGGAGAGGGTGTCGAGCGCGAGGATGCGATCCGTGACGTCCGGCCCCTTGAGCAGCCGCAAAAAGCTCAGGGCGAAGGCGGCCGCCACGAGTGCAAACCCGATGGCCAGTGCAAAACTCAGCATTTGACGGGTTCCTCGAAGATTGCCTTGAGTGGCGCCTCGAAGCGCGATTTGATCGTCGCGACGAGTTCTTCGGGTGACTCGACGTCGAGGCCATGCACCAGCAGATGGCGGCGGTCCACCGATAACCGCGCCGAGACGGTGCCCGGCGTGAGACAGATGGTGTTGGCGAGCAGACTGATGGCGAGCTCGTTGGAGAGGTCGAGCGGCACGACGACAAAGGCCGGCCGCAACGCGCGCGGTCCGGCGAGGATCAGGCGGGCGACGGCCAGGTTGGCGATCAGCACGTCATACAGAAAGACGCCCGTGAAATGCAGCAGGCGACCGGGCGCGTGGATGCGCACGCGTTCCGGCCAGTACGCCAGAGTGAAGCGCGGAATCGCCCAGCCGAGCAAGAGGCCGAGCAGAATCTGCCCCGGCGCGATGCTGTTGTTGAGCAGGAGCCAGATGACGGTGAGGAGCGGCGTGAGGATGGGGTGCGGCAGCCAGTTTTTGGTGGGTGTCATGGCGTGCCTCCCAGCACGGCGGCGATGTAGGCCGCGGGATCGGCAAGTTGCAAAGCGGTGGCTTGCGTGAAGTCGACCGCCGGCCCGGCCGCCACGGTGAGGGCGAGAATCAGGCCCAGCAAGCCGAGGATGGCGGTCAACTCGCGCGGGCCGGTGGGCGGATCGGGAGGTTCGTCACGCAAAGGGTCGGGCCCACCCGCGGTGGCGGGAATGCCGGCGGGTTCAAGCGAGCTGGTCCTGAAGAGCAGCCGACTGCCGGCGCGGGCAAGTGCAATCATGCCGGCCAGCGCGGCGAGCAGGATGAATACCCAGACTACGGGATGATCCGGCACGGCGCGCAAGAGGAGAAACTTGCCAATGAAGCCGGAAAGCGGCGGCAGGCCGACGATCGCCACCGCCGCGACGAAATACAGCCCGCCCCAGAGCGCGTGGCGTGGCAGGTCGTGGTCCGGTATGAAAAAGTCGGCGCTGGCGGGACGGCGGCGGGCGATGGCTTCGGCCAGCAAAAACAGCAACGCCGCCGCGAAGGTGCCATGTGGCAGGTAGTAGAGCCCGGCGGCGATGCCCGCCGTGCCGAGCGCGAAAGCCGTCAGCAACGTGCCGATGGAAGCCACGACCAGCCAGGCGGCGAGCCGGCGCAGATTTTGCGCCGCCAGCGCGCCCAGCATGCCGAAGGCCAGCGTGGCGAGCGCCAGCGGCAGCAGCCAGGGGGTGAATAGATTGGCCAGCGCGCCAGCCGTCTCGCCGAAGAGCAGCGTATCGATGCGCAAGATGGCGTAGGCGCCGACCTTGGTCATGATGGCGAACAGGGCTGCCAGCGGCGCGGCGGTATGGGCATAGGCCGCCGGCAGCCAGAGGAAAAGCGGCAAGAGGGCGGCCTTGAGGGCGAACACCGCCAGCAGCAGCAGACCGCCGGTGCGCGCCAGGCCAAGATTTTCCGGCGGCACGGCGGCGGCCCGGGCGGCGAGGTCGGCCAGGTTGAGACTGCCCAGCGACGCGTAAATCAATCCGGCGGCGAACAGGAAGACTATCGAGCCGAGGAGGTTGATCACCACATAGTGCAATCCGGCGCGCACCCGCTCCGGGCCGCCGCCATGCAGCAGCAGGCCGTAGGAGGCGATCAGCAGGACCTCGAAAAAGACGAACAGGTTGAACAGGTCGCCGGTGAGAAAGGCGCCGGTCAGCCCGAACAGCTGCATCTGGAACAGCACGTGGAAATGCCGGCCGCGCCGGTCGAGGCCGTCGCCGGCATGGATGACGGCGAACAGGGCCAGCAAGGTGGTGATCAGCACCAGCCAGGCGGCGAGCCGGTCGGCCACCAGCACGATGCCCCAGGGCGCCGGCCAGTCGCCAAGCCGATAGACGAGGATGTCGCCGCCGCTCACGGCGACCAGCAGGGTGATGGCGATGCCGATCTGTACCACTACCGCAAGCACGGCCAGGCGCCGCCGCACGGGCATCGGCAGGTCGCGCAGCGCGAGTAACAGGACGCCGGCCACGAAGGGCGCGAGCAGCGGGGCAATAGCGAGATGAGCGAGATGCGCGTTCATGTGTCGCTGCGTCCATCGACGTGGTCGTTGCCCAGTTCGGCGCGTGCGCGCAGGCTGAGCATGATGACGAAGGCGGTCATGGCGAAGCCGATGACGATGGCGGTGAGCACCAGCGCCTGCGGCAGCGGGTCGGTGTAGCTCGCCGCGGCGCCGATTACTGGCGGCTGGCCGATGACCAGACGGCCGCTGGCGAACAGGAACAAGTTCACCGCGTAGGACAGCAACGTCAGCCCGAGCACCACGGGGAAACTGCGCGCGCGCAGCACCAGATAGACGCCGCAGCCGGTCAGGACGCCGATAACCAGGGCGAGCAGCGCTTCCATCAGGTTTCCTTCCGGTCGTGGTCAAAGTGACTGGCCTGGTTCGCCAGACCGAGGTTGATGAGGATCAGCAAGGTTGCGCCGACCACCACCAGATAGACGCCCAGGTCGAAGGCCATGGCGGAGGCCAGTGCGACGGAGCCGATCAGCGGTATTTCAAAATAGCCGAAAGTGGAGGTGAGGAAGGGGCGGCCGAACAGGAAGCTCGCCAGGCCGGTCAGGAGCGCGGCGCCGAGGCCGGCCGCGATCCACGGGTGAGTGCGCGCGGGCAGGTGCGCGTGCGTCCAGGCGACGCCGTTGGCAAGGTATTGCATGATTAGCGCGATGGCGGTGACCAGGCCGGCGATAAAGCCGCCGCCGGGGAGGTTGTGGCCGCGCAGGAAGATGAAGACGGAAACAAGCAGCGCCAGCGGTAACAGCAGGCGCGCGAAGGTGGCCAGGATGAGCGGGTGGACGTCGAGGTCCCAGTCGCGGCCATGGTTGTCATGCGTCGGTCCGCGCAGACGCAGGTTCTCCAGCAGCGCGAAGATGCCGAGCGCGGCGATGGCCAGCACGGTGATCTCGCCAAGGGTGTCGAAGCTGCGGAAATCGACGAGGATGACGTTCACCACGTTGGCGCCGCCGCCGCCCGGCACGCTGTTGGCGATGAACCAGTCGGCGAGCGAATCGGCTGCTGGTCTGGTGAGTACCGCCCAGGCCAGCAGCGTAGCGCCGCCACCGGCCAGCGCGGCAATCGCGCCGTCCCGCCAGCGCCGACTTTTGCTGGATTCGGCGGGACTTTCCGGCGGCAGGAAATAGAGGGCCAGCAGCAGCAGGATAATGGTGACGACTTCGACGGACAGTTGCGTGAGCGCCAGGTCGGGCGCGGAAAACTTGACGAAGACCAGTGCGACGACCAGACCGACCGCGCTGATCAGGATCAGCGCGGTCAGACGGCTGCGATGCAGCGCGGTGGCGGCGAGGGTGACGAAGATCAGCGCCAGCCCGGTCATCAGGCTGAGGCCGTCGAGCGGCAGTTGTGGGCGCGTTCCGGTCAGGGGGGCCGCATTCTCTCCCGGTGCGCCCAGCATGCCGACGGCGCCCAGCACCAGAACGGCGAGCACGAGGAGCAGTACCTGGCGTTGCAAGGAACCGGTGTCGACCCGGGCAACAACGCGGCGCGCGAAGGCCAGCGCGCCTTCGAGCAGCCGCTCGTAGATCGCGCGTGCATCGAGCCGGCCTGCAAGGCGGTCGTGCAGGGCATACAGCGGCTTGCGCCAGAAATACAGCAGCCCGCCGCCGCACAGCGCGATTACACTCATCCACAGCGCCGGGCTGATGCCATGCCAGATCGCCAGGTCATATTCGGGCAGCGGGCCTTGCAGCACGGCGCCCGCCGCCACGGCGAGGATCGGCGCCACGGTCTGCGCCGGAAAGATGCCGACCACGAGACACAAGACCACCAGAATCTCCACCGGCACCTTCATCCAGCGCGGCGGTTCGTGCGGTGTGCGCGGCAGGTCGATGGGGTCGCCGTTGAAGAACACGTCGTGAATGAAGCGTAGCGAATAGGCCACGGCGAAGACGCCGGCCACGGTGACGGCCGCCGGCAGCAGCCAGCCCAGGCGCATCTGCCCGCCCGCGCCGACCGCCTCGGCGAAGAACATCTCCTTGGAGAGAAAGCCGTTGAACAGCGGTACGCCGGCCATCGCCGCGGCCGCCACCATTGCCAGCGTGGCCGTGTAAGGCATGAATTTCCACAGGCCGTTGATGCGGCGCATGTCGCGCGTGCCGCACTCGTGGTCGATGATGCCG
>CAZOMI010000020.1:19466-39634 GCA_964580925.1 uncultured Methyloversatilis sp.
GCGTGCCGATGCCGAACAGCGTGACGATCAGGCCAAGATGGCTGATCGTGGAATAGGCCAGCAGGCCCTTGAGATCGTGTTTGAACAGCGCGATCACCGCGCCGATCAGCAAGGTGGCGAGGCCGACGCTGCCGACCAGCCAGGTCCATTCCGGCGTGCCCGAGAGCACCGGAAACAGCCGCGCCAGCAGGAATACGCCCGCCTTCACCATGGTCGCCGAGTGCAGGTAGGCCGAAACCGGCGTGGGCGCCGCCATCGCGTGCGGCAGCCAGAAATGGAAGGGAAACTGCGCCGATTTGGTGAAGGCGCCGAGCAGGATCAGGAGCAGCGTCGGCAGGTAGAGCGGATGGGCGCGCACCAGGTCGCCGCTCGCCAGCACCACGGAAAGCTCGTAACTGCCGACGATCTCGCCGAGCAGGACGAAGCCGGCCAGCAGCGCCAGCCCGCCCGCGCCGGTGATCACCAGCGCCATGCGCGCGCCGCGCCGCGCTGCCGCGCGCCGCCGCCAGTAGGCGATCAGCAGGAAAGATGACAGACTGGTCAGCTCCCAGAAAACCAGTAACTGGATCAGATTCTCGGACAGCACTATGCCGAGCATTGAGCCCATGAACAGCAGCAGATAGGCGTAAAGCCGGCCGAGGCTGTCCTGCGCCGCCAGGTAGTAGTACGCGTAGAGAATGACCAGCAGGCCGATGCCGACAATCAAGAGCGTGAATAGCAGGCCGAGGCCGTCGAGGCGGAAGGCGAGATCGAGACCGGCGGCGGGAATCCATGAGAGACGCTGGATCGTAGTGTCGCCGCCAAAACTCCCCGGCAGCAGCGGCAGCAACCAGAGAACAGACAACGCAGCCACCGCGCCGGTGCTCCAGGCCGCCGCCGCGCGCCCGCGCCGAGAGGCCCAGGCGACCAGCGCCGCGCCCAGAAAGGGGGTGAGGACGGCCAGTAGCAGGTTCATGACGCCGTACCCCATTCGGGGCATTTCATACCCGCTGTGGGGCATTTCATCCCGCCGGCGCCGACTTTATTGGCCCCCCACGCTCGCAACCCCGGCTCGCTGCCCCCCATGGGGGGGCTGGCGTCGGCTTGGGACGGCCCGGCGCCGACTTTCATCCGCCGGAAAATCATCGCCACAGGCTCAGCGGCGGGTCGGTGACTACCGCGCGCAGGATGTCGCTGCGCGAGATGAACCCCACCAGCAGCCCGTTGTCGCTGGTGACGGGGACGCCCGCGACAGCGTGCTCGAGCATTGCGGTGGCGATCTGGCGGAGGTCGGTCAGCGGCGTGGCGGCGACGACCGGGGTGGTCATGACATCGCTTACCTGCCGGTGGAGGGATTCGACGATGCGTCCGGCGTCGATATTGATGGCGGTCAGCAGGTCGCGCTCGCTGACGATGCCGACCAGTTGCGCGGCATCATCGAGCACGGGCGCCTGGTGGATGCGGTGGTCGCGCAAGGTCCGCCACGCCTGCGCCACATCGTCGCTGGCGGCGACGCTGATCACCCGACGCTGCATGACCTGCCCGGCATGATAGAGCGGGCCGCGGTCCTGATCGTGATGCTGCATTTCCTGATAGGTGCGGATCGCTTCCGCGCGGGGCGGGCTAGCCGTCACCGCGACACCGGCTTCCTCGCCCTCCACGGCGATGGGGCGTACGGCGCGCAAGCTGTGGAGTTGGCGTACCTGTCTGAGTTCTACCAGTGAGCCTCTGAAGACAGGTCCCGACATACCGTAAATGGAAAACATCAGCAGCCCTCGGGTTTTTTCATGCCCGCCGACGCCGGCAAGCGCCAGCCAGAGTTTGCCATTGCTGAAGAACCGGTGATGGCAGGGGCTGCCGTGCTCATCAGACCGTTACCAGGGTGGCTCATGGGTTGCAGGAGTCGCAGTGGCCCGGCTCGGCGTGCTGTCGGCCGCTGCGATTTTCGATGCGTTGCGCGCACTTCGGGCAGCCAAGGATTTCGGCGCGGGTTTCTCGGGTTGGGGCGCCGCAGTCCGCGCAGGGCAGGCCAGAGACGCGATCGACGACCCAGAAGCCCGGGCTGCCGCAGGCCGGGCACAGGGAATTGAGTTTTTCCGCCAGATTCTCGGCGGCGCGCCGGATGACGCCCCTGCGCATCGGATTGGCGTGGGCGCGCCCGTCGGTTTCGATGAAGACGCGCCGGTTGGTCGCCTGCGCGAGCGCCCAGTCAAAGGCGTCCGCCAGTGTTGGCCAGTCGCGGATGTCCTTGCGCAGGCGCGGGTCGTCCGCGGCGGCGGGGCGCACCACCAGTTGTTGCGCGGGAAACTCGCACTGGTGGGCAAACGCTTCGGCGGCGGCCCATTCCGCTGTGAGCAGGTGCGAGAATACGGCGCGGTCTTCGGCCACGCCGACGACTTCTATCGCGCGCGTCGTGTCGATCCAGATCAGCACCTCGACGTTCCACGGACACATCCCTGCGTAGGGATCAGGGCCAAACGAGCCTTCGCTGGCCAGGCCCACCGGCAGGCCGGCGAGTGTCATGCCGATTTGCGCCTTTTGGCGCGCCGCCTCGATTTGCGTGCCAGCACGCGGAATCTCTCGGGTGAAGGTTCCCAGGCGGTCGGTATCGTAGCCGGCGACACGTTCCACCCGACAGCCCAAAGCGGGTTCCAGCACGGGCGCAATTACCCCTTCTTTGCCGTGCTGGGTCAGCAAGGCAATGCGCTGATCCTGGTAGGGCCGCGCGGTCGCGATCATTTCAGACGCTGCGCGCCATCGCCATGACCTGCCCCATGTCGAGTGTCTTGGCCTGCTGCTGGATTTGCGGCAGGTATTGCGTCTGCATCTGCTTGGCCGGACCCAGCAGGTTCTGGAACGTGTCGCGCAGCAAAGCCGTGCTCATCACGCGCCCGCCGGCATAGTAGCGCTTGGCCACCTGTCCCAGCGCATAGGTGGTGGCGAAGGAAAAGGCCATGCCGGTGGCGGCGCCGCCCACCTTGCCGAAAGTCTTCCCCGCCACTTTGCCCAAGAGCCCGCCCAGCAGCTTGCGACCGAACTGTTCGAGATATTGCGATGTCAGGCCGACTCCGGCGGCGGCGATGAATTCCTTGATGTGGCCCTGATCGAGTTCGACGCCGTGCGCCTTGCCGATGCCATAGACCATCTTGATTTGCAAGGGGATGATGGCCAGGGAAGCCCAGGACTGTGGCAGCAGTTCCAGCGCGCCGTTGAGCAGGCTGTATTTGAGGATGGATTTGTCCAGCTCCGTCGCGGACATATTCGGCTGCGCCACAACTGGTGAGTCCGCGGCGCTGGCCGGGCCGGACACGGCGATGACGGCGGGTGCCGCGGCTTCGGCCATCTCGACGACGGCATCGGCTTCGCGCTCGAAGGCGGCGGCCTGTTCGACATCGAGCTTGAGCAGGGTTTTCAGTTCGCCCAGAAAACGCTGCTCGGCCTCGCTCTGGCGGCCGTCGGCATCGCACACGCACACCGCCATTTCATACGCCAGCTGACGCAGGCCGGGATCGTCCAGCGTGGCGACGGCGCCTGCGAGGCTGACGCGCTTGAGCAGGACATCCTGATAAAGGCGGGCGAGGTCGGTTGAGCCGGTTTCGTTGCCCAATGACTCGGCAATGCGGCGGATTTCATCGCGTTCGCGGTCGTGCTTGGCGCCATCGGCGAAGGCCGCAAAGAGGGCCATGGCGAGAATGGCGCGCTGTTGTTCTGGATTCATGGTCCGGGTCTCATGGTCGAATTATCCCTCATTCATTTAGGGTTGCGGCATCGTTCGGGTGGACGCCGCTGGCGCGAGCAGCAGTGTTTTCAGTTCGCGGATTTCATTGCGCAGGGCGCGCACTTCGGCGTGCAGATCGGCCTCGATGTCCTCCTTCGCCTGTTTCACCGCCGCCACCGTTTCCGCCTGCTCCTGCTCGTTATAGGTTTGCATCGCATTGACGATGATGGCGATGAACAGGTTGAGCATGGTGAAGGTCGCCACCAGGATGAACGGCACGAAGAAGGCCCATGCGTAGGGGAAGTTTTCCATCACCGGGCGGGCGATGCCCATCGACCAGCTTTCCAGGGTCATCACCTGGAACAGGGTGTAGAGCGAAAGGCCGATGTTGCCGAACCATTCCGGATGGGCGGCGGCGAACAGCTTGGTGGCGATGACGGCGAACACGTAGTAGATGATCATCAGCACCATGGCGATCGAGCCCAGCCCCGGAATCGCCGCCAGCAGCGCCCCGACCACGCGCCGCATCGAGGGCACCATGGTCAGCAGGCGCAACACGCGCAAGACGCGCAAGGCGCGCAGCACGGCGAGCGGGCCGGTGGCCGGCAGCAGGGCAATGGCGACGACGGCGAAGTCGAACACGCTCCAGGGGTCGCGCCAGAAGGCCTGGCGGTGGACGTACAGGCGCAGGGCGATTTCCACCACGAACACGCCAAGAATGAGCCGGTCGATGGCGAGAATCAGCCCGCCCGCCGCAGCCATCGCGGCGGGCCAGGTCTCCATGCCGAGCAAGGCCGCATTGATCAGGATCAGGACGATGATGGCGCCCTGCACGCGCGGATGTTCGATGAAGGCGCGCAGACGCCCCCGCTTGTCCGGCGTTGCGGCAGGCCCGGCGGTTACCGTCATGGCTTACTGCGCCGCCTTGAGCGCGGCGATGCGCTCTTCCAGGGGCGGATGGGTCATGAACAAGCGCTTGATCCCGCCGTTGCCGCCGCCAGCGATGCCAAAGGCCGCCATCTTGTCGGGCAGCGGCTGCGGATGCAGGGCATTCAGGCGTTCCAGCGCGGCGATCATGTTTTTCCGTCCGGCCAGGCTGGCACCGCCGTGGTCGGCGCGGAACTCGCGCTGGCGCGAGAACCACATGACGATGATCGACGCGAGGACGCCCAGCACCAGCTCGGCGATGATCATGGTGACGAAAAACGCCGGGCCGTGGCCACGCTCGTTCTTGAAAATCACCCGGTCCACGGTGTGGCCGATCACCCTTGAGAGAAACATGACGAAAGTATTTACCACGCCCTGGATCAGCGCCATCGTCACCATGTCGCCGTTGGCGGCGTGGGCGACTTCATGGCCCAGCACCGCCTCGGCTTCCGGCCGCGTCATCTGTTGCAAGAGGCCGGTGGAGACCGCGATCAGCGAGCTGTTCCTGGTCATGCCGGTGGCGAAGGCGTTGACGTCGGGCGAATCGAAAATCCCGACCTCGGGCATCTTGATGCCGGCTGCCGTCGAATATTTCCGGACGGTTTCCACCAGCCAGAACTCGGTCGAATTCGCCGGCGCCCCGATCACCTGCACGCCCATCGACCTCTTGACCGTCCACTTGGAGATGGCCAGCGAGATGAACGCACCGCCGAAGCCCATCACCGCCGCAAAGATCAAGAGCGAAGTGAGGTTCAGCCCCTGGGCCGTCAGGTAAGGCTCCACGCCCAACAGGCGCATGGTGACGGACAGCACCAGCAAGATGGCCATGTTGGTGCCGAGGAAGAGCAGGGTGCGTTTCATGAGTAATTTCCTTTCAGTAACGGAGTATCAGCGACTGTTCGATGCGAGCCGCGCTGGATCGGGAACTTCTTGTAATATGGTGCTATCTGTTGCAGAGTCAATCCGCTCATGGTGCTGCTCGCGCAAGCGGCCGACCCGCCGCACCACCGCACGTTCCGCGCGGTCAATAGCCCGGTCGATCGCGACGTAAAGATCGGACTCGGTATCCTCAATCACCACGCCGGGAATCCCCGGCAACGGAATCTGGATGTGGCAACGCTTGTCGTTGCCGCCGCGCGATCCATTGATGTCGGTTAATCGTACGCTGACCTTTCTGGCGTAGTGGTCGGCCCAGCTCAGGGCAAACCGCAGGCGCCGTTCGGTATGGTCGCGCAGGCCGTCAGTCAATTCAAAGCCTTGTGCCTGAATGTCGATGCGCATCTTGCCTTTCCTGTCATCCCCGATTAATCAAAAACGAATACTAGGACAAAGAAAAGCATCCGGCAATTCGAATACTGCGACGATATACATCGAAAATAACGATGCTAACCGGCTGTGGTGTCTTGCCGACAAATACAGTTGCTCAGCAAGCGCTGCCTCGGCAGGGTTGAATTAAATGCTTACCAGAATGCTTATGCACAGCTTACTCACATTCTATCCACCGCATTTCCACAGTTTGTTCACTCCCCTTCAAGTAAGCCGGCGAGTAGACTTCCGTCCTTGGCGAAAATGCCACGAGGAGAAATTATGGCCCATGCCCCAGGCGCCCAATTGGCTGCACAACCCTATACGCAGAATTACCTGAGCGGAGGCGGGGATGCCCAAGTCGCCGCGCTCAAGCTGCCGCCGCATTCGATCGAGGCCGAGCAGTCGCTGCTGGGTGGTCTGCTGCTCGACAATCAGGCCTGGGATCGCATTGCCGACCAAGTGAACGAGTCGGATTTTTATCGCGACGATCACCGGCGCATCTTCGCGCACATCCGCAAGCTGGTCGAAGCCGGGCGTCCGGCCGACGTGGTGACCGTATTCGAGTCCATCGAACATGCCAATCAGGCCGACCAGACTGGCGGGCTGGCCTATCTGGGTGAAATTGCCAATGCCACGCCCTCCGCCGCCAACATCCGTCGTTATGCCGAGATCGTGCGCGAGCGCGCGGTGTTGCGCAAACTGGTGACGGTTGGCGACGAAATCGCCGGTTCGGCCCTCAACCCCGCCGGCCGCGACGTGAAGCAACTGCTCGATGCCGCTGAACAAAAAGTCTTCGAGATTGCCGAGGCGGGCAACCGCTCGATGCAGGGCTTTCAGGCGATCACGCCGATTCTGGGGGGCGTGGTCGAGCGCATCGAGGTGCTCTTCAATCGCGAGAATCCCTCCGACATCACCGGACTGGCGACCGGGTTCCATGACCTAGACCGCATGACCTCGGGCTTGCAGCCGGGCGACATGATTGTCGTCGCCGGTCGGCCATCGATGGGCAAGACGGCTTTTGCGCTCAATATTGCCGAGCACGTCGGCATGGAACTGCGCAAGCCCGTGGCGATTTTCAGCCTGGAAATGTCCGGGCCGCAACTGGCGATGCGCTTTCTTTCGTCGGCGGGCCGGCTCGACCAGACCAAGATTCGTACCGGCAAGCTGTCGGATGAAGATTGGGAAAAGATGTCGATGGCGCTCGGCAAACTGCACGATGCGCCCATCCATATCGATGAAAGCGGCATGCTCAACGCCTCCGACCTGCGCGCGCGGGCACGCCGCCTGCACCGCCAATGCGGCCAGTTGGGGCTGATCGTGATCGACTACCTGCAACTGATGAGTTCGGTGAAGAACAACGAAAACCGCGCCACCGAAATTTCGGAGATCTCGCGCTCCATCAAGGCGCTGGCGAAGGAACTGCAAGTGCCGATCATCGCCCTCTCGCAGCTCTCGCGCAAGGTCGAGGAACGCAACGACAAGCGCCCGCTGATGAGCGACCTGCGCGAATCGGGTGCCATCGAGCAGGATGCCGACATCATCATGATGATGTACCGCGAGGAGTATTACAAACCCGACACCACGGAAAAAGGCGTTGCCGAAGTCATCATCGGCAAGCACCGTAACGGCCCGACCGGCATGACCAAGCTGACTTTCCTCGGCGAATACACAAGATTCGAGAATTTTGCTTCACCGGGTTCGTATTGAAAGTCGGCGCTGGTGGGACGGCGCCAAAATAAAAAACCCCGTTAATAGCGGGCTTTTCTTTCGTCAGAATAATTACATCACTACTTCAGTAGCCTTGCCGCCGGGCCGCCCCAAGGCAAGGCGGCACGCGCCGCCAGGCGCAATCCGCGCCCAAGCATGAACGGGGGCACCCCGTAATAGATGAGCGCAGCGAACAACAGTCACCCCTCCCGCGAGGGAGGGGGCGGGGGAGGGCGGGCCTTAATTCACCAGCGCCCAGTCGCCATTTTTGACTTCGAGCATGCGGAATGCCGACAGGTCGAGCCCCATGTGATCGGTGGGTGACATGTTGACCTTGCCGGCGGTGCCGATGAAGCCCCTGGTTTTTTCGATTTCGTCGCGCACTTTGGCCTTGTCCGTGCCGCCCGCCCGCTTGATGGCTTCGACCACCATCATCAGGCCGTCGTACGCGTGGCCGCCGAAGGTGGAGACGTCTTCCTTGTAGCGCTCGTTGTAGGCTTTCTTGTAGGCCACGGCGACTGGCTTTTGCGGGTCCTTGGCATCGAGCTTGTCGGCGACCAGCAATGCCGCGGCGGGCAGGCGCACGCCTTCGGCCGCCGCCCCGGCGAGCTTGATGAACTCCTCGGAAGCGACGCCGTGGGCGTGATACAGCGGCAGCTTGATGCCGAGCTGCTGGTAGTTCTTGGTGACGATGGCCGGACCCTGGCCGAGGCCGAAGACGAAGACGGCCTGCACGCCCGGTGCATTGCGGATCTTGGTCAGTTGCGGGCCCATGTCGGTGTCTTTGGGGCCGTAGGTTTCGTTGGCGACCAGCGTGATGCCCATCTTGGCGGCCATGGCTTCGGTTTCCCGCTTGCCGGACTGGCCGAATCCTGAGGTCTCGGAAAGCAGGGCGACCTGGGTCAGGTTGCGCTTCTTCATGTCCTCGAACACCTTTTCGGCCGCCATGCGGTCGGTGTGCGGTGTCTTGAAGACCCATTTCTTCACCGGTTCGATGATGACGACCGCGCCGGCCAGGGAAATGAAGGGCAGGCCGGCCTTTTCAACCAGCGGTACCATCGACATGGTGCTGCCGGTCGTCGTGCCACCGACGATCAGGTCAACCTTGTCCTCCTCGATCAGCCGCTTGGCAAAGCCGTTGGCCTTGCCGGCATCACTGCCATCGTCGTAGTGTATGAGCTGGATCTGTCGGCCGATCACGCCACCTTCCTTGTTGATCTTTTCGACATACATTTGCAGCGTCTTGAGTTCCGGGTCGCCGAGAAACGCGGCGGGGCCGGTGACCGACAGTACCGAGCCAAGCTTGATCGGCTCGTTGGCGAAGGCACTGGAGAGCGTCAGGGCGCCAGCGATGGTGGCGCCGGCAACGGCCAGGCCAAGTTTTTTGAATAATTGTTTCATTGTGAAGATCTCCTCTTTGTTATCAAAGTTATGATTTGTTGCGTTGATCGATGACGCGTTGGGCCTTGCCGCCCTGGATGCGCGGAATGGCGCCAGAATCCATCACCCGGACTTCCGTAGATACGCCAATCAGCGACTTGATGTGGTGACGCAGCAGATGGGCGACTTCCTGGCGTTCCGTGCCGGTGACCTTGAAACTCGCCTCGCGCTGCAGTTCGCACTTTACTTCGAGCGCGTCCAGATGGCCTTCGCGGGTAACAATCAGTTGGTAATTGCCGGACAGGCGCTTGTCCTTGAGGATCAGCTCCTCGATCTGCGTCGGGAAGACGTTGACGCCACGGATGATCAGCATGTCGTCGGAGCGGCCGACAATCTTGCCGATGCGGCGCATCGTGCGTGAAGTCGGTGGCAGCAAGCGGGTGAGGTCGCGCGTCCGGTAGCGGATGACGGGAAAGGCTTCCTTGGTCAGCGAGGTGAATACCAGCTCGCCTTCTTCGCCATCGGGCACGACTTCTCCCGTTTCCGGGTTGATGATCTCGGGGTAGAAATGGTCTTCCCAGATCACCGGGCCGTCCTTCGATTCGAAGCATTCGCAGGCGACACCGGGGCCGAGTACTTCCGAAAGTCCATAGACATCGACGGCATCGATGTTCATCTTGGCTTCGATTTCATTGCGCATCGCCTCGGTCCACGGTTCGGCGCCGAACATGCCCATGCGCAGCGAGGAGGCGCGCGAATCAAGACCCTGCTTGTCGAATTCCTCGGCCAGTACCAGCATGTACGAAGGCGTCACCATGATGATGTCGGGGCGGAAGTCATTGATGATCTGGATCTGCTTTTCGGTCTGACCGCCGCTCATCGGGATGACCGTGCAGCCGAGGTGCTCGGCGCCGTAGTGGGCGCCCAGGCCGCCGGTAAACAGGCCGTAACCGTAACCGACATGGACGATGTCGCCGGGGCGGCCGCCCGCGGCGAAAATCGAGCGGGCCATCAGGCTGGACCAGGTGTCGATGTCGTTTTTGGTGTAGCCGACCACGGTCGGCTTGCCCGTCGTGCCGGAGGAGGCATGCACCCGCACCACCTGCTCGCGCGGTACGGCAAACATGCCAAACGGATAGTTCTCCCGCAAATCGGATTTGGTGGTGAACGGGAACCTGGCCAAATCAGACAATTCATGAAGATCGTCCGGATGTATGCCGATAACATCAAACTTGTTGCGATAGTGGGGGACGTTGGCGTAGACGTGCTGGAGGGTCTTTTTCAACCGCTGCGTCTGTAACGCGGTAATTTCGTCGCGACTGGCTGTTTCGATGCTTGCAAAAGCTTGCGCTTGCGGTCTGTTGGCCGCCATGATCTTCTCCCCGCGCCGGCATTGTTATGGAAATGTTGAAAATTACCACAACGAGGACGTGGTTGTGAAAACGGATCAAGGCATAATGGCGATCCTGATGCGTCGGCCCGCACCACGAAAAGAGGTCACGGATCAACCAGAATCCCGGGAGGAGGGGCTTCATGAACGGCGAGTGGCTGCCGCAATTTCTGCAATTCCTGTTTTCCGGCATTACGGTCGGCGCTGCCTATGCCTTGGCGGCGTTGGGGTTTACGCTGATTTACAACGCCAGCAACGTGATCAATTTCGCCCAGGGCGAATTCATCATGCTCGGCGGCATGCTGACGGTGTTCTTTCTGCAATCGGGCATGCCGATGCCTGTTGCCGTGCTGCTGGCGATCTTCATTCCGGCGCTGGTCGGCATCCTGATCGAAAAGCTGGCGATCGAACCGGCCAGGAACGCCGAGGTGACGACCCTGATCATCATTACCATCGGTGCCTCGCTGGTGATTCGCGGCGTGGTGCAAATATTTCTCGGCAAGGGCACGCACAGCTTTCCGGCGTTTTCGGGGTCCGAGCCGATCGTCATTGCCGGCGCCACGCTGCTGCCGCAAAGCCTTTGGGTGCTGGGCGTGGCGGCGCTGGTGGTGGCCGGACTGGGCTGGTTTTTCAGTCGCACGCTGATGGGCAAGGCGATTCTCGCCACCTCCTACAACCGCCTGGCGGCCCAGTTGGTCGGCATCAATACCAGCCGCGTGCTGTTCATCAGTTATGCCCTGTCGGGTGCGCTCGGCGCCATCGGCGGCATCCTGCTGACACCGCTGACGCTGACTTCCTACGATGTGGGCATCATGCTCGGGCTCAAGGGCTTTGTCGCCGCCGTGGTTGGCGGGCTGGGCAGCGGGCTCGGCGCTGTGATTGGCGGCCTGTTGGTGGGTATCATCGAGGCCATGGGTGCCGGGTATGTCTCCTCGGCATACAAGGATGCGATCCCCTTCGGGCTGATTCTGGTTTTCCTGTTCTTCATGCCGCGCGGCCTGTTTGGCGGCAAGATTACCGATCGGGTTTGACCATGCCGAGATCACGCTTTACCGGATTGATCGTCATTGCGGTCGTGCTGGCCGCATTGCCATTTCTGCTGCCGAACAACTTTTACCTCGATCTGGCGATCCGCATGCTGATCAATGCCTGCATCGTGCTCGGGCTCAATCTGCTGATCGGCTTTGCCGGCCAGATCAGCCTCGGCCACGCCGGCTTCGTCGGCATTGGCGCCTACGCCTCGGCGGTTTTGACGACGCATTATGGCTGGTCACCGCTGGCTGCCATGCTGGCCGGTGCGCTCGGGGCGGGGGTGCTGGCGGCGCTGGTGGCGCGCCCGATCTTCAAGCTGAAGGGGCACTATCTTGCCATGGCGACCCTGGGCCTGGGCATCATCCTGTCGATCATCATTCGCAACGAAGCGACCCTGACCGGGGGGCCCGACGGTATGCCGGTGCCGGCCCTGGCGCTGTTCAGCCTTGAAATATCCGGCGAAAAGCAGTGGTACTGGGTGCTGACGGGCATCCTGCTGTTCAGCCTGTGGGCTTCGCTGAACCTGATCAACTCGCCGTTCGGGCGGGCGCTGCGCGCGTTGCATGGCTCCGAGGTGGCTGCGCAGGTGGTCGGTGTCGACGTGGCGAAGTACAAGCTGGCGATCTTCGTGCTGTCGGCGGTTTTCGCCAGCCTGATGGGTTCGGTGACGGCCCACTATGTCGGCTTCGTGACGCCCAATGTGGCGGATTTCTTCCATTCGATCGAACTGGTGACCATGGTCGTTATCGGCGGCATGGCCTCGATCTATGGTTCGCTGATCGGCGCCGTCCTGTTGACGGCCTTGCCGCAGGCGCTGGCCGGCTTCGAGGGCTGGGAAACGGTCGTCTTTGGCGCCATCCTGATGTTCTGCATGATCTTCATGCCCAAGGGGCTGGTGCCGACACTGGCGGCCAAATTCGGGAGACGATGAATGGCGCTCCTCGAAGTTAGCAACCTCACCAAGATCTTCGGCGGCGTGCGCGCCGTGCAGAATGTCAGTTTTGCCGTCGATGCCGGGATCGTCTATTCGGTCATCGGCCCGAATGGCGCTGGCAAGACAACGCTGTTCAATCTCATCACCGGCATCTACGTTCCGAGCGAGGGGCAGATTCGCCTGGACGGACGCGACATCGCCGGCGTCGCGCCGCATGAACTGGCGCGTTTCGGCATGGCGCGCACCTTCCAGAATCTGCAGGTGTGCATGAACATGACGGCGCTCGAGAATGTCATGGTTGGCGCGCACCTCAGGCTTGATCGCAACCTCTTCAAGGGCGCGCTGCGCTTCCCCGGCATTGCCCGGCGCGATGCCGTGCTGCGCGAAGAGGCAGCGGAGTTGATGCGACTGGTCGGACTGGACGCTTTCATTGACGCCCACGCCGATGCCATGCCGTATGGTGCTCTGAAACGGCTGGAAATTGCCCGTGCGCTGGCCGCCAAGCCACGCGTCCTGTTTCTCGACGAACCGGCCGCCGGATTGAACCCGAAGGAAACCGGCGAGGTCGACATCCTGGTACGCAAGGTCGCCGACTCCGGCGTGACCGTGGTGCTGGTGGAACACGACATGAAGATGGTGATGAACATCTCGGACCAGATCCTGGTGCTCGACTATGGCAGGAAGCTCGCCGAAGGAACGGCCGAGGAAGTGCGGCGCAACCCCGACGTGATTGCGGCCTATCTCGGCACGCATCAATGACCGTGAGCCCACCCCGCAAACGCCGCTGCGCGCCGTTCTCCCCTCAAGGGGCCAAGAAATTCTTGGGGCGGCCCGGCGAATTTCTTGAAAGACGACGATGCGCAGCCTGACATTGCGGACCATTACCGATGAACACCGCAACCAGTGGCAACTGGGCCATGCGATCGCCGATCTGGCCGATGACATCGAGCATGGCGCACAACCCGACAAGCGTTTCTTCGAAGCGGTGTTCACCTACATCGACGAGTACTCCAACCACATGCACAATCCGCGCGAGGAGTTGCTCCTGTTCGGCTTGCTGCGCGAACGCGACCCGACGCTGATTCCGCTTCTCGATGAGCTGTCCCTCGAGCACGTCGATGGCGCACCGCTGATCGCCCGGCTGCGTGCTGCCCTGGCCGAGTCGCATAGTGAGGCCGGCCGGCCGCTGTTTGTCGAGGCGCTGCGCGAACTGGTGGCCGAAATCCGCAGTCACATCGGCAAGGAGGAGGGCAAGTTGCTGCCCCGTGCCCACAAGGTGCTGACCGCCGAAGACATTCAGAAACTCGATGCGGTGCTGTCCGACGCGGACCACCCGCAGTTCGGCACCAAGCGCCAGGCGGAGTTTCGCGAGCTCTACCATCGCGTGGTCAACCTGGCCCCGGAATCGGTCGGACTGGGCGGATCGGCCGCCGGACTGCTGATGCACGACGCCGCTGTTACGGTGCGCAAATCGGTGCTGGCCGTGCGTGCAGTCGAAAGCTGTTATGGCCGGATCCGCGCCATCAAGGAAATCAGCCTGGAGATTCGCAGCGGCGAACTGGTGGCCCTGGTCGGCGCCAACGGCGCGGGCAAGACGACCCTGCTCAGGGCCATCTCCGGCGTGCAGCCCGTGGTCGCCGGAACCATCATCTTCGATGACGAAGACATCACGCAGTTCAGTCCCGACCGGCGCGTCAGTCTGGGCATCTGCCAGGTGCCCGAGGGACGTCAGGTTTTCGGCCCCCTGTCGGTCGAGGACAACCTGCGCCTGGGCGCCATTACGCAATCCAGGGGCCGGCTCACGGTCGGGCTGGAACGGGTTTATGAGACTTTTCCGGTGCTCAAGGAAAAGCGCCACCTGCCCGCCGGTACACTCTCCGGTGGCCAGCAACAGATGCTGTCGATCGGCCGGGCGCTGATGGGACGACCGCGCTTGCTGTTGCTGGACGAGCCGTCGATGGGTCTGGCGCCGCTACTGGTCGAGGAAGTTTTCAACGTCGTGCGCACCCTGAAAGCGCAGGGTATGACCATTTTCCTGGTCGAGCAGAATGCCTATGCCGCCCTGGAAATCGCCGACCGCGGCTATGTCATGGAAACCGGCTCGATCATCCTGACCGGCACCGGGCAGGAACTGCTCGACAACGAGCAGGTGAAGGCCGCCTACCTGGGGATCTGATGGCCAGCCTCCTTTGTGCGCCATCGGCGCACAAAGGAGGCTGGCGGTTTTTTACAGCACTTCCGCGGCATGATCGGCCAGGCGCGAGCGTTCGCCGCGCAGCAGGGTGATGTGGCCGGAGTGCGGCCAGCCCTTGAAACGGTCGACGACGTAGGTCAGGCCGGATGAACCCTCGGTCAGGTATGGCGTGTCGATCTGCGCGATGTTGCCCAGGCAGACCACCTTGGTGCCGGGGCCGGCGCGGGTGATCAGGGTTTTCATCTGCTTCGGCGTGAGGTTTTGCGCCTCGTCGATGATGACGAACTTGTTCAGGAAGGTGCGGCCGCGCATGAAGTTGAGTGACTTGATCTTGATACGGCTGCGGATCAAGTCCATTGTCGCGGCGCGGCCCCATTCTCCCGAATAGCTGCCGGAGTAGCCGCTGCCGGTCTTTTCGCCTATCTCGGCCGGTTTGTTGAGGACGTCGAGGTTGTCCTCCAGCGCACCCATCCACGGCGTCATTTTTTCCTCTTCGGTGCCGGGCAGGAAGCCGATGTCCTCGCCGACCGGCACGGTGACGCGGGTGATGATGATTTCGGCAAAGCGTTTCTGCTCCAGGGTCTGGGTCAGCGCGGCGGCCAGGGTCAGCAGCGTCTTGCCGGTGCCGGCCTGGCCGAGCAGCGTGACGAAGTCGATGTCGGGATGCATCAGCAGGTTCAAGGCGAAATTCTGCTCGCGGTTTCTTGCCGTGATGCCCCAGACGGCGTTTTTCGCGTGGGAATAGTCGGTCAATGTTTCCAGTTCCGCCGTCTTGCCGGAACCGACTTTTACCCAGGCCTGCAGGGGCTGCGCGCCGTCCTGCCAGACGAATTCATTGACCAGCAGATCGGGGCAGAGCGGGCCCCTGATGCGATAGTAGGTTTTGCCTTCCTGCTTCCAGGATTCCAGGCCCTTGCCGTGCGTGTCCCAAAAATCTTCGGGTAGTTCCAGGCTGCCGGTATAGAGGAGGTCGGTGTCCTCCAGTACCTTGTCGTTGAAGTAATCCTGCGCATCGAGGCCCAGCGCGCGGGCCTTGATGCGCATGTTGATGTCCTTGGTGACGAGGATCACCGGCCGTTGCGGCAGTTGCCGGTGCAGATGCATCGCCACGGCAATGATCTGGTTGTCGGCGCGCGAAGTCGGTAGCGATACGGGCAACACGCTGTTGATCGCTTCGGTTTGCAATAGCAGGTGTCCGCTCGCCAGGCCGTGCGACGGGCCGGCCAATGCGATGCCCGCGGCGATGCAGGCCTCGCAACTGCTGACGATCTCGTCAAGCAGACGGCTGGTCTGGCGGGCGTTACGCGCCACTTCCGACATGCCCTTCTTGTTGGCGTCGAGCTCTTCGAGCGTCATCATCGGCACGTAGATGTCGTGTTCCTCGAAGCGGAACAGCGAGAGCGGGTCGTGCATCAGCACATTGGTGTCGAGCACAAACAGCTTGGTGGGCTTGCCCGGCTTGGTGGTGCGTTTGGCGTTCATGACTCTCCAATCGGAAAAAGCTTTACAGCACCTGCAGGGCGGCCAGCACCGCGGCAGCATGACCATCGGCCTTGACGGCGCGCCACTCGCGGGCCAGCTTGCCGTTACGGTCGATCAGGAAGGTGCTGCGTTCGATCCCCTTGACCTGTTTGCCATACATATTTTTCAATTTGATGACACCGAACAGGATGCAGGCGGTTTCATCCGCGTCGCACAGCAGTTCGAAGGGCAGCCCCAGCATGCGCTTGAAGCTTTCATGCGATTTGATACTGTCGCGCGACACGCCCCAGACGCTGCCGCCGGCCTTGACGAATTCGGCATGCAGGTCACGAAACTGCTGCGCCTCGGTGGTGCAGCCGGGCGTGCTGTCCTTGGGATAGAAATAAATCACCAGCGGCCGGCCGCGCAACGCCGCGAGGTGAAAGGTCTGGCCGGCGGTGGCCGGCAGCGAAAAATCGGGAACTTCCAGGCCACCGGCGGACGGGGTGGATGTAGTGCTCATGTGGCTTGCCTCCAGTCGGATAAAAATTCATTGCCCTGCAACAGCAGGGTACCGTGACGTCCGGCTACCTTGCCCACCACGATCTCATGGCGGGGAAGTTTATCCACGGCCAGGCCGCTAGCCAGCGCCTGAATGGATGTGAGTTCATGACCCTGTTCGCGCCAGCCGGTCAGCAACGCCTCGATCAGTTCGACACGTTGCGTCGTGCCGGGTTCGATGCGCAGCGTGAATACATGATCGGTGACTGGTGGCGTGGCGGTGAGTGCCAGCAACTGCTCGCACAAGGCGTGCGGGTCGGGGTTCGCCACCTCGGCAAGTTCGTCCAGCGTGGGCAGGGTGGTGGGGATTTGCGGGCAGCGCACGATCTCGCCATGCCACACCGGCACAAAAGGATGACGGCCGCGGGTGTCGCTGGCATAGGCAAAATTGCAGCGCTGGGTCAGGCGCAGGCTATGCGGATTGCCACGCCAGCCAGGGGCGGCATGCAGCAGGGGAGGCGTGGAGAAAATTTCCTCGAACGCAGCCATGGCGCGCTTGAGCTGCGTTTCGCTCCAGGCAGCATCAGCCTTGTCTACTTCCGCCAGCCAGCGCAGCGTGTCCCAGCCGTGCAGGCCAAGCTCGAAGCCAGCGTCGCGCACGCGGCGCAAAATGTCGGCACAGCGTCGGCCGATATGGGGTGCCGGCAGGAGGGTGCCGTAAAGCAGCGGGCGCAGGCCGAAGTGTGCGGCCAGCGAGGTGTGGGTGGCACGACCATGCAATTGCGGTTGCCAGGCATGGCCGAGCGCGCGTCCGGAGCGGTCCGGGCCGAGGGCAAAGACAAAACTGGCGCCGGCACGATGGCGGCGCAGCAGGTCGGTCAGTACCGGTACGCCGGCACAGGCAGCGCGGTAGCTGGGAACTTCAATTTTGAGAGCAATGCGCGGCATGAGGGGTTGGGGAATTCGGGAGTGGGAGGAGATCGGCTGGCCTGCGGTGCAGGATCCTGGCCTGATCGGCCTAGGGACGGGCAATCAGCCAGACGCCAAGGATGATGAAGCCGATGCCCAGCAGTGATTGCCCGCCCAGCGGTTCGTCGAGCCAGGCCCAGGCGGCAATCGCATTGATCAGGTAGCCGATCGACAGCATCGGGTAGGCAATGCTGACCGGCACGCGCGAGAGCGCCATGATCCAGACGGTCAGGCCGATGACAGAGCAGGCAATGCCGGCGAGGATGGCGGGGTGCATGGCCATCTTGATGCCGATGGGGAGGGCGTTCTGCCAATGAAACTCGAAATGGCCGATGGCGTTGGTGCCGGCCTTCAACAGCAGCTGTGCGGCGACACTCAGCAGCACGCCGACAAGCACCAGTGCCAGGCTGACGGCATTCATGGCGCGGACGAAATTTCGATGATCAATGCGGCGGCTACCACGCGGCCCTCGGTCATCAGGATATTGTAGGTGCGGCAGGCGGCCTGCGTGTCCATCACTTCGATGTTGCGGCCGGCCTCGATCAGCGGCCGCAGCAAGGCGGGCGAGGGAAAGCGTTGCCGGTTGCCGGTGCCGAGCAACAGGACATCGCAGCGCAGCGTCGCCAGTGATTCGAGGTGGGCGTGGGCGAGCGCGGTAAAGTCGTCCGGACCCCAATCCTGATCGAGATGGTCTGGCAGCAGCAGCAGGCTGCGCCGGAGTTCTCGGCCGTCGATGGAGACATGGCGGTCGCCATAGCCGGTGACGGCATGGGCGGTGCTGAGCGAAGCGGCGTGGAGTTTCATGGCGGTGGTCTGTGGTAAGAGTGCAACTTCTGTACGTTGGGTTGCTGCGGTTCGAGCTCCATCCGGGTTAAGATTATAGCCCTTCGCTTTTTATCGCCAGCGCGCTCCCGACTGCCATGCAACCCGTTCTCAAATCCAGCAAACTCGCCAGTGTGTGTTATGACATCCGTGGTCCGGTGCTGGCGCGCGCGCGCCAGATGGAAGAGGAGGGGCATCGCGTCATCAAGCTGAACATCGGCAATCCGGCGGCGTTCGGCTTCGAAGCGCCGGAAGAAATCGTCGTCGACGTGATCCGCAACCTGCGCGACGCTTCCGGCTATTCCGACTCCAAGGGACTGTTCGCCCCGCGCAAGGCGGTGATGCATTACTGCCAGCAAAAGCGCATCGCCGGCGTCACCATCGACGACATCTATCTTGGCAACGGCGTTTCCGAACTGATCGTCATGTCGATGCAGGCGCTGCTCAACAACGGCGACGAGGTGCTGGTGCCGATGCCCGACTATCCGTTGTGGACGGCGGCGGTCACGCTCTCCGGCGGCACGCCGCGGCACTATCTTTGCGACGAGGGCACCGGCTGGTTGCCCGACATCGCCGACATCCGCGCCAAGATCACGCCGGCCACGCGCGCCATCGTCGTCATCAACCCGAACAACCCGACCGGGGCGCTCTACCCGGACGATCTGCTGAAGGAGATTGTCGAACTGGCGCGCCAGCACGAGCTGATCGTCCTGGCCGACGAGATCTACGACAAGGTGCTGTATGACGGTAACACGCACTCCTCGCTGGCCAGTCTCGCCGACGACGTGCTGTTCATCACCTTCAACGGCCTGTCGAAAAACTACCGCGCCTGCGGGTTTCGCGCCGGCTGGATGGTGGTCTCCGGCGAAAGACGGCATGCCGCCGACTATATCGAGGGGCTCGGCATCCTCGCCTCGATGCGCCTGTGCTCGAATGTGCCCGGCCAGTTCGCCATCCAGACTGCCCTGGGCGGCCATCAAAGCATCGACGATCTGGTTGCGCCGCAGGGCCGCCTGAGCAAGCAGCGCGACCTGGCGTGGGATATGTTGTCGGCGCTGCCGGGCGTTTCCTGTGTCAGGCCGCAGGCGGCGTTGTATTGTTTTCCGCGCCTCGATCCAAAGATGTATCCGATCAGCAACGACCAGCAGTTCATTCTCGAACTGCTCGAAGCCGAACGCGTGCTGCTGGTGCAGGGCAGCGGCTTCAACTGGCCGAGCCCCGATCACTTCCGTGTCGTGTTCCTGCCCAATGTCGATGACCTCACCGAGGCCATCGGCCGCATCGCCCGCTTTCTTGAGCAATACCGCAAGCGGCACGGCAACTGATCAAACTTTCTCACTTTTCCGGGTATTTATGAAACCAATCAATGTCGGATTGCTGGGCATCGGCACGGTCGGTGGCGGCACATTTACCGTTCTTTCCCGCAATGAAGCGGAAATCACCCGGCGCGCCGGTCGACCGATTCGCGTCACGCAGGTGGCCGACAAGAATCTCGAGCTGGCCAGGCAAGTCACCGGCGGCAAGGCGGCGGTGACGGATGACGCCTTTGCCGTGGTCAGCAACCCCGAGATCGACATCGTTGTTGAACTGATCGGCGGCTGCGGCATCGCCAAGGACCTGGTGCTCAAGGCCATCGAAAATGGCAAGCATGTCGTGACTGCCAACAAGGCGTTGCTGGCGATGCATGGCAACGAGATCTTCGCTGCCGCGCAAAGCAAGGGCGTGATGGTGGCCTTCGAGGCGGCGGTGGCAGGCGGCATCCCGATCATCAAGGCGCTGCGCGAGGGCCTCACCGCCAACCGCATCCAGTGGATCGCCGGCATCATCAACGGCACCACCAACTTCA
>CAZOMI010000021.1:0-38301 GCA_964580925.1 uncultured Methyloversatilis sp.
GCTGCCGAAAATCTGATTGACATGCATTTTTACCCACACTCTTTCACGAAGACCCTTAAGAATTGACGAGGAGACGAACATGGCTGAAGAAATGAAAATGCGTGCGACGCTGCAGGGCGAGATCACCGACGTGAAGGTGCGGATGAACCACATCATGGAAACCGGTGCGCGCAAGGATCCAAAGACCGGAAAACTTATCCCGCCGCACTTCATTGACCAGGTGGTGGCCACATTGAATGGCAAGACCGTGCTGGATGCGCAGTGGGGTATCGCGATTGCCCGAAATCCGTTTATCGGTTTCAGGGTCAGGGGCGCCAAGGTCGGCGACAAGGTTGTTGTCAGTGCCGTCGATAACCTGGGCACGAAGTTCAGCGGCGAGATAGCCGTAACCGCAAGATAAACATCGACTCGTGTCAGTCGCTCCGGATGCCCTGTCTGCACCGGCATGGCTCGGCACGAAATGAATCCCAGAGTGTGGCAGGTGGTTTGATGGCAATGCCTTTGCGCTATTGCGCAAGACTGCCTGCAGCATGCAATCGATAGAGGGGAAAGTCATGAATTCAAATAAATCGCAGCTTATGCTGTTAGTTTTTGCACTTTGCTTTTCAATTGCCGCTCCGGCTTCAGCCAGTGAATCCGGCAAGGGGAAGAAGGCGGCACAGCTGGAACTGAAGAATCCCGCTTATGCCGGTCCCTGGGAGCGCTACAAGGGCTGGCCGGATACCGATTGGAGCGAATTCTCCTCGCTGCAAAAGATTGTCCCGTCGCCCATCGGCAAACCCATCACGATCAAGGGCCCCATCGAAGGCGATCCTAAAAAAGGCGAGAAGCTGGCCTTTGACCGTTCGCGCGGCGGCAGTTGCCTGGCCTGCCACGTTATGGGCAATCCGGTCCCCGCATTGCCCGGCAACGTTGGCCTCGACCTTTCCGCTCACGCCATCTGGGGCCGCAGCGACGAATATATCTTTAATTACATCTTCGATGCACGCAAGACCAAGCCCGACACAGTGATGCCGCCGTGGGGTGCGCACAAGCTGTTCACCGTTGATGAAATCAAGGACATCGTGGCGTTTCTCAAAACACAGAACACCCAGTCCGTGTTCAAGGACAATCTGGAAAACCCCGTCACCCGGCCTGTTCCCCAAGAGACGCGGGACAATCTCGACCCCTTTGTCAATGAAGCGATGGCGGCAATGGAGAAGGGCAAGGACTTGTATTCGCGGGAAGGTCCCAACAAGCAATCCTGTACCACCTGCCATGCCGAACCGGAGCGGATGTTCAAGACCTGGGCGGCAGGCATGCCGAAGTACGAACCGCGCCTGCGCAAGGTGCTCGGGGTTGAGGAATTCGTCACCCGCCATGCCCGCGCCACCACCGGCGATGATTTCCTGCTGCAAAGCAATGAGAATCTTGCCCTGTCCGTATACCTGCGTTTTCTGGCCAATGGCGAGCCGATGAATGTCGACACCAAGTCGAAAGACCACAAGCTGGCCATCAAGCGCGGCACGAAATTGCTCAACACCAAGCTTGGGCAATTGAACCTGGCCTGCGTGGATTGCCATACCGCCGAGAAGGGAGGCAATAAGTGGATCCGCGGCCAGTGGCTGGGCGAGTTCCGTGGCCAGTTGGATCATTTCCCCACGTGGCGTACCAGCCGTTCGGAAATCTGGGACATCAACAAGCGCTTCCAGTGGTGCAACGTTTCGATACGCGCCAACGAGCTTCCCCCCGGAGCGGCCGAGCATGGCGACATTGAGCTGGCGCTTTCCGTCCTCAACAACGGACTGAAGATCAGCGTGCCGGGAATCCGGCATTGACGTCGCCAAATTAACACCGCTGATGTAACAGGAGTCGGGCAAGGGATGGGTTCCCTTGTCCGGCTGCATACCCGTAATGGGGCCGTTTTTGATCGCACAGGGTGCTCTCCCATGTCCATGAACCGTCGCGAATTCATGCAAATTCTGGCGGTGGCTTCTGCCGCCGGTTTTGCCTTGAACAGCCGGCAAGCCTTGTCGCAAGGCAATGCCAGGAGTTTCTACGACCTGCCGGCCTTCGGCAATGTCTCGTTGCTGCACTTCACCGATTGCCATGCTCAATTGCTACCGATTTACTTTCGCGAGCCCAATGTCAATATCGGCCTCGGCGACAGCCTGAACCGTCCGCCGCATCTGGTCGGCGAAAAGCTGTTGAAAGCGTTTGGCATCCGTCCCGGCACCGTCGAGGCGCATGCCTTCACCCATCTCGACTTCGAAAAGGCCGCGCGCACCTATGGCAAGGTGGGCGGCTTCGCCCATCTGGCGACACTGGTGAAGAAGATCCGCGCCAGCCGCCCCGGCGCCCTGCTGCTGGATGGCGGCGATACCTGGCAGGGTTCCGCCACCGCCCTGTGGACCAAGGGGCAGGACATGGTGGACGCCTGCAAGCTGCTGGGTGTCGATGTGATGACCGGCCATTGGGAATTCACCCAGGGCGCCGAGCGGGTGCAACAGATCATCGACAACGATTTCAAAGGCAAGCTTGATTTCGTTGCGCAGAACATCAAGACCACCGATTTCGGCGACCCGGTTTTCCCGCACTATGTGATCAAGCAGATCCAGGGCATCCCGGTCGCCATCATCGGCCAGGCATTTCCGTATACGCCGATTGCCAATCCGCGCCACATGGTCCCCGACTGGAGCTTCGGCATCCAGGACGACCATATGCAGGAGGTCGTCAACACGGCGCGCGCCAAGGGTGCGCAAGTGGTGGTGGTGCTGTCGCACAACGGCATGGATGTGGACCTGAAAATGGCCAGCCGGGTGAATGGCATCGATGCCATCATGGGCGGCCATACCCACGATGGCATACCCGCACCATCGATTGTCAAGAATCCGGGTGGCCAGACACTGGTGACCAATGCCGGTTCCAACGGCAAGTTCCTCGGCGTGCTGGACCTCGACGTCAAGGGCGGCAAGGTTGCCGGCTTCAAGTACAAGCTGCTGCCGGTATTCGCCAACCTGATCGAACCGGATGTGGAGATGGCGGCGCTGATCAAGAAGGTGCGTGCGCCCTATGAGGCCAGACTGGCGGAAAAACTCGCCATCACCGAAGGTACGCTGTATCGGCGCGGCAACTTCAACGGCACCTTCGATCAGTTGATCCTCGATGCCTTGATGGAAGTGAAGGGCGCGGACGCAGCATTCTCGCCGGGCTTCCGTTGGGGCACTTCGCTGTTGCCTGGTCAAACCATCACGCTGGAACATCTGATGGACCAGACCGCGATCACCTACCCGCAGACCACGCTGAACGAAATGACCGGCGCAACCATCAAGGACATCATGGAAGATGTCTGCGACAACCTGTTCAATCCCGATCCCTACAAGCAGCAGGGCGGCGACATGGTGCGGGTTGGTGGCATCAGCTATACCTGCGACTTGCGGCAGGGCATGGGCAAGCGCATCAACAACATGATGCTCAAAGGCAAGCCGCTCGACCCCAACAAGACCTACAAGGTGGCCGGCTGGGCGCCGGTGGCCGAAGGCGCGACCGGGGAACCGATCTGGGACGTGGTGGCCGGCTACCTGCGTGACAAGAAAGTCATTTCACCGCGCAAACTCAACCTGCCGAAACTGATTGGCATCGAAGGCAATGGCGGCATCGCCTGAGCAAGGCGCCGGGGCATCGATCATGGACAGAAGGAGATAAATCATCGCTGACTCAAGTCTGACAACAATTGTCGTCGGGTGGGGGTTCGCCCTCGGCATCGTCTTTGGTTTCATCGCCAATAAAACCAGCTTCTGCACCATGGGCGCAGTCTCGGATGTCGTCAACATGGGGCACTGGGGGCGCATGCGCGCCTGGCTGCTGGCGATCGCCATCGCCATGCTCGGCACCAATGCTCTGGCCTATTTCGGCCAGATCGACCTGGCAAAAACCATTTATACCGGCAACAGTTTCCCCTGGCTGGCCTTCATCGTCGGCGGACTGTGTTTTGGTGTCGGCATGACACTCGCTTCGGGTTGCGGCAATAAGACCCTGGTGCGCATCGGGGGTGGCAACCTGAAATCCCTGGTCGTCTTCATCTTCATGGGCTTTGCCGCCATCGCGACGTTGAAGGGCATCCTTGGCGCCTTCCGCGTCAATGCGCTGCAGGCGCCCAGCGTCTCGCTGCATTTCGACCACGGTCAGACCCTGCCCGCGCTGCTGTCCGGCGGCAGCGGCGTGCAAACCATGCAACTCGCGGTAACCGGCGTCATTGTCCTGGCCATCCTGATTTTCGTTTTCAAGGATCGCGAATTCCGCCAGGAACTGGACAACAAACTGGCTGGCCTGGTCATCGGCCTGATCGTGGTGGGCGGCTGGTATCTGACCGGCCACATCGGCCTGGCGGAAAATCCGGATACGCTGGAGATGACCTATTTCGGCACCAACACCCGCCTTGCCGAATCGATGTCCTTCGTGGCCCCGACCGCCTACACGCTGGAATATTTCGGCTATTGGACCGACACCTCGAACATCATCACCTTTGGCGTCGCCACCATCTTCGGCGTGGCCCTCGGCTCATTCCTGTATGCGTTGATTTCCAGGTCATTCCGCTGGGAATACTTTACCTCGGCCCAGGACATGATCAACCACATCGGCGGTGGCGTGCTGATGGGTTTTGGCGGCGTCACCGCCATGGGCTGCACCATCGGTCAGGGCGTCACCGGGGTATCCACCCTCTCGCTGGGATCCCTCCTGGCGTTTGCCGCCATCGTCGCCGGTTCTGCCATCACCATGAAAATCCAGACCTCGTTGATGATGCGAGAAACATGACAAGCAGGCTTTTTCCCGAGCGTTCCCAATCCACACACTGCAGGAGCAATCAATCATGACCAGACAGACCCTTCTTCCGTTACTTGCCCTCACGCTGCTCGCCCCCTTTTCTCAACTGGCTGGCGCCGCAGATCCTGCCCCGGTGGTGCGCTATTCGGCGGAGCAGAAATATGAATATGCGCGCGACGACCTGATGAATGCCATCAGCAGCCGCGGCTTTGTCATCGACCAGAACTCGCACGTCGGCCAGATGCTCGACCGTACCGGCAAGGACCTCGGCACCACCAGGAAAATTTTCGGTGAAGACCAGGCCCAGACGTTTTCGTTCTGCAGCGCGGTGCTCTCGCGCAAGACCATGGAAGCCGACCCGCACAACATCGCGTTCTGCCCCTACACGATCCTCCTCTACAGCACCGCGGCCGAGCCCAAGAAGGTGCATGTCGCCTATCGCCCCCCGTACAACCCGGCTGGCAGCCCCGCTTCCAAGGCCGCGCTCAAGGAAGTCGAGATGCTGCTGGACAAGATTTCCCGCGAGGCGCTGAACATCAAGTAAACGCAAAGTCTGAGCAATTGCCGCACAAGTCATGGCGAGAGGGGTTCCGATACCCTCCCGCAATGGCTTGGCGTGCGCAACGCGGCGCATGACATTCACAACATGCCATCCAACACTTGCAGGTAAAAATGATGAAACGCTTATCCTGTCTTGCCTTGCTGGCTATTTTCATCGCCGGTACGGCCATGGCCAACGAGGCCGCCATCAGCGCCGCGATGCAAAAGAGATTCCCGTACCAAAAACTCGTCAGCGTCACCAAGACGCCCTATTTCGGCTTGTACGAAGTGGTCTTCGATGACCAGTTGGTGTACATCGACGAGAAGCTGAGCTACATGATTACCGGCAGCGTGATTGACCTGCGCACCATGCAGAACCTCACCGAAGCCAGGGAAAAGGCGCTGTTTGCGGTCAACCTGAACACCTTGCCCCTCGATCTGGCGATGAAGCGCGTCAAGGGCAATGGCAGCCGGAAAGTGGTTGTCTTTGCCGACCCGAACTGCTCCTTTTGCAAGCGGCTGGAAAAGGAGTTGGTCAATCTGAACAACCTGACCACCTACATCTTCCCGCTCTCTCTGCTGAACGGTTCCGAAGAAAAGAATCGCGCCATCTGGTGCTCGTCCGACCGTCTCAAGGCCTGGGACGACGCGATGCTGCGCAACGTGACGCCGACCGCGGAGAAGAAATGCGACACCGCCGCACTGACGAAAATCGCCGCAATGGCGAAAGATCGCCGCGTCAACATAACCCCCACGATGATCTTCGAAGACGGCCAGGTGAAGCCGGGCATCATGACCACCGATCTGATCGAGCAGCAACTGGTGGCATCGGGTGCAAAGTAAGCAACAAGCCAAGTTGGATTGATTATGTGGGCGCCTTGAAAGTCGGCGCTGGCAGGACGGCGCCGGCCGGTTTGGTTGCCGCGGAATTTTGCATACCGGGATGGATCGTGCGAAATGACCTCTCATGACAGAGAGGGGGTCGCACATGGCCAAGCCAAAATGCGCAGTGGAAGCCGGCGCCGAAAGTATCCGCGCCGGACTGTCCGAAGAGTGCATCCGCCTGGCATTTCTCGACAATCATTTCTATGTCAAGGGGCGCTTTCTTGAGGTTGCCTCGCCTGATGACAAGTACAAGACGATGGCCTATACGGTGCGCGACCGCATGTTGCACCGCTGGGTCAGCACGATTCGTACCTATCAGCAGGTCAATCCGCGCACGGTCTGCTATCTCTCCGCGGAATATCTGCCGGGGCCGTTCCTCGGCAACAATCTGCTCAACCTCGGTATCGAGGAGCCTACACGCAAGGCTTTGGCCGGTCTCGGCATCGATCTCGACGAGCTGATCGAGCATGAGGAAGAGCCGGGGCTGGGCAATGGCGGGCTCGGCCGGTTCGCCGCCTGTTTCATGGATTCGCTGGCGACCCTGCAGATATCCGCGATCAGCTATGGCATCCGTTATGAATTCGGCATCTTCACCCAGGCCATCCGCGACGGCAAGCAGGTCGAGACCACCGACAACAGGCTGCGTTACGGGAATCCGTGGGAGGTGCGGCGGCCCAACGTCGCCTATGAGGTGACACTCGGCGGCCATACCGAGCAATATCTCGATGAGCAGGATCGCTTCCGCGTGCGCTGGGTGCCCGGCGGGACCTTCCACGGTGTGGCCATCGATACGCCGATCCTCGATCATGGCGTCAGCACGGGGAACCTGCTGCGTCTGTGGAGCGCCGAGGCCGCCGAGGACTTCGATTTTCACGCCTTCAATCGCGACGACTACTATGGTGCGGTGACGCGCAGGGGGCAGCACGACCCCTATTTGCTCTGTGCCGACTATGCCGGGTATATCGCCTGTCAGGATCAGGCGAGCGCCGCCTATCGCGACACGGCAAACTGGACGCGCATGTCGATCCTCAATGTCGCGCGCATGGGCAAGTTCTCGTCCGACCGCACCATCGCCGAATATTGCCGCGACATCTGGCGGGTGACGCCGACGCCGGTGGAGTTGTAGCCGGTGCTAGTTTTCCGGCAAAGGGAAGTCGAGCAGAATATCCACGCCGCTTGCCGGAGCGATGGCGGCGGCGGGAATTTCCGCGCCGGCCTGCCAGTCGGCCACGGCAGGCTGTTTGCCCGTGCCGCTGACGAGAAAGATCACCTCGCGGGCGGCGGCGAGGCGGCGGGCGCTCAGGGAAACCCGTTCCGGCGGCGGCTTGGGTGCGTCGCATACCGCCAATACATCCGGTGCGGTATCGTCCGCGCCCCAGTCATGGCCGGGGAAGAGGCTGGCGGTGTGGCCATCCTCGCCCAGTCCGAGCAGCACCAGATCAAAGTCACCCCGGCCAGCCAGTATTTGTGCATAGGCATTCGCGGCGGCGACTGCGCCCAATTCCCCGGGAATCGGGTGAATCTGCCCGGGCGGAATCGGCGCCTGGTCGAGCCAGGCATCCGCCGCCATGCGGCTGTTGCGTTCCGGGTCGGCGGGCGGCAGACAACGTTCGTCGCCAAACCAGACATGCCAGTTTGCCCAGTCAGCCGGGGACTGCGCCAGCGCCCGATAGATGCGGCGCGGCGTGCTGCCGCCGGCCAGCACCAGATGAAAAGCACCGGCGCGGGCGATGGCCTGTTCTCCGGCGTGCAAGATACGGGCTGTCGCGTCTTGTTCCAACGCGTCGGTAGTGGCAAGGACATGCCAGCGGCAGGATTGTCTTGTTTGCATGACCGTTAACGTGAAACGTGGAACATTTTCGTGAAACACAATTCAACCACTGTCATTCCCGCGCAGGCGGGAAACCATAGTCCATCAGTCTGACCGCCACAGTATGGATTCCCGTCCCCGATAAAAGCATGCGGGGATGACGCGCGGGAATGACGGGTTTCATCATCAGGGGTGGCGCCTGTCGCAATGAACGTTAACATACAACTTCAATTCTATGGGAGGCAACATCATGCGTATGGCAATGATCGGTTTGGGCAAGATGGGCGGCAACATGGTGCGGCGCTTGCGGCGTGCCGGTATCGAGGTGGTCGGTTTCGATCGCGACGCCAAAACCGTCAGCGCGTTGGCTGATGAGACAGGCATGATCGCCGCGGCATCGGTGATCGATGCGGTGGCCAAGCTCGAAGCGCCCCCGGCACCCAAGATCGTCTGGCTGATGCTGCCGAGCGGCGCGGCGACCGAGGATCAGTTGCGCGAACTGGTGTCGAAGCTGGCGACGGGCGATATCGTCGTCGATGGCGGCAATTCCAACTACAAGGAAAGCCAGCGGCGCGGCGCCATGCTGGCGGAACAAGGCATCGGCTTCATGGACGCCGGCACCTCGGGCGGCGTGTGGGGACTGGAGAACGGTTACTGCCTGATGGTCGGTGCATCGGCAGAGGTGGCGAAAACTCTGGAACCCGTGCTCAAGGCCCTGGCGCCCGCGCCGGATCGTGGCTGGGCGCATGTCGGGCCGGTGGGCGCGGGCCACTATTCCAAGATGATTCATAACGGTATCGAATACGGCATGATGCAGGCGCTGGCCGAGGGTCTCGATCTGCTCAAGGGCAAGCAGGAGTTCAATTTCGACCTGGCCCAACTCACGGAACTGTGGCGCCATAGTTCGGTGGTCAGAAGCTGGCTGCTCGACCTGACCGCCGACGCGCTCAAGGGCGATCAGGAACTGGCCAATGTCGCCCCCTATGTTTCCGACTCCGGCGAGGGTCGCTGGACGGTGATCGACTCGATCGAGCAGGGCATCGCCGCGCCGGTGCTGACGCTGGCGCTGCAGATGCGCTTTGCCAGCCAGGATGATAAAGGCTACAGCTACCGCCTGCTCTCGCTGATGCGAAATGCATTTGGCGGCCACGCGGTGAAAAGCCAATGAAAGTCATCGACCCCTGCACGCTGGTCATCTTCGGCGCCGGCGGCAACCTGGCGCGGCTCAAGCTGATTCCCGCGCTGTTCCGCCTTGAGACCGCCGGGCATCTGCCGGACAACATGGTGATTCTTGCCGCCGACCGCGAACCATGGAGCGACGAGGAATGGAGCGCCGAGGTCACCCGGATGCTCGTCGCGAAGTATCCGCGGGGATATGACCACGGCGCCTGTCAGCGTTTCCACACGCGCATGCATTACCACGCCATTGTGCCTGGCGACGATGGTTCTTACGAGCACCTGCGCCGGACGCTCGAGGAAAGCCCCGATTTTTCGCGCAATGTCGTGTTCTACATGGCGGTGCGCCCCGCCGAGTTTCCCAACATCATCGACAAACTCGGCAATGCCGGCCTGCTCCAACAGAAGAACGGCTGGCGTCGCGTGGTCATCGAAAAGCCCTTCGGCTACGACCTGCTGTCGGCCCAGACGCTCCAGCAGAGCCTCTACAAGCATCTCAACGAGCCGCAGATCTACCGCATCGACCACTATCTGGGCAAGGGCACGGTGCAGAACGTCATGGTGTTCCGCTTCGCCAACCTGATGCTGGAGCCGTTATGGAACCGGCATTACATCGACCACGTGCAGATCACCCATTCCGAGACGCTGGGCATCGAGGGACGCGCCGGTTATTACGAAGGGGCGGGCGCGCTGCGCGACATGATCCAGAGCCACCTGCTGCAACTGATGGCGCTGGTGGCGATGGAACCGCCGGTGTCGATGGCGGCCGAACATCTGCGCGACGAGAAGGTCAAGGTGCTGAAGGCGATCCGGCCGATCACGCAGAATGCCGTGCATGCCCATGCCTTTCGCGGCCAATATGCCAGCGGCTCGATCAATGGCAAGACGGTGCCCGGTTATCCGGAGGAAGCGGGCGTGGCACCGGACAGCACCACCGAAACCTATGCCGCGCTGAAGCTGTTTGTCGACAACTGGCGCTGGTCGGGCGTGCCCTTCTACCTGCGCACCGGCAAGCGCATGGCCGAAGGCAGCTCGGCGATCTGCATCCGCTTCAAGAATCCGCCGCAGGATCTGCTGCGCCATACCCGCCACGACCCATCGCGCCCCAACTGGATCATGCTCGGCATCCAGCCCAACGACTGCATGAAGATGGAACTGCAGGTGAAAGTGCCGGGGCTGGAACTGCACACCCGCACCATCAGCCTCGACGCCACCTACCGCAAGGCCAGCGAGGAGGAATACGACGCTTACGAGGGGCTATTGCTCGACACCCTGCTCGGCGACCACTCGCTGTTCCTGCGCTACGACGAGGTGGAATGGGCATGGCGCGTGGTCGACCCGGTGCTGAAGGTCTGGGCGATGGAGCGCGAGTTCATAAATACCTACCCGGCCGGTTCCTGGGGACCGCGCGGCACCTACCGCCTGTTCGACCGCGACGACCAGTTCTGGCGCCATTCGCTCGAAGTGGGCGGGGCTGATTTGCAGGCGTATTGATGGATTGACTATGCCGGGGGATGTTGGTAAGGTCTATACATTGTATAAACATAGGCAGGAGTGACCATGGCCGAAGCCATTCTCGATATCAAGCATTGGGGTAACAATCTGGGCGTGCGGCTACCGGCTGCCGTGGCGCGTGAAGCGCACCTGCATGCCGACCAGCGTGTGCGGGTGGCGGTGGAGCAGGGGCGTGTGGTGATCACCCCGCTGCAGGATGTGGCGCTGACGCTTGAACAGCGTCTGGCCCGCTTCGATCCCTTGCGTCATGGTGGCGAAGCGATGGCGGCCGAGGCCGTCGGAGCTGAACGGTGGTAGCGGCAAAATCCGGCAAGGGCTGGGTGCCCGAGCGGCAGGACATGATCTGGATCGACTGCAACCCGCAGGCGGGGCGGGAAATGAGTGACCGCCACCCTTTTCTTGTGCTGTCGCCGCGCGGTTTCAACGAGCGCACCTCGCTGGTGATTGGCCTGCCCATGACCACGGCGGAATACAACGCCGACAATCCCTTCGCCGTTGCCGCCGGCCCGACTGGAGGCAAGAAAACAGGCAAGACCAGTTACGTTCTTTGCCATCAGCCGAAATCCTTTGACTGGCGTGTGCGCTCCGCCGCCGCACATCCCATGAAACGACTGCCGGACGCCTGCTTTGCCGAGGTGTGCGGCGTGCTGAACCAGATTGTGCAACTGAGCTGAAGCAAAAGTCGGCGTGACCGCAGGAAATCCCCGTGGGACTGGCGAGACGAAGTACCCCGCACGGGGTACGGCGTCAGCCGGAAAGCCGCCAACGCGGGCCCGGCGTCTATTCGGTTTTCATCTCGCCGCCCAGCGCGATCAGCAGGTCGTCGAGCAGGTGGGCCAGTTCGCCGGCCATCAGGGCGAAATCGGCGTCGAACTGCTCTTCGGCGTTGCCGGTGGATTCGGCCTGTTCCTTGAGGCTGTCGAGGAAGGCCAGGCGCTTGAGATGCAGTTTGTCGGTGAGGACGAAGGAGATCCGGTCGTTCCATGTCATGCCGAGCTTGGTGGCGATCTTGCCGGCGGCGATGTGGCCGGCAATCTCCGGGCCGGCGAGGTCGTGATGCACATAGCGGATGGCGGCCTGCGATTCGCTGGCGGAGCGCAGTTCCAGGTCGCTGTCGATGGTGAAGCCGGTGGGTGCTTCGTTCCCAGCGAGCCAGCCGGTCATGGCGGTTTGCGGTGAAATCTGGGTTTGCAGCGGGCGCGGCGCGATACCGTCGAGGGTGGAGAGCAGCAGCTCCATGAATTCGTCGGCCCGCGCGTCGGAGCCGGCATCGACCACCAGCCAGCCGTGCAGCGGATCGAGCCAGCCCCAGGTGGTGCGGCGCTGCGAGAACGCCTTGGGCAGGAGTTCTTCGGTCACGCGCTCGGCAATGTCGCGCAGTTCCTTGCGACCGACCTTGCGGCCCTGTTCGGATTCGATCAGGGCGACACGTTCCTGGGCGGTTTGCCGGACGACCGTGGCGGGCAGTAATTTTTGTTCGACGCCGAGAGCGAGGAGCCACTGGCGATTGACGGCATGCACGAAGGCGCCTTCCTGACGCGGAAATACCCAGCCCCGGCTGGCCATTTCAAAGCTGCCGCAGCGGGCAAGCGGGCGACGCGACAGTTGTTCGTCAAGACCTGCCAGATCAATATCCAGTTTCCGCTGGAGACGGTAGACACGCAGATTGCGAAACCACATGAGCGATTCTTTCCTGAGCAAAGGGACGAAGGATACCTGCTTACGTCGTTACGCCGTCCAAGTAGTACCAGCGGCCATTTTCCTTCACGAAGCGGCTGATTTCATGCAGACGCTGGGCGCGACCGCCAATCTTGTGGCGGGCGACGAACTCGACGACTGCCGTTTCGGCACCGGTGCTTTCCTGCCGCTTGACCGTGAGCCCGAGCCATTGGGTCGGCGGCGTGGTCGCGAGGTGAAGTTCCGCCGGTCGCGTCGTGGCATACCAGGTGGCCAGCAGATAGTCTTCCAGACCCAGCACATAGGCGGTGTAGCGCGAACGCATCAGGGCTCCGGCATCGGGCGCGGGGGCGCCGGTGTGCCAGACGCCACAGCAGGCGGTGTAGGGCAGGGGGCGCCCGCAGGGGCAGCTTGCGACTATGGCTTCTTGCCCAGCCGCGCCTTCAGGTCGGCGAACGGCGAATGGGTGGCGCTGCCATTCTTGCTGCCGATCTCGGCGATGCCGCCGCTGGCTTCGAGCAGGCGCTGGTGCTCGTTGTCGTGGCAATAGAGACAAAGCAACTCCCAGTTGCTGCCGTTCGGCGGGTTGTTGTCGTGGTTGTGGTCGCGGTGGTGGACGGTGAGTTCGCGCAGGTTGGCGTTGGTAAAAGTGCGCGCGCAGCGGCCGCAGACCCAGGGGTAGATCTTCAGCGCCTGTTCGCGATAGCCTTGATCGCGCTGTTCGGCGGCACGGCGCGCCTCGGCGACGATTTTGTCGAGTTTGTCAGCCGATGCCGCCGTAGCGCCAGCGCCGACTTTTGTTTGAGTGGCCATTCTTCCCCCTCTCCCCAACCCCTCTCGCACAAGGGGCGAGGGGCTTTTAACTTCCGTTATCATCACACGATGCCTGAATCTGCAGAAAACAGTATAGCGAGCTTCCCCGGCAGTCCGTTTCGCCTGCACCAGCCGTTTCCGCTCGCCGGTGACCAGCCGGAGGCGGTGCGCCTGCTCACGGAAGGCATTACGGACGGACTCTCGTTTCAGACCCTGCTCGGCGTGACCGGTTCGGGCAAGACCTACACGATGGCCAACGTCATCGCGCGGCTGGGGCGGCCCGCCATGGTGCTGGCGCACAATAAGACGCTGGCGGCGCAACTTTATTCGGAATTCCGCGAGTTTTTCCCGGAAAACGCCGTCGAATATTTCGTTTCCTACTACGACTACTACCAGCCCGAGGCTTACGTTCCTTCTCGCGACCTGTTCATCGAGAAGGACTCGGCGATCAACGAGCACATCGAGCAGATGCGCCTCTCCGCGACGAAAAGCCTGCTCGAACGGCGCGATGTGGTGATCGTCTGCAGCGTGTCGGCGATCTACGGCATCGGTGATCCGGTCGATTACCACGCCATGATCCTGCATCTGCGCGAGGGCGAAAAGATCGGCCAGCGCGAGATCATCCGGCGGCTTTCCGAGATGCAGTACGAGCGCAACGAGGTCGAATTCCAGCGCGGTGCCTTCCGCGTGCGCGGCGACGTGATCGACATCTTCCCCGCGGAAAACGCCGAAAGCGCGCTGCGCGTGAGCCTGTTCGACGACGAGGTCGAGACGCTGACGCTGTTCGATCCGCTCACCGGACATACCAAGCAGCGGCTGGGCCGTTTCACGGTATTCCCGTCAAGCCACTATGTCACGCCGCGCGCCACCGTTTTGCAGGCCGTCGAGAAGATCAAGCAGGAACTGCGCGAGCGCATCGAGTTTTTCCAGCAGGAACAGAAACTGGTGGAATGCCAGCGCATCGAGCAGCGCACCCGTTTCGACCTCGAAATGCTCGCCCAACTGGGCTTCTGCAAGGGTATCGAGAACTACTCGCGGCATATGTCGGGCCGCCAGCCGGGCGAGCCGCCGCCCACGCTCTACGACTACCTGCCGCCCGATGCGATCATGTTCATCGACGAGTCGCATGTGACGATCTCGCAGGTCGGCGGTATGTACAAGGGTGACCGTTCGCGCAAGGAAAACCTGGTCAACTACGGTTTCCGCCTGCCTTCGGCGCTCGACAACCGGCCGCTCAAGTTCGAGGAATTCGAGCGGCTGATGCCGCAGACGGTGTTCGTCTCGGCGACGCCCGCCAACTACGAACACGAACACCAGGGCCAGGTGGTCGAACAGCTGGTGCGCCCGACCGGCCTGGTCGATCCGGCGCTGGAGGTGCGGCCGGCCTCGACACAGGTGGATGACCTGCTCGCCGAGATCAAGCGGCGCGTCGCCGTCGGGGAGCGCGTGCTGGTTACCACTTTGACCAAGCGGCTCTCCGAACAGCTGACGGAGTTCCTCGCCGATAACGGCATCAAGGTGCGTTACCTGCACTCCGACATCGATACCGTCGAGCGGGTCGAGATCATCCGCGACCTGCGGCTGGGCATGTTCGACGTGCTGGTCGGCATCAACCTGCTGCGCGAGGGACTGGATATTCCCGAGGTGTCGCTGGTGGCGATCCTCGACGCCGACAAGGAAGGTTTTTTACGCTCGGAGCGCGCGCTGATCCAGACCATCGGCCGCGCCGCGCGCCACATCAACGGCGCCGCGATTCTCTACGGCGACAAGATCACCAACTCGATGCAGCGTGCGATCGCCGAGACCGAACGCCGTCGTGAAAAACAATTGCGCTACAACGCCGAGCACGGCATTACGCCCGTGGGCGTGAAGAAACGCATCAAGGACATCATCGACGGGGTTTATGACGCCGAGGCGATCACCCGCGAACTCAAGGTGGCCCAGGAAGCGGCGCGCTACGAGGCGATGAGCGAGAAGGCGCTGGCGCGCGAGATCAAGCGGCTGGAGAAAGCCATGCAGGACCATGCGAAAAACCTGGAGTTCGAGCAGGCTGCCGCAGCGCGTGACGAACTGCACCGGGTGAAGCAGATGGTTTTCGGCGATAGCGGGCACGATAATGGCCCCCCCCATTCGCCCCCCTCCCAGGGGGTTCTTTAGTGCTCGCTGCGCTCGTCTGTTACGGGGTGATCCCGTTCGGGCTACGGTGCGGCTTGCGCCTGGCGGCGCGTGCCGCGTTTGCCTGGGGCGGCCCGGCGCAAACGCTGCCGTGCCCAAGATAATTACTTGCGTTTCTTTTCCAGCGCGGCGGCAGCCTGCTTTTTCGTCTTCGGCGGTGCCTTGCGGCGCGGCTTGGGCGCGGCGGGGGCGGCTTTTTCCGGATTCTCGCGCCACAGCACGAGGATGTTGCCGATCTGCTGCACGGGCGCGCAATTCAACTCGGTGCAAATGGCGGTGAGCAGCGCGGGTTTGTCGTCGCGTTCGATGCCGTGCAGCTTGACCTTGATGAGTTCGTGCGCCTTCAGGGAGACATCGATCTCTTTCAGCACGGCGGGTGTGAGACCATGCGTGCTGATGGCGACGACGGGCTGGAGAGGGTGGGCGGTGGCGCGCAGGGCGCGGCGCTCGGTGGGAGTTAATTCAATCATGGTCGGATTCTACCTGTGAGCTGGTCAACGAAGCAGCAAAAAAAGAGCAAGGTGTGGATGCAGCAGCACGTCCACGACCCCTATGTCCAGCAGGCCAGGAAGGAAGGCTGGCGCTCGCGGGCGTTGTTCAAGCTCAAGGAAATCGATGAAAAGGACCATCTGTTGAAGCCCGGCATGGTTGTTGTCGATCTGGGCGCCACGCCGGGGAGTTGGTCCCAGTATGCCGTGAAGCGCGTCCAGCCGGGTGGGCGCCTGATAGCCCTTGACCTGCTGGAAATGGAACCGCTGCCCGGCGTGGACTTCATCCAGGGCGATTTTCGCGAGGAAGCGGTGCTCAAACAGCTAAAGTCGGCGCTGGCGGGACGGCAGGTTGACCTTGTTTTGTCCGATATGGCACCCAATATGACGGGTATCGCGGCAACCGATGGCGCGCAAGTGATGCTGTTGGCCGAATTGACGCTGGAATTTGCGCGGGATCACCTGAAACCAGGCGGTGCTTTGCTGGTCAAAGTATTCCAGGGTGCTGGCTTCATGGAATTGCGCAAGGCCTTGCAGGAGGCTTTTGTCACCCTGACGACCCGCAAGCCGGCAGCATCGCGGGATCGCAGTGCGGAATTGTATTTGCTGGCCAAGCAGAAAAAGTAGCTGGATCGATGGTCGGTCGTGATTTGCGACTAAAGTCGAAGCACCATAGAATGAACACCTTATAACCCCATCCGGGGAAGGATGCAGTTTTCGAGAAGGTGTCGGCACGCATTACCGGTGCCGCGCCCGAACCAAGGAGAGGTATCAGCTTGAACAATAATTTTCTCAGGAGCATGGCCATCTGGTTGGTGGTCGGCGTTGTGTTGATGACTGTGTTCAACCAGTTCAATACCCGCCAACCGGCGCAGAACACCCTTGAGTACTCGGCATTCCTCGACGAAGTGCGGGAAGGACGTATCTCCAAGGTATTGATTCAGGGCCGGACGCTCGAAGCGACCACGCAGGATGGCAAAAAAGTCACCTCCTATGCGCCGCCCGACCTGTGGATGGTCTCCGATCTGCTCAAATATAACGTCCAGATCGTGGCCAAGCCCGAAGAGGAGCAATCCTTCCTGGCGAGCATCTTTGTTTCGTGGTTCCCGATGCTGCTGCTGATCGGCGTGTGGATCTTCTTCATGCGCCAGATGCAGGGCGGTGGCAAGGGTGGCGCTTTCTCTTTCGGCAAGAGCAAGGCGCGCATGATGGACGAAAACACCAATCAGGTGACCTTCGCCGATGTCGCGGGTTGCGATGAAGCGAAGGAAGAAGTGTCGGAGTTTGTCGATTTCCTGCGTGATCCCACCAAGTTCCAGAAGCTCGGCGGCCGCATTCCGCGCGGTGCGCTGATGGTCGGCAGCCCCGGCACCGGCAAGACATTGTTGGCGCGCGCCATCGCCGGCGAGGCCAAGGTGCCGTTTTTCTCGATCTCCGGTTCCGACTTCGTCGAGATGTTCGTCGGCGTCGGCGCGGCGCGCGTGCGCGACATGTTCGAGCAGGCCAAGAAATCCGCCCCCTGCATCATCTTCATCGACGAGATCGACGCCGTCGGCCGCCAGCGCGGCGCCGGTCTCGGTGGTGGCAACGACGAGCGCGAGCAGACGCTGAATGCCTTGCTGGTAGAAATGGATGGCTTCGAGGCCAGCGTCGGCGTCATCGTGATCGCCGCCACCAACCGTCCCGACGTGCTCGATCCCGCGCTGTTGCGGCCGGGCCGCTTCGACCGCCAGGTGGTGGTGCCGCTGCCCGACATTCGCGGCCGCGAACAGATATTGAAAGTTCATATGCGCAAGGTACCGTTGTCGACCGACGTCGATGCCTCCGTGCTGGCACGCGGCTGCCCCGGTTTTTCCGGCGCCGATCTCGCCAACCTGGTGAACGAGGCGGCGCTGTTTGCCGCACGCGCGAACAAGCGCCTGGTGGACATGGATGACTTCGAGCGCGCCAAGGACAAGATCATGATGGGCGCCGAGCGGCGTTCGATGGTCATGCCCGAGGAGGAGCGCAGGAATACCGCCTACCACGAGTCCGGCCATGCCGTCGTTGCCAAGCTGCTGCCGAAGACCGATCCGGTGCACAAGGTGACGATCATCCCGCGTGGCCGCGCGTTGGGCGTGACCATGCAGTTGCCGACCGAGGATCGCTACAGCCAGGACCGCGAACGCCTGCTCAACACCATCACCGTGCTGTTCGGCGGCCGCATCGCCGAAGAATTGTTCATGCACCAGATGACCACCGGCGCTTCCAACGACTTCCAGCGCGCCACCGATCTGGCGCGCCGCATGGTGACGCAGTGGGGCATGTCCGATAAGCTTGGCCCGATGGTGTATGGCGAGGAGGAGGGCGAAATCTTCCTCGGCCGCTCGGTCACCACGCACAAGAACATGTCCGAAGCTTCGTTGCAGACGGTCGACGCGGAGATTCGCCGCATCATCGACGAGCAATATGGCCTGGCGCGCCGTCTATTGGAGGAAAACCGCGACAAGGTCGAGGCCATGACAGCCGCGCTGCTTGAACTGGAAACCATCGATGCCGACCAGATCAACGACATCATGGAAGGCAAGCCGCCACGTCCTCCCAAGCCGGTTGCCGCACCCATCAAGCCGCCGGTCGACGGTGACGACAAGCCGGGCGCCGCACCCAACGACGACGCAGCGACGGCCCAGGCCTGATCCAGCCGGTCAGTTACCCCACTCCCGTTGCGTTCCAGTAGGGAGTGGCGATGCCGCTGCCAAGATCGGCTTCGATCAGGCGGCGGCGCACTTCCAGCAGTTTCTCGATCAGCGCCGGCTCGGCCTTTTCATAGGCGCTTGCGTCCGGAGCGCGTTTGACGACCACTCCCAGCAATTCCGTAATGGCATTGCCGACCGAATTCTGGCTGATGGTGACAATCAGCCGGCCCGCGTCATTGCGGTAGATCAGTTGCTTGAAAGCAGGCTGCCAGCGAATCGAGTTGGCATATTTTGCGTCGGTGATGCAACGATCGCGCACCATTTTTGCGGTCTTCAGGAAGTCGTTGTTGAATTGCAGTCTGGCCTCGACCAGATCGGGGAAATAGGTGTTGCGCGGCAGCGGCGCGTTGCGCGTCGACACCTGGGTAAAGAAGGTGCGGTAGAAGTCGATGAAGCCCTTGAGGATGGTGTCGTATTCCGTCCAGAAACGGACTTCCTTGAGTGCCGCGCTACCGCCGCCGATCTCCCAGCTCGGCAGGCCGCGCGGATAGCCGGTGAGGGCGAGGCGGCAGGCGTCGGCTTCGACTGGCTTGAGAATCCGCAAATCCAGTTCGTCGAAGAACGCCTGATAGACCTCCCGCATGTGCGCCTGAAACAGGGAATGCTGGCCGCCGTCGGTGAGGTTCGGATTGTCGGGGTTGGCCAGCGACGCGGCGCGCAAGGCGGCCTGGTCGAACACCATGAAATGGTTGTGCAGCATGCGGATGCTGGGTACGCCGGGCGCGGTGAGCGGCCAGGTGGCGTCGAGGCTGGCTTCGCCGGCCAGCACCAGGGCTGCAGCGGGATCGGGATAGCGTTCCAGCATGAACTCGATGATGATCTGGTTCATGCGGTTCCAGACGTTCTTCGTGGCGTCCGGTACCTGGGTGCGCCGCACCGGCCGGCCGAGCGGATCGAGAATGCTCCGCGCGGTGTTGTAAATGATCGAGCAATCGAATTCGTTGCTGTGGCCCAGTGCCTTGCGGTACAGCAGCAGGCCCTCGGGGTTCCTCAGCAGGCCGTTGCTCTGTGCCAGATTCTCAAGATTTTCGGTGCTGTTGAAAAATTCGTTCTGTGTCATTCCCTCCGGCACTTCGAGGGGAATGGGGCGAAACGGGGTAACGATTTCTCTGGGGGCGGAAGTCATTGTGTGTGCCTTGGAAAAAGATATTCGGGTGGGCGCAGTCAGGAGTTCAGTGGATGCTCATGAGCATGCGGGTCAGGCCGGACGGCCGGGCATTCCCGCCGGAGCTGCACGCAAATACTGCGGCGGCCATGCCGTCGTCTGCCCCAGGATTTGTGCGGCTGCCAGCGGCCAATAGGGATTGCGCAGGATCTCGCGGCCGAGCAGCACCAGGTCGGCCTGTCCGGAACGGATGATGTGATCGGCCTGTTCCGGCGCGGTGATCAGGCCGACCGCCGCGGTGGGGATGCCGGCCTCGCGGCGAACCTTGGCGGCGAATTCGGTCTGGAAGCCGGTGCCGACCGGGATCTTCGCGGTCGGCAGCAATCCCGCCGTCGACACGTCGATCAGGTCGACGCCGAGGCCTTTGAGCGCGCGGCACAGTTCGACGGTTTCCTCCGCATTCCAGCCGCCCTCGATCCAGTCGGTGGCCGACAGACGAATCAGCAATGGCAAATGTTCCGGCCATTCGGCGCGAACTGCCGCGACCACTTCGCGCACCAGGCGGGTGCGGTTCTCGAAGCTGCCGCCGTAGGCATCGCTGCGCTGATTGGACAGCGGCGAGAGAAACTGGTGCAAGAGGTAGCCGTGTGCGGCATGCACTTCGGCTACCTGAAAACCGGCGGCGTGGGCGCGGCGCGCGGCATTGGCAAAGGCGGCGACGATCCGGGAAATTTCGGCCTGGTCGAGCGCGCGCGGCACGGCATAACCCGCGCCGAAGGACAGCGGCGAGGGCGCGACCACTGGCCAGCCGCCGTCGCTTTCACTCAATGTTCCCTGTGCCTGCCAGCCCAGCCCGGTACTGGCCTTGCGGCCGGCGTGCGCCAGCTGGATGGCCGCCACGCAGCCCTGCTCCCGCGCGAAACGGACGATGCGCGCCAGCGGTTTGATCTGCGTGTCGTTCCACAGGCCCAGGTCGCCCGGACTGATGCGGCCCTCCGGCACGACGCCGGTCGCCTCGACAATCATCAGCGCCGCGCCGCCAACGGCACGGCTGCCGTAATGGACGAAATGCCAGTCGGACGCGATGCCATCACGCGCCGAGTACTGGCACATGGGCGGAATGCCGATGCGGTTGTGGAGGATGACGTCGCGCAGTTTCAGCGGTTCAAACAGATGGGGCATGAAGCGGTTCCAAAAAAGGTGGTGGGGAAAGATATTTTCATAAGTTCAAAACAACCGTCATTCCGGCGAAAGCCGGAATCCAGGGGTTGAACTAGCATACGCAACGGAGTGTTTACCCTGCTGGATTCCGGCTTTCGCCGGAATGACGCATCAAATGGATTATTTGGGTTCAACTTAAACCAGACCGCTCATCAGCTGCACCTGCACCGTCTCGCCAGCGCCGACTTTCTCGCGCTCGGGTTCGAGCACGATGAAGCAGTCGGCCCTGGCCATCGAACTGAGGATGCCCGAGCCCTGCATGCCGGTCGGGCGCACGCACCATTCGCCGTTTTCCTGGAACAGCACGCCGCGCTGGAATTCGGTGCGGCCGCGGCCCTTTTTCATGGCATCGACACAACGGGCCGGAAAGGTCGGGAAGGGCGGCACGGGACTGACGCCGGCGAGCTTGAGGATGGCGGGGCGGACAAACTGGTAGAAGGTGACCATCACCGCCACCGGGTTGCCCGGCAGGCCGAACAGCCAGGCGCCGGATTCGTTCCCCCCGCCCGGCTGGATGCGGCCGAAAGCCATCGGGCGGCCGGGTTTCATGGCGATCTTCCAGAAAGCCACCTCGCCGAGCTGCGCCATCAACTGCTTGATGAAATCGGCTTCGCCGACGGAAACGCCGCCACTGGTGATGATCGCGTCGGCGCAGGCGGCCGCCTTGCGGAAGGCGGCTTCGAGTGCGGCCGGATCGTCCTTCACCACGCCCATGTCGATGACATCGCAGCCGAGGCGGGTGAGCATGCCCCACAGGGTATAGCGATTGCTGTCATACACCGCGCCGGGAAACAGCGGGGTGCCGACGGAGCACAATTCGTCGCCGGTGGAGAACAGGGCGACCCGCACGCGGCGGCGCACGGAGACTTCCGCCAGGCCCAGCGAGGCGATGATGCCGAGTTCCGCCGGCCGCAGCTGTTTGCCGGCCGTGAGGGCCGGGCTGCCGGCCTTGAGATCCTCGCCGGCGCGGCGGATGTGTTGTTCAAGACGCTGGCCGGGCGGGATGATGACGGCCTCGCCATCGACGCGCACGACCTCCTGCACGACTACCGTATCGACGCCAGCGGGCAGCACGGCGCCCGTCATGATGCGCGCCGTCTCGCCAGCGCCGACTTTTACCGCGCCGGGGCGGCCGGCGAATGCCGTGCCGACGTTCTTCAGGCGCGTCTCTCCGCTGGCGGCGAGATCGGCATGGCGCACCGCCCAGCCGTCCATGGCCGAGTTGTCATGCGCCGGCACATCGAAGGGCGCGATGACATCCGCCGCCAGCACCCGGTCCAGCGCCTGATGCACGGGCAGCCGCTCATGTCCGGCGACCGGCTGCAGGGTATCGATGATCAATTGGCGGGCACGCTCGACAGAGAGGGAGTCGGGGTCGTAATCGTCGAGGCAGGAAAAGGTCTTGAGCAGTGAAGTCATGGCGTCGGCTGAAATGAGCTGGCAGGTTGCCGGCAAGGTGGCCGGCCCGAGAGTTTAACCCCCGGCGATGGGTGGCCAGATGGCCAGGGTTTCCCCTTCTTGCAGTGCCCGTGATGAACGCGCCGCCGGGGGGATGAAAGCGCCATCGATCAGCACCAGGTGGCAAAGCTTCCGCGGCAGGCCAAGGCGCTCGATGACCTGCTGAACGGTGCTGCCCTCGTCGAGTTCGAGCGCCAGGGCGTTGGTTTTCCTTGCATCCGCGGGCAGGTAGTCCTGCAGCATGGCAAAGAGCTTGAGCGTTACTTGCACCTGCGCTCCCCCGTCACGCCTCAAGCCGCCTGCTGCGCGGTCGCGAGATAGGCCGCCATGAAGTTGGTGGGATCATCCAGCAAACGCTCGCGCCAGGCACCGAGATGCGTCCGGGTCTGGATCAGGCCGCGTAGGGCGCCGACGTGATCGGTCCAGCCGATGCTGGTCGCGCCGATCAGCACGTCATGCTCGAACTGCAGCGACAGGTAGCGATACTTGCCCTCATCCACCAGTTCGGCAGCCGCGCCGCCCGCTGCCTTTTCCACGCCCGACCATTGGCCGAACGAGGTGGAGATCAGGCCCAGGGTGTCGAGGACGTTGAGCGCCAGACTGCCCTGCGAAACGGCATTGTGTCCCGCCATATTTTTGGCGGCAATTTGCGCCTGCTCGGCGGCATTCGGCTGGATCGCATTGAGTTGGGGCTGGCCGGAGTGGAAGCCGGGCGCCTCGGTGACATCGCCCGCGGCAAAGATGTCGGGCAGGTTGCTGCGCATGGCCGTGTCGACGCGGATGCCGCGTTCCATGGCGATGCCGCTTCCTGCCAGAAAATCGATCGCCGGCTTGACACCGGCGGCGCAGATCACCAGGTCGGCGACGATCTCGGTGCCGTTGCCCAGATGCACGGCCAGCGCGCCGCCCTTCTCGGTAATTGAATTGACGGCCGCATTGACATGCACGGTAACGCCTTTTTGCTCGACCCAGCGCTTGATCATCGCGCCTGCCCTGGCGGTCATCATGCGCGGCACCATGCGGTCGCCCATTTCCACCACGGTGAGCTTGACACCCCGCGCGGCGAGCGCTTCCATGATGATGCAGCCGATGAAGCCGGCGCCGATCTGCAGCACGCGGTTGCCCGGTTGCGCCTTGGCGGCAATCGCGCGCGCATCCTCGATGGTCCAGCAGGTATGCACATTGGGCAGGTCGATGCCCGGCACGGGCGGCCGGATCGGCTGCGAACCGGTGGCGATCAGCAGCCTGTCATAGGGCAGTCGTTCGCCGTCCGTGAATTCGACCTGTTTCGCCTGCGCATCAAGCTTCGTCACGCGTCCCTGGATCAGATGGATCCTGTGCCGCACGTAGTGATCGTGCGCCTTGCGCAGATGGGTGCCGGCATCGCTGATGTGCCCCTGCAGGAAATAGGGAATGGCCATGCGTGAATAGGGCGGTTCCTGCTCGTCGCCGATCAGGGCGATTTCGGCTTCGGGTTGCAGGCGGCGCAGGGTTTCGGCGGCAATCAGGCCCGTCGGGCCGTTGCCGATGATGATGTGTTTCATGGTGGCTCCTTGGCAAGGCAGGGAACCGGCATGGCCGGCCCCTTGCTTCGCGGTAGCAGAATTACAGCCCGAGGCGCTTGAGCGTTTCCTTGCTGGGAACGCCGTTGGCATCCCAGCCGCGCGCCTGGTAATACTCGGGGAGCATCTTGTCGATGCCGCTCACCAAGCCCTTGGCCGGGCCGGTTTTCGCCGGTTCGGTCTTCAGGCGGGGCGGCAGGTCGTCGTCCTTGGCGGTGAAGCCGGCGGCGTTGTTGAATTGGCGCTCCATGTTCCAGATGCGTTCGCCGACCGTAGCAAGTTTCTCCATGGTCCAGTCGCCTTCGCAGGCGGCAGCGAGTTGCGGTTGCAGATCGGCCAGGGTCCAGGCGAAGGTGGTGAAGATGCAGACCCCGGCCGAGTCGAACACCGCGGTGGCGTCCTGAAAGGCCTTGACCAGGTCGGCCTTGCCTTCGGTGACGAGCGGGTCGGTCTTGACGGGGATGCCGAGCACCTCGGAAGCCACGGTGTAGCCGCGCAGGTGGCAGGCGCCGCGGTTGGAGGTCGCGTAGGCCAGCCCCATGCCCTGGATGCCGCGCGAATCGTAGGCGGGGAATTCCTGTTTCTTCACCCCCATCGAGAGTTCCGGCTTGCCGTACTTTTCGCACAGGCGTGCCGAACCCAGCCCGAGTTCCTTGCCGAAGCCTTCGCCCTTCGCGGTCATCTGCGCCAGTTCGCACAGCGCCTTGGCCGAGCCGAAGGGCGCCGCCATGCCGATCTGCTGCTCGGTCAGAATGCCCAACTCATAAAGTTCCATGGCCGCGCCGACGGTGGCGCCGAAGGAAATCGGGTCGAAACCGTCCTCGTTGCAGATCAGGTTGGCATACTGCAGGGCTTCCAGGTCGCCGACGCCGTTGGCGGCGCCGAGCGCCCAGGCGGCCTCGTATTCCAGGCCACCGGATGCGCCCCAGTACTCGGGCTTGTTGACGACGCTGAAGTGCGTCTCGTCGATCTTCGAGATGCGGCCGCAGGCGATCGTGCAGCCGAAGCAGGCGGCATTGGTGACGAGATGGCTCTTGCCGTCGCTGGGGCGTTTCTCGATCATCGCCTCGGCCGAGATCTTGCGGGCTTCCTCGAACTGCACGTCGCGGTGGTTGCGCGTCGGCAGGGCGCCCATTTCGTTGATCACGTTCATCAGCACCTGGGTGCCGTAGGTCGGCAACCCCTGGCCGGTGACGGCGTTGTCCGCCAGAACTTTCTTGGCGGCGGTGGCGGCGCTCATGAAGGCCTTGGCGTCCTTGAGGATGCTCACGCCCTGGGTGCCGCGCACGGCGACCGCCTTGAGGTTCTTCGAGCCCATCACGGTGCCGACACCGGAACGCCCGGCGGCGCGATGCAGATCATTGACGACGCAGGCATACATCACGCCGTTTTCACCGGCACGGCCGATGCTGCAGACGCGGGTCTGCGGATCCTGATGGCTCTTCTTGATGATCTCTTCGGTCTGCCAGACCGTCTTGCCCCACAGGTGGGCGGCATCTTTCAGTTCGGCCTTGTCGTCCTCGATCGCGAGGTAAACCGGCTTCGCGCTCTTGCCTTCGAAAATGATCATGTCCCAGCCGGCGAACTTGAGCTCGGCACCGAAATAGCCGCCGGAGTTCGAGCAGGCGATCGCGCCCGTCAGTGCGCCCTTGGTGACCACCGAATAGCGCCCGCCGGTCGATGCCGGCGTGCCGGTCAGCGGGCCGGTGGTCATGATCAGCTTGTTGGCGGCGGACAGCGGATCGACCTTGGGATCGACTTCGCTGATGAAGTACTTGGTTGCCAGGCCGCGCTGGCCGAGGTATTGCTGTGCCCACTCCATATTGAGGGGTTCGGATGTACAGGTGCCCTTGCTCAGGTTAACGCGCAGAATCTTGCGGGTCCATGCCATGGTGTCTTCTCCTTGTGTAAGGTCAGGCGCTGGCGCGCGCGGCGGTGTCGGTCTTGCCTGCCCAGGCGCGCATCTTGTCGAGTCCCGTCCAGTCGGCATCGACATAGGTGATGGCGCCGGTCGGGCAGGCGCTGGCACAGGCCGGGTCGCCGCCGCAGAGATCGCACTTCTGCACCTTGCCGGTTTCCGCAACGTAATTCACGGTGCCGAAGGGGCAGGCGATGGTACAGACCTTGCATCCGACACAGATGGCTTCGTTGACGATCTTGGCGCCGGTGCCGGCATCGACGCGGATGGCATCAACCGGGCAGGCATTCATGCACCAGGCTTCCGCGCACTGGGTGCAGGTGTAGGGCACCTTGCGGCCCGCATGCTCGAAGTTGAAAATCTTGATGCGCGACTTGGCGATGTTGAATACGCCGTAGTTTTCGTAGGAGCACGCCATTTCGCACTGCAGACAGCCGGTGCATTTGTTTGCATCGATGTGCAAGGATTTTTGCATTTTCGACCCTCCAGTCACTTGATTGTTCTTGGTTGAGATCTGTTCGCCTGTCCGGCGATGCTGGGAATTTGTCGCTGGCTTAAATTCCACATGTGTCATTATTGAGCAAATCCGCAATGAGCTGCAACATCACAAAACTTTAATTTGACCATCATGCAGAAAGGGAATTCGGAACTGGCCGCATGCAGTCCGGACACGGCGGCGTGTCTGGAAAGAGAAGTGTCGGCCCATCCGGGGGAATTCCGCCACGGGCTGCTGCTGGCCTTTCCGGGTTGCGTCACCGAAGTTGGCGGCATGCTGCGCGTCGCCGCCGGCCCGGCGGCGATGGAAATATTCCTCACGCCACTGGCGCCACGGGTCATCGCTGCACTGCGGCTGCCCAGCCTCCAGGTCATCATCCGGTTTACCGCCGGCACCCCAGCCGAGCAGCAAGCCATGCTGGCGCGCATGGATCGGGCCATGCACCGGGGCGGCGGCTGACATGGGAGAAATCGCCACCAGCCTGGTTTTGGCGGGGGAACTGGTCGCCACCGGCGATGCGCGGCTGGCGTCCATCGTCGCGCTGAGCCTGCAGGTCAGCCTCTCCGCCACGCTGATCGCCTGCCTGATCGGCATGCCGCTCGGCGCGTTGCTGGCGGTCGGCCGCTTTCCCGGGCGGCATACGCTGATCGTGTTGTTCAACGGGCTGATGGGCCTGCCGCCGGTGGTGGTCGGCCTGCTGGTCTATCTGCTGTTGTCCCGCGCCGGTCCGCTGGGGCAGTTCGGCTTGTTGTTCACTCCCGCCGCGATGATCATCGCGCAGACCATCCTGATCGTGCCCATCGTCGCCGCACTGGCGCGGCAGACGGTCGAGGATGCCTGGCGTGAATATCGGGAACAGTTGCGCAGCCTCGGCGCGAGCCGGTTGCGCGCCGCCATGACGCTGCTCTGGGATGGCCGCTTTTCGCTGACCACATCAGGCTTGGCGGGTTTCGGGCGGGCCATTGCCGAGGTGGGTGCGGTGATGATCGTCGGCGGCAACATCGACGGCGTCACCCGCGTCATGACCACCACCATCGCGCTCGAGACCAGCAAGGGCGACCTGCCGCTGGCGCTGGCCCTCGGGCTGATCCTGATCGCCGTGGTGCTGGCGGTGAATACCGCGGCCTTCATGCTGCGCCTGTGGGCGGAAAAGCGATGGGGCTAGGCATGGCGTGGCTCGTGCTCGACCGGCTCGGACTGACCGAGAACGGCGTCTGCATCATCAATGACGTCAGCCTGAAAGTCGGCGCTGGCAGGACGGCGATTCTCGGCCCCAATGGCGCTGGCAAGAGCACCTTGCTGCGCCTGATGCATGGCCTGCTGCGCCCCAGCGCAGGGGCGCGGCACTGGCCCGCGCCGCTGACGCAGGGCATGGTGTTCCAGCGTCCGGTGATGCTGCGCACCACCGCCTTGGCCAATGTCGAATACGGGCTCAAGCTGCGCGGGGTCAAGCCGCCCGAGCGACGGCAGCGGGCCATGGCGGCGCTGGAGCGCGTGGGGCTGCCGGCCATGGCCGGGCGTCCCGCCCGCCGCCTGTCCGGTGGCGAACAGCAACGCGTTGCGCTGGCGCGTGCCTGGGCACTGGAACCGCAAGTGCTGTTCCTCGACGAACCCACCGCCAGCCTCGATCCCGCCAGCAGTCGTGAGGTCGAGCGCATCATCCGTGAGATCGCCGCATCCGGCACCCGCATCGTCATGACGACCCACAACCTCGGCCAGGCGCGCCGCATCGCCGAAGAGGTGCTGTTCATCGACAGCGGCCGGGTGGTCGAGCAAAGCCCGGTCGAGGAATTCTTCACCCGGCCACGCCATGCGGCCGCGCGACTGTTTCTGGAGGAGGAAACCCCATGACATCGCGTCGTTCATTGCTGGCCGCCTGGTGCACCAGCTTGTTGCTGCTGGCAACCGGTGCAATGGCCCAGGAGCGCTTCATTACCGTCGCTTCGACGACCTCGACCGAGCAGTCGGGCCTGTTCGGCCATCTGCTGCCGGCCTTCACCCGGGTATCCGGCATCAAGGTGCGGGTCGTTGCCCTCGGCACCGGCCAGGCGCTGGACATGGCGCGGCGCGGCGATGCCGATGTGGTTTTCGTGCATGACCAGGCGGCAGAGGAAAAATTCGTTGTCGAAAGGTTCGGCGTGCGTCGTCATGCCGTGATGTACAACGATTTTGTGCTGGTCGGTCCGCGTGCCGACCCGGCCAAGGCGGCCGGCAGGGACATCCTCGCCGGACTGCGGCGCATCGCGGCTGGCCAGGTACCGTTTGTCTCGCGTGGCGACAAGAGCGGCACCCACGCTGCCGAACTACGCTTCTGGAAAGCTGCCGGCATCGACCTCGCAGCCAGCAAGGGCCCCTGGTATCGCGATACCGGTTCCGGGATGGGGCCGGCGCTCAATACCGCCGCCTCGATGAACGCATACATCCTGGCCGACCGCGGCACCTGGCTGGCCTTCAGGAATCGCGGCGATCTGGGTGTCCTCATTGAAGGGGACCAGCGCTTGTTCAACCCCTACGGTGTCATACTGGTTAATCCGGCCCGCCATCCGCATGTCAAGCAGGCAGATGGTCTGGCCTTCATCGATTGGCTACTGGCGCCTGCCGGCCAGCAAAGCATCGCTGGTTACCGCATCCATGACGCACAGGTGTTCTTTCCTGACGCGCAGCGTTGAATCGCACGATACTCTGCAATAGTGCAACAAACCCGAGCGAGATTCCTGGTTTGCAGGCCATGTTCCGGCACGCGGCGATACTCGCATTAGGGTCGTTTCTCAATTCAGGGCGCACGACCGATCACGGCACCGTTCGCAATCAGTTCGTCCAGCAGGGCCAGCGTCGCACGCCCCGAACAGGCGAATGGATCGATGACCGGAGTCTCGGAATACTTGAGCAGCAAGGAAGGATTGACCCGGGCCAGATTGACCTGCCCCATCGTCCAGTTGCCAAAGCGCCGTTCCGCAATTTCCTCGAAGATGAGCAACTGGATGTCGCTGTGGCGCTTGTCCTTGACGATCCGGTTGTAAACGTCCGAGACGTTCTTGCGGCTGCCCTCCAGCACCTGGATGAACAGGTCGTTGCTGAAACACAGCATGCCGGTGATGCCATGGGGAACATTGTGGCTGCGCGACTCCTCAAGAATGCTGTCGACATTTTCGGTCGTCAGCGATGCCACTGCACGGCTGGCGTAAAGCAGGCGAACGAGCATTGCTTAATCCTTTAGGTTGATGAGTGACAGGAACTCGCGACGCAAGGCCGGATCACGCAGAAACGACCCGCGCATGACGCTGTTGACCATCTTGGCGCCATTATCCTTGACGCCGCGCCAATGCATGCAGAAGTGGTCGGCTTCCATGACCACGGCAAGGCCGTCCGGGCTGACCTTGTTCATCAGCAGATCGGCCATCTGGGTAATCGCTTCCTCCTGAATCTGCGGCCGGGACATTACCCACTCGGCCAGGCGAGAATATTTGGAAAGGCCGATCAGGTTGGAGTGCTCGTTGGGCATCACGCCGATCCACAATCTGCCCATGATCGGACAGAAATGGTGACTGCAGGCGCTCCTCACCGTTACTGGCCCGACAATCATCAGTTCGTTCAGATGCTCGGCATTGGGAAACTCGGTGATCTGCGGGGCCGGGTGGTAGCGGCCGTGAAAGACCTCGGTAAGGTACATCTTGGCGACACGTCGCGCCGTGTCCTGGGTGTTGTGGTCGCTGTCGACATCGATGACAAGGCTCTCCAGCACCCCACGCATCTTCTCGGCCACCTCATCGAGCAGGTGGTCCAGTTCGCCTGCCTCAAGAAAATCCGCGATATTGTCATTGGCATGGAAGCGCTGCCCCGCCTGTTGCAGGCGCTGGCGTACCCGCGCCGACACCGGTTGGGATGCTTCCACGACCTGCGATTTATCTGCCTGACTCATGCAAGGCCTCTGTGGTGATGAAAAAGTGACATGGCACCCGATTGACGATGGCTGGCTTGTTTCTACCCGAGGGGGAAAATACTACTCCTTCCGCCTCCAAGCTTCTGCGCGACATGAATGCCCGATGTGCAGGTAATTGATGATCTATTGCGTTATATCAAGGCCCATACCTGCTACAGCCACTAAGCTGCGCGCCGCGGTCGGCTATGGTGCCTCTGCAAACGCAGTTCCCGAGGTGTTTCGTGCTTTCCTGGATGAGTGTATTCGAATGGTCCGGCTGGCTGCTTGGCATCGTCGGCGCACCGGACAGCAGTGGGAAATGGTATTGGGAAAACTGATGCCCCTTAGTTGATATGGCCTATTTGGCGGCCTAGGATCGCATCCCGTGGTATCTAACCAATTGCATAGTAGTTCTTTCCAGAAAGGGTATCCATGAGCAGTCGTGTATTGCCTCAGTTTGACCTTCTCCAGCCCGACAACGTCTCTGACGTGGTCGCCCTGTTGTCACAGCACAAGGACCAGGTATCGGTTCTCTCTGGTGGGACTGACCTGCTGGTTTGGGCTTATATCGAGAAGAACAAAACACCTTATGTCCTCAGCCTGTCCGCAATAGCGGGGCTTGATAACCTTGATTACGTAACAGGCGAAGGCCTGCGTATCGGCGCCAAGGTCAAGGTGGCACAACTCCTCAATCATCCGGAGGTTGCCAAGCGTTACCCCGCCTTGTATCAGGCCGCAGTCAACTTCGCTACGCCACAGATCCGCAACATGGCAACCGTCATGGGTAATGTGCTGCGGGCCTCTCCGGCCGGCGATTGCTCCTGCGCGATTCTCGCCCTGGGTGCCCAGGTTGTTTTGCAGGGCCCGACTGGCCAGCGCATGGTCGATATTGATGATTTCTGGGTTTCCTACCGTGTTACCCAGCGGCAACCCGATGAGCTTGCCGTCGAACTACGCATTGCCGATGCACCATCATCAACCTGTTCGGCTTTCCAGCGCTTGACCAGGGTTCATGAAGACCTCGCCAAGCTCAACGTGGCCGTTCGACTTGAAATGGACCAAGGCACCTGCAAGCAAGCCAGGATCGCCATGGGTTGCGTCGGTCCCACGCCGCTGCGTCTCAAGAAGACCGAAAAGCTGCTGGCCGGCGCAAAAATCACCGCCGAATTGCTGCAACAGGTCGCCGCTTCAGCCCGGGAAGAAGTTACCCCCATCGATGACCAGCGCTCAACGGCGGAGTATCGCCGACAGGTCTCCGGGGTCATTCTCAAGCGGGTGATTGAACAGGCGGTTGCGAAAATCTAATTCGCACTTCGACGAGCACGAGATTCAGAGAAAGGAAAACCATGAAAACCAAAATGATTACGCTTTGCGTCAATGGCAAAGACCATCGTCTTGAGGTGCCGGGCAATCGCACCCTTTTGCAAGCGCTGCGTGACGACCTCAAGCTGACCGATACCAAGTACGGTTGCGGCACGGGTGAGTGTGGCGGTTGTACGGTTCTGATGGATGGCAAGGACAGCGTCTGCTCTTGCCTGACGCTGGCTGCAGAAGCTGAAGGCAGGCATATCACAACTGTTGGCGGGATGACCCAAGAGGGCGAGCTGCATCCAATCCAGATCGCATTCATCGAACAAGGGGCCATACAGTGCGGCTATTGCACTCCCGGCATGATCATGAAAACCGCCAGCATTCTGGCCAACAATCCCAATCCGACTGAAGAAGAAATTCGCCATGGTCTGGATGGCAACATCTGCCGCTGCACCGGTTACGAAAAAATCGTTCAGGCTGTGCGGCGCGCCAGCGAGATGATTGATACCGCACAAACCCGCAAAGTAGGAGGGATGCGCGCATGAATGCACAAACCTATGTAGGCCAGAGTGTTCCCAAGCTCGATGCCCGGGAAAAAGCCACCGGTCAGGCCGTCTATGCCGCAGACCTGAATCTGCCCGGCATGCTCTACGGCAAGATTGTCCGCTGCTGGGACTTTGCCCATGCGAAAGTCCTGAAACTGGACCTTTCCGAAGCCGCTCAGGTTCCAGGTGTCGTCAAGGTGCTGGGCCCCAAGGATGTCACACAGAAGCTCTACAACTCCGGTGTGCTTGATCTGATGGTGTCGGAAGGCCTCGGTGAAATGCTGGGCGACATCGAAGATCAGCGCATCTTTACCGATTACGTCCGCCATCAAGGCGATGCGATTTGCGGAATCATCGCCGAAAGCGAAGAGATCGCCGAAATCGCTGCGAAAAAGGTGAAAGTGTTTTACGAGGCTTTGCCGGTATACCTGACTGCGGAAGACGCTTCGCGGCCCGATGCGATCCAGTTCGACGAGCGCAAGCCCGGCAACCGTGCCTTCCAGCTTCCCGAGCAGATGTTCCCGGGCAATGGCTATGGCTGGGGCGACGTTGATGCCGAAATGGCGAAGGCCGACATGGTCTTCGAGGAAACCTTCACCCTGCCGAAGGTCAAGCAGTGCCAGATGGAAACCCACTCCTATGTGGCCATGTACGATCAGTCCGGTCGCCTGAACTGCTGGACATCGACCCAGATGCCCAAGTGCGTTCAGCCAAAACTGGCCCGCCTCTTCGAACTGCCCATTTCGCGGGTTAACCTGGTGCAGACCACCATCGGCGGCGGTTTTGGTGGCCGCCTCGGCATGGTCTGCGAACCGGAAGCCTGCGCCATGGCCATGGCCGTGCCGGGACGTCCCGTCAAGGTTCAGTTGACCCGCGAAGAGGACTGGCTCGCGTCGGAAAGCCGCCACCCTGGCAAGTACTGGATCAAGCTTGGCGTCAAGAACGACGGCACCCCGGTCGCGCTCGATGCCCGTTTCATGTCCCTTACGGGAGCCTACTTCACGCATGCTTCGGGAGTTCCTTTTACCACCGGTTCTTGGTTGACCGGCATGTACAAGTACGGCGCCGTGCGTTACAAGGGCGAGGCCTACTTTACCAATCAGGCCCCCAGCGGGGCGTTTCGTGGCTACGGCAATCCGCAGACCAACTTTGCGCTGGAGCAGATTGTCGATCGCGCCTGCAATGCGCTCAACATCGACCCGGTCGAGTGGCGCAAGAAGTGGCATAAGGGTGCGGGCGACGACGGCTGGTGCATTGGCGTTCCCTATGCATCGTGTGCGCTCGACGAATGCCTTGATCGTGGTGCCAAGGCAATCGGCTGGAAGGAAAAGCGCGCCAAGTACGCCAACCAGACCGGCGTAATGCGTCGCGGGGTGGGCGTCAGCGTGATGAACCACACCAGTGGCGCCATGCCCATGCTGCTGGAGCACACCACCTGCACGGTCAAGATGAACGAGGACGGTTCCGCGGTGATCACCCTATCCTGCTCCGACCTGGGGCAGGGTTCGCATACGGTGCTCAAGCAAATCGCCGCCGATACCCTCGGCATGCCGATGGATGAGATCCATGTCCTCAACAACATGGATGCGGCCGGTTTTGATATCGGTTCTCACGCCAGTCGCACCACTTATGTGGGTGGCGGTGCCGTCATCAAGGCTTGCGAGGACGTCAAACGCCAGCTCATCGAGCGTGCTTCCATCCGTCTGGGAGTTGACAAGGAAGACCTGGAACTCAAAGATCGGCAGGTCGTCGCCAGGAGTGACGCGTCGAAAAAGCTCTCGGTCAAGGAAATCTGCCACTCGGGTGTTTACAACTTCACCAATCCCGCCAACGGCGAGACCAATGGCGTTCCGGGGCAGATCCAGGGCTATGCCAGTCACTTCCCGGCCCACAACTCGCCGCCCTTCGGCGCCTGCTTTGCCGAAGTCGAGGTCGATACCGAAACCGGCGAAGTCAAGGTGCTGGAACTGGTGATCGCCCATGACATTGGCCGGGCCATCAACCCCATGGCAGTCGAAGGGCAGTTGGAAGGTGGCGCGCATCAGGCGCTCGGTATGATCCTCACCGAAGAGACCCGCTACAACGACGTGGGCCTGTGCCGCAATAACAGCTTTACCGACTACAAGATGCTGGGGCCGGTCGATATGCCCAGGATCACGACCATTCTGGTCGAGCAGCCTGATCCCATCGCACCAATGGGACTGAAGAGCGTCGGCGAAGCTGGTCCGGTCAATCCGGTGGGGGCCACGGCAAATGCCATCTCCCATGCCCTGGGCATCATGTTTACCGAGGCACCGATCACGCCGGAAAGGGTCCTCAAAGCCCTGAACCAGTAACAGCTTGAATGGCAGCACCAGAAGGGGGGGTTGCCGCGAGGGAACCTCCCTTTCTCTTTTGATCAAATTCGCAGGAACAATTGGCAACTGAAACAATAGCCTGACCGCAGGAATGGTCGCGGCTCGTACAGGAAGACATATGTGGGACTGGATTGGTAAGCTCGCCGAGTTGCACCGGCAAAACCAGCTGGCCGTTTTGGTCACGGTCACCAAGACGACAGGTTCGACGCCGCGCAAGCAGGGCGCCAAAATGATCGTATTGCCCGACGGCTCGTTTCATGGGTCTGTCGGTGGCGGGGTACCCGAATACTATGCCCTCAAGGAGGCCATGGACTGCCTGCAGCAGGCCCACTCCCGTCTTGCCGAAGTACCCCTGCGAAAACAGGGAGAGTTCCCGGCCTGCGGTGGGACAATGGAGATGTACATGGAAGTCATCAACAGCAATCCCATCCTCTATCTGTTCGGCGCCGGCCATATCGGCCAAAGCCTTTGCCAGGTGCTTGAAGGGACACCCTTCACTGTTCATCTGGTTGATGAACGCGAGGAGTGGATCAACGCTGCGGGCATTCCCGCCGCAACCATTCGCCACAAGTGCCACTGGAGCGATTTTGTCGAGCAGGCCAATTGGTGCGACAAGCGCAGCTACGTCGCCATCATGACCTATGACGGCACGCTCGATCAGCAGGTCCTTGAAGAAGTCCTTCCCCACCCGACCCGTTTCCTTGGCATGGTGGGCAGCAAAGGCAAGTGGGGCCGGATAGAAAAAAACCTGTCTGACAGGGGGTTCGACCTGTCCAGGGTGATTTGTCCTGTCGGCCATGACAATGGCGGCAATTCCCCGCGCGAAATTGCCATCAGCATTGCCAGCCAGATTCTTGCCGTGCACCATGGGCGCGCGTGAAATGACTGGCAAGGCGCTACAGGAACGCGTCATCGTCATCAAGGGTGCCGGAGAAATGGCGACAGGCGTGGCCTGCCGGCTCTTCGGCGCAAACCTGCGGCGAATCCTCATGCTGGAAACGGCGTGCCCCCTGGCGGTGCGTCGGCACGTCGCCTTCTGCGAGGCGGTCCATGAAGGCAGCGCAGTGGTCGAAGGAATCGCGGCGACACGGGTTGCAACGGAAGACGAGACACGCCTGGCCTGGGCGGCGGGCATGGTGGCCGTCCGCGTCGACCCGCAGGCAGAAAGCGTGTCCTGCCTGGACGTTGACGTCCTCATCGATGCGACCCTCGCCAAGCACAACCTCGGCATCTCCGTCGCCGACGCGTCGCTGGTCATTGCCCTGGGTCCCGGCTTTGAAGCAGGCCGCGATTGCCATGTCGTGATCGAGACCAATCGCGGCCATGATCTTGGCCGTTTGCTGCACTCGGGCACGGCTGCGGCAAACACCGGTATTCCCGGTGACATCGGGGGTTACACGAGTGAACGGGTGTTGCGTGCGCCAGTGGCGGGCCTGTTCGTTACGCAGCGGCGAATTGGTGATGTGGTGCGCAGCGGTGACACGATCGGCCAGGTCGGCGACGCCCCGGTGCGGGCGTCCATCGATGGCATTCTGCGCGGGCTCATCAGGCCAGGTTCCACAGTGAAGCAGGGCCTCAAGATCGGCGACATCGACCCGCGACAGCAGCCCGGCTACTGCGATACGATCTCGGAGAAGGCGCGCGCCATCGGTGGCGCCGTGCTCGAGTCGGTACTGTCCGTCTACAACGTGTGAGCGCCTTCATTCAGCCGCTTGAATGCATTTTCCCCGCAGGGTCGCGGGGCATCCTGAGCCTGGTCGGCGCAGGCGGCAAGACCAGCCTGATGTTTCACCTTGCCAGATTGCTCTGCGCAACCGGGCAGAAGGTTCTGACCACCACGACCACCAAGATCTACGTGCCGACGCCCGCACAGTCGGAAACAGTGCTGGTCGCGAGTGATCCGCAGGCCATCTTGTTGCAGGCTGCTGCCTTGGCGGACAAGCCTGCCCACATCACTGCTGCCGCAGCGCGCATGGATGCAGAGGAGGGCAAGCTCAAAGGGTTTGCCCCGGAGGCGATCGGGTTGTTTGCGGCATCCGGTTTGTTCGACTGGATCCTCGTTGAAGCCGACGGTGCCGCGCGGCATCCCCTCAAGGCGCCGGCTGCGCATGAGCCGGTAATCCCGCCCAATTCGAATGTCGTCATCGCTGTTGCTGGTTTGGATGCCCTTGCCACTCCATTGTGTGAAGCTGGGGTTTTCCGTGCCGACCTGGCTGCTGCCAGGATGGGGTTGAAGGTCGGTGAATGCATTACTGAAATCGCATTGTGCCGGTTGATCAGCCATCCGCTCGGCTTTTTCAAGGGGGCGCCAGATGGGGCCCTGCGCGTGCTATTCCTCAACAAGGCCGATACGCAGGAGCGCCGTGCAGCTGCTGCCAGGATCGCCGCCGAATTGGAAAAACATCCCTTGCCGGTTGCCGATATGCTGCTGGTTGGTCAGGCGCTTGAAGCCCTGATTATTCACGCCGTGTTTCCATTGCATGCCGACATTGAACTCTAAACCCAGGATTGCCGGGGTTGTGCTTGCCGCTGGCGACAGTTCGCGCATGGGACGCCCCAAGCAAACTCTGCCATTTCGTGGCAAGACCGTACTTGAAGCCGTTGTCGACACCGCCTTGCACTCAACCCTGGACAAGGTGGTGGTGGTTCTGGGTCACCGCGCGGCAGAATTAAGTTCCTTGCTGGCCGGCAGGAAAGCTGCCGGTCTGATAGTCAATGCGGACTATCTGAGGGGGCAGAGTACCTCTACCAAGCTGGGTTTACAGGCGGTACAAAACAATGCCGATGCTGCGCTCTTTCTCCTCGCAGACCAGCCACTGGTCTCGCTGGTCACCATTGAAACCCTGCTAGAAGCTTACCGGCAACGGCAGAGCCCCATCATTCAGCCTGTTTTTGAAGGTCGACGCGGCAACCCGGTTCTGTTTGGCCGGGAAACCTTTGCGCATTTTGCCGCCCTTGCCGACGATCAGGGCGCCCGCTCCCTATTCAAGATATTTGGCGAGCGGGTGAGACAGCTGGACGTTCCCGATCCATACATCCACTTTGATGTTGATTCCGAAGCAGACTACCTTCTTTTGCAGCAAATGGAGGAGAGGGTGGCAGGAATGCGCCGAACCTGAAGCCTTGGTGCGCATTTCGCGGAACGTGACTGCTGATTTCGCGTCATCGTGACCGCTGGTGGGATGCTGCATGGATAGGGCTAAATATTACCTCAATCGGTCACGCTCGCCGCGAAACGGCGGTCACGCTTTGGCGAAACGGCGGTCACGATGGCGTGAAATCGGTGATACGGCAGGGTTATCCACGGCGCCGCTGGCCGGAGGTCGCCAAGTACAGGAGGTCGGCGGCGCGGGGGGTAACCCGGATTCGAAGTGCAGGCCGTCATGGTTTGGTTTTCTCGGGTTTGCGCAACGACTCACCGGCAAGAAGCAGCTTGTGCGCCGAGTGCAGCACCCGGTCCAGAATTGCATCAGCCAAGGTCGGATCGTTCAGATACGCATGCCAGTGCTCCACCGGTAACTGGCTGGTAATTACCGTCGAGCGTGTACCGACGCGGTCATCGAACACCTCCAGCAGATCATTGCGCTCCGCCTGATTGAGCGGTGCCAATCCCCAATCATCCAGAATCAGCAAATCCGTCTTTGCCAAACTGGACAGTCGTTTGCTGAAACTGCCGTCGCCGTGGGCGATCAGCCAGGGTCCGGAGTTGTTCGTCGTCCATGTCGATCACCATGCCTCGCATATTGATCGATCCCGGCCACCTGCTCAGACTCAAACCCCGTTGGATTCACA
>CAZOMI010000022.1:0-22099 GCA_964580925.1 uncultured Methyloversatilis sp.
GTATCGCGAGTCCGCTTCCGGCGGAGCACGGGGTTTCAAATACCTCATGAAACGGTAGGAGGCTATCACCTTAAGCACAAAATGATGATCCCGATTTTTGATTTGAGGATAAGCCACACCAATTGTTTTTGCGGAATGGCTGACCGACATCATAAACCTGCTTTTCTGCACTTTGTCCTTGACATTGCCGATTAGTCATTGACACGGTTAAAAAAGAATAATTGATAGAAACGCCATTAGGCTTATTGTATTTTGCGGGCTCTAAAACCAAACATTGACAGGAGAATCAACAGTGATAAAGCCACACGGTTCCGATCAACTCAACCCGCTGTTCGTGTATGACGACGCTCAACATCGGGCACTGACCCATGAAGCTGCGTCGCTGCCTTCGATGATGCTCTCCTCGGCCGCCGCCGCCAACGCGGTGATGATGGGGTCGGGTTACTTCAACCCCCTGACCGGCTACATGAATCTGGCCGATGCCCTGGGTGCCGCGGAACACATGAAGACCGCCAGCGGTCTCTTCTTTCCGGTGCCGGTCCTGAATCTCACCAAAGACATCAGCGCCATCAAAGGCCACAAGCGGATTGCGCTCCGCGACCCCAATGTCGAGGGGAACCCGGTCCTGGCCGTCATGGACGTACAAGCGATCGAGGAAGTCAGCGAGGACCAGATGCGCCTCATGACCGAGAAGGTCTATCGCACGACGGATCCGGTACATCCCGGCGTGGCCGCCTTCAACTCCGCCGGTCGCTTCGCTGTTTCCGGCCCGATCCAGGTGCTGGGCTTCAGCTATTTCCAGAGCGAATTCCCCGACACCTTCCGCACCGCGGTCGAGATCCGCAACGAAATCGCCGAGCGCGGATGGAAAAAGGTGGTCGCGTTCCAGACCCGGAACCCGATGCACCGCGCGCACGAAGAACTCTGCCACATGGCAATGGATCGTCTGGGCGCCGATGGCCTGGTCATCCACATGTTGCTCGGCAAACTGAAGGAAGGGGATATCCCGGCGCCGGTGCGCGATGCCTGCATCCGCAAGATGGTCGAGCTGTACTTCAAACCCAACAGCGCAATGGTGACCGGTTATGGCTTCGACATGCTGTATGCCGGACCGCGCGAGGCGGTTCTGCATGCCCTGTTCCGCCAGAACATGGGCGCCACGCACTTCATCATCGGCCGCGACCATGCGGGCGTGGGCGACTATTACGGCCCCTTCGACGCACAAACCATCTTTGACGAGGTGCCCAAGGGTGCGCTGTTGATCGAGACGTTCATGGCCGACAACACCGCCTGGTCGAAAAAACTCGGCAAGGTGGTGATGATGCGCGAAGCCCCCGGCCACACCAAGGAAGACTTCATCACGCTGTCCGGCACCAAGGTACGCGAGATGCTCAGTCGCGGCGAAGCGCCGCCGCCCGAGTTTTCCCGCCCGGAGGTTGCACAAATCCTTTCGGCATATTATCAAAGCATCAAATAGGCTTGCCGACCAAGCCGGCCGCGGCATCCCCGCCGCAGCCGGCAGCCAATCCAACTTCAGCCTAGGGAAATGCTGATCAAGTCCAGATTCGTAATTCCGGCGAAAGCCGGAATCCAGGAAAATCAACAAGCTAGACACCGGCCTACGCCGGTGTGACGAACTTGATCAGCGCTTCCCTAGCGGCGGCGCATTTCTTCCAGTTTGCGCTGCCGCAATTCGCGCAGGCGCGCGTCGACTTCCGACTTCTCGTAAAAATCGCCATCGCCGGCCTGACGCGCGAGATCGAATTGCACGATCGCCGCATCGAGCCGGGACTCGGCCAGATAAGCTTCGGCCTGGGCACGATGCTGGTGCAAACGGTTGCCCAGCGCGGCATAGGCCTTGGCCTGCAACGCATGCAGACGCGCGTCGCCGGGGGTAAGTTCCAATTCCCTGCGCGTCAGCGTCACCGCTTCCGCGGCGCCCGCCGTCCCGCCAGCGCCGACTTTCGCTTCAATCAGGGCATAGACCAACGCCCGTGCATGCGGATAGCGCTCTACCGCCTTTTGCAGTGTCTGCAAGGCACCGGCGGCATCCTTGCGTTTCAGCCGCAACTGCGCTGTCAGACCTTCGAGCAGAGGGGATTCGAGCTTCAGACGCCGCAATGCCGCGACCTCGTTCTCGGCCTCGGCAAGCTTGTTGTCGCGCAACAGGGCATAGGCGTAGCCGAAGCGTGCGTCCGTTTCGCGAGCATGTTTTTCCGATTTCAACTGGGCGGCGAAATCGGCCACGGCAGCAGCGGGTGTGCCTTCCTGAGCCTTCAGCTTGGCGCGCACCAGGCCGAACTCGACACTGTCCGGCACCTGCCGGTAAGGTCGCTGGGCAATCCGGTTTTCCATGTCGGTGATGCGCTCGGTGGTCAGCGGGTGGGTACGCAGATAGCCCGGCGCATTGTTTTCGTAGAGCCGGCCGAACTGCAGCATGCGCTCGAAGAAAGTCGCCATGCCGCGTGTGTCATAGCCGGCCTGTTCCAGCATGGTCAGGCCGAGCCGATCAGCCTCGCGCTCGAAATCGCGCGAAAAATTCAACTGCTGCTGGATGCCTGCCGCCTGGCCCGACAGCGCCGCACCGATCGCAACGTCCGGATTGCTGCGCGCAGCCAGGATCGCCACGGCCATCGAGAGCAAGGCCGCAAGCTGGGCCTGGCTCTGCTTGCCGAACAGCCGCGCCAGGTGACTTTGTGTGACATGGGCTATTTCATGCGCCAGCACGGCGGCCAGTTCCGACTCGGTGCGCGCCGCCATGATCAGCCCGGTATGCACGCCGATGTAACCTCCCGGCAGGGCAAACGCGTTCAACATCGAATCCTTGATGACAAAAAACTCGAAAGACTGACGTGCGCCCTCCGCATGGCCGGCCAGCCGCTGCCCCAACTGACCGATGTAGGCGGCCACCTCGGGATCGTCCAGATAGGCTGGGTCGCGGCGCACCTGCTGCATGATCTGCTCGCCCAGCTTCCGCTCAGCCTGCGGGGAAAGGCCGGCGCGATCGGATTCGCCCAAGTCTGGCAGGCCGTCGGCGCGCAGCAAAGCGCCCGGCAACAGGAGAAAACCCAGCAAAAGCAGCCACAGGAATGATTTCATGCGGCTATGATACCGGCTCTGCAATTCAGTTCCCACTTACACGGGATGCTTACAAGATGTCACAGAATTCACACAAGAAACACGCCGGGCCGCCCCAAGAGTTTCCTGGCCCCCTGGGGGGAGAGCCGAACGGAGCGAGGCTTACGGGGGGATGCTTATTACACGCCGGGCCGCCCCAAGAGTTTCCTGGCCCCCTGGGGGGAAAGCCGAACGGAGCGAGGCTTACGGGGGGATGCTTATTACACGCCGGGCCGCCCCAAGAGTTTCCTGGCCCCCTGGGGGGAGAGCCGAGCGGAGCGCGGCTTGCGGGGGGGGCTCAATTGACCCATTTCGATCCCGCTGGTCAAGCCCACATGGTCGATGTCGGCGCCAAGGCCGAAACCGCCCGCCTAGCCCGAGCCAGCGGTCGCATCCGCATGCAAGCCGCCACCTTCGCCCTGATCGAATCCGGCTCGGCCAAAAAAGGCGACGTGCTCGGCGTCGCGCGCATCGCCGCCATCCAGGCCGCCAAGCGCACCGCCGACCTGATTCCGCTCTGCCACCCGATCCCGCTCACTCGCGTGGCCGTCGAATTCGAACTCGACGCAGCAAACGCCAGTGTTACCTGCACGACCACAACCGAAACCTGCGGCCGCACCGGCGTCGAAATGGAGGCACTCACCGCCTGCGCGGCGGGCCTCTTGACCATCTACGACATGTGCAAGGCCGTCGATCGCGGCATGGTGATCGAAGAAGTTCGCCTGCTCGAAAAATCCGGTGGCAAGTCGGGACGCTGGTTGGCTGAACCTTAAGGCGCCGTCCCGTCAGTCCCGAAAAGGGGATTTCCTTCGGTCACGCCGACTTTTACCTACCCGTTCGGGGCCGCGCCTTCCGCTGCTCCCTCCATTGCGAGGTGCACCCAGTCCACAATCTCGCCACTCGGGTGATAGCCTGGCACCAATTGTTTGAGCATGCCACGTATTTCGGGCACGTCATTCGCATCCAGCGCAACCCGCAATGCTGCAAGCTTTCCTTCCAGTTCGACCCACGGCAAAAAGTCATCGTGGGCCTTCATGATGCGTGGATGTGTTGTCGACTCCGGGTTGTCGCCAATCAGCAACTCTTCGTAAAGCTTTTCACCGGGTCGCAGGCCGCTCACCTGGATTTCGACGTCGCCTTCCGGGTTTTCCGCATCGCGCACCGCCAGGCCGGAGAGTTCGATCATGCGCCGCGCCAAGTCGATGATCTTGACCGGCTCACCCATGTCGAGGACGAATACATCGCCTCCTTTGGCCATCGCCCCGGCCTGGATCACCAGTTGCGCCGCCTCGGGGATGGTCATGAAATAGCGGGTGATCTCGGGGTGGGTCAGCGTAATGGGGCCGCCATCCTTGATCTGCTGGCGGAACTTCGGCACCACCGATCCGGAAGAACCCAGCACGTTGCCGAAGCGCACCATCGAAAAGCGCGTGCCGCCCTGCTGTCCGTCGGTGACAGCACTCAGCGCCTGCAACACCATCTCGGCGAGTCGTTTGCTCGCGCCCATGATGTTGGTCGGCCGCACCGCCTTGTCGGTGCTGATCAGCACAAAATTCTCCACGCCCTGCTCCTGCGCCACCCGGGCCGCGGTCAGCGTACCGAATACATTGTTCTTCATGCCCTCGGCGGGATTATGCTCGACCAGCGGCACATGCTTGTAGGCGGCGGCATGATAAATGGTGTGCGGTCGCCAGGCTGCCATGATCTCGCCCAGCCGCGCAGCATCGCGCACCGAGGCAAGCAAAGGCACCAGCCGTGACTCATCCGCCGCCAGCGCCGGCAACAGTTCCTGATGCAGCGCATACAAGGCGAACTCGCTCTGCTCGATCAGCAACAAGGCTGCCGGGCCCAGCTTGATGATCTGCCGGCACAGCTCGCCGCCGATCGAGCCACCGGCCCCGGTCACCAGCACGACCCTGTCGCAAATGTCCTTGCCCAGCAGGACCTGATCTGGCGACACGGGCACCCGTCCCAGCAAATCATCGAGCTCCAACTCGTGCAAATCCGTGGTGCTCACCCGGCCGTGCGCCAGATCCGTCACGCTCGGCAAGCTGCGCACGGACACATGGGCCGGCAGCAGTATCTGCTTCAATATCTCATTGCGGCGCCGTCGCCCGGCCGAAGGAATAGCCAACAATACATCACGAATTCCCAGCGATTCGACCAGGGCTGTCAGATCATCTGGCTTATAGATGGTCAGGCCATTCAAGGAATTGCCCTGCATACGGACATCATCGTCGAGAAAACCCACCACCCGCATTTCCTGGCTGTTGGCGAGCGCCGCAGCCAGTTGGCTGCCCGCATTGCCGGCGCCGTAAATCAGGGCCTTGGGCAAGTCGCTGCGTTTGAGATAGCTTTGATACAGACCGCCCAGCCAATAACGGGCAAAGGCGCGCGAAGCACCCACCGCCAGCAGCAGCAACAGCGGCTGGATCAGGCCGACCGTGCGTGGCACGCCCGGCACGCCCACCGCGGTAAACACCGCGGCGTACAACAACCCGTAAATCACCATCGCCCGGGTCACCGCCATCAAGGCCTGCCAGCCGGCATAGCGGAAGATCGCCCGATACAGGCCGGAGACAATGAAAACCGGCAAGGCCAGCACCAGCGCGCCCGCCACGGCCAGGCCGGCAGCCCAGACAGGGTCTCCGGACAGCGCCACCCATTCCCCGAGGCGCAAATAAAACGCCAGCCACACAGTGAGAACGCACAGACTGGCATCGACGCTCAATGCCAGCAGGCGCTTCATCACCCGCGGCAGCGCCAGCATCGGCACGGCCACTTTAGGAAAGGGCATCGTTCCGTCCCAAAGCATGAATTTTTCGCATGAAGATTCCCTACTTATCGAACAGCCTGTCAACGGCGGCCGCAGGTAGCCACAAAGTCAGAGGCGCATCAGGAAATGCCTCAAAGTTGAACTGCTGGTAAAAGTTTTTTGCATGCGCGTGCCTGGCATCGACGATCACCCCCACCGAGCCAATTTCTTCTGAAAGGCGAGAGCATCGATAAAGCGCATCCATCAGCAACAATTTGCCCAGCCCCTTGCCCTGTTGCCGCCGGTCAACCCCTAGGCGGGCCAAGCGAGCCACCGGCACCGGATAGTTCGGGAAACGCTTCTGATGTTGTTCTGGCAACTGTTCCTTGCGGATGGCCGACATTGCCAGGCTGTAGTAGCCCAAAACACATTCGCCCTGGGCCCCAACATAAGTCCGGTTGATCTTTGCTTCCGCATGCTGACGCGCGAGCCGACGCAGATAGTCGTCAAGGGCAGGTTCGCCACAAGAGAAATTGCGCCGGTCATGGGTCGCTACCAGCGGCTCGATCTGGACGCCGAGATCAATCACCGGGTATCCGTGCCATTAGCGCCATTGCGCCACGCCAGATATTCGGTTGCGGCGGCTTCCAGTTTCGGACGAGGCCGGTCGGCGTTATCCAATGCTGTAAAAAAAACATCCCAGTCCCGCGGCGACAACGTCAAAGTTTCATTCTCGGCCAATATCTGTTTTGCGCGCTCTTGCGCCGAAGCAATCAGGAATGCACTAAGCGAAACCCCGGCGGTTGTCGCGGCGCGGGCGATCAACGCCTTGATCTCGGGTGAAGTGCGCAGGTCGATGCGTTCATACGGGTGAGAAAGGGTGGTCATGAAACGCCTCCTTATAAAATACGTAATTCATACGGATGCATTCTAGGCGGAAACATGAAATGCATCAAACATTCCGTATGTCTTCCGTACATAGATAGGCGTGTATTTCATTCGATTCCAGAAGCACTCTTCGCCACTTTGATCGCCAACCCATCAATTTTTCGCATCAATCCCCCCAACACCAGAAGCCAGACAGCCAGCCCGGCGGCCTGCGCCACTGGAGGCCAGCCCAACATCCAACAGGCACTCGCCGAGATGACAGCCATCAAAGCATATTCGTGCAGCGCCAGCTTGCGATGGCTCCAGCCCGAGCACACCAGCCGCTGATAATAATGCTCGCGATGCGCCTGCCAGATTTTTTCGCGGCGCCAGGCTCGCCGCAGCAAGGTCACCGTGGCATCGACGATGAAGGGCGCAAAGACAAGAACCGGAAACCACAGCGGCCAGACCTCGCGCTGAATGCCCACCAGACCTAGCGAGGCAGCCAGAAAACCCAAAGGGATCGAGCCGACATCGCCCATGAAAATGCGTGCCGGATCGAAATTGAACAACAAGAATCCCGCCGCAGCAGCGGCAATGCACGCCGCCCAAACAGCAAGGTTCATTTCACCGGACAGGCCCGCCGCCACCGCATACGCCCCGAAACCGAACACCGCCATGCCGCCAGCGAGGCCATTCGCACCATCCATGAAATTGTAGAGATTGGTCATCCAGACGATGAAGAGCAGTGCCAGCAACAAATTCCAGATCGTGACATCGGGGAACACAGCCGCCACAACCAGTCCGGCGGCCACAAAGTGGCAGGCGAAGCGCACCGCCACCGGCAGAGACCGCCGGTCATCCCACCACGACACCAGCGTCAGCAACAGCAGCCCCGCAACGAACGAGAAGGCCGGGGCCTCTGCCACGAAACCCACCATAACGCCGGCCATGATGCCCACGCCGCCGCTGCGTGGCACCGGCGTCGCATGCAAGGAACGCTGATTGGGCAGGTCGAGCGGCCCGGCAGCATCCCAGCGCAACATGAGTGCAATTGTGATGGCAGTGATCAGCACGGCCAGGATCGGATAGAACAGCAAGCTCACCGCAGCATCATGCTCAGCCACGCAACGTCAACAGACGCAGGCCTGGCAATCCGACAAAGTCCGCAGCATTGTTGGTCAGCAGCGCATAACCGTTCTCGATGGCCTGCGCGGCAATCCACAAGTCGTTGCAGCGCGGTCGGGGTGAGCGTCCCGCCTGTTTGACAGCGGCGGCCAGCACCCCAAAGGCAGCCGCCGTGTGGCGGGTGACGACCAAGGTCGGGCGGCTTTCGATTTGCCGCAGGCTGGCGGCGCGTGCAGCGCGCTCCGTCGGGTCGGAACAGGATTCGACACCAAAGGCCAGTTCGCCAAGCGAAATCGCCGAGCTGAAAACGGGTTCCTCGCCGGCTGCATCGATGACCGCCTGATGAGGGATCTGGCCAGATGCGAGGCCTACCCAAATGCAGCTATCGAAGATTATGCCCATGGATCACGCAGCGTCTCGTCAAAGTCACCACGGCTGTCCTTCTGCCATGCGGCGGCTTGACGTGGCGTCAGCATGGGGCGCAGCCCCGCCAGCGCCTGGGCTGCGGTCATGGTGACTTCGGATGGCATGATCTTGGCGATCATGATGTGGTTGCGCTCGATAGCCACCGTTTCACCCCGGCTGGTCACCGCATCGAGAATCTGACGGGTATGTCGCGCCAAGTCGGTTGCGCTAATCGTCTGCATGCTTCACTCCGCATAATATGTATCAGTACATATTATATGAGCCACACTTGGGGGTGTCCAGCACGTGATAACAGGGCAATCGCATAAATGCGGAAGACATATCCCCTCGCCCCGCAAGCGGGGAGAAGGTTAGCGTGAAACGTGGAACAATTTCGTGAAACACAATTCAACCACCGTCATTCCCGCGCGTCATCCCCGAACAACCACCGTCATTCCCGCGCGTCATCCCCGAATGCTTTTATCGGGGACGGGAATCCATGCTGTGGTGGTCAAACTGATGGACCATGGGTTCCCGCCTGCGCGGGAACGACGTGTTTCATGATCGGGGGTGGTGTCTGCCACCATGAAAGTTAGGGAGAGGGGAGACTTGTGGCGCGTCACACCCGAGAAACACCCCCGCCGGCACCGCCCACCTCCCCTCGTCCCATGCGGGACCATGGGAAAGGGGCGATTCCCCAAAAGTCGGCGTGACCGAAGGATATCCCCTCTTCGGCGCTGGCGAGACGGCGCCATCATAAGCCTGCGCGCATTTTTCGGATGCGTTGCTCAATGTCTGCCGCAAAGAACTCGACGCTGGCCGGTGTTACGCCCAGTTCTTCCGCCGTGTCCCGGAATCTTTCGACAGTGTCGATGACTTCTTCGACAATCCGTTTGGCTTGCGCACGATCACGCAGCCAGTGCCTGCCGATATCAAGCAGCTCGCCGCCGCTTGGCGTGCCAAACTGATGGCCCATCGCCATGACGTGGTCGCCGTTGCGCCCAATATCAGGCACCAGATCGAAGGCCGGCGACAACCGGTAGCCGCGCTCATCCCGAATCATGGCGAAATTCTTCAGATGATCATCGGTATTGCCAATCGCCGCGTTGAAACACATCTGCCGAAAGAACCTGATCAAATCGTTCCCATCGTCCGAGAATTTCCGAATCGCAGCGGCAGGATCGTTATACGACTGGCAATGGATGCCACCGGCTTCGCGGCAGAGCGTCCCCAGGGACAGCATATGCACACGCCCACCCGCGGATGTAATGTCGAAACGGCGTATCAGGAGCGCCCGCCGCTTGCCCAGATCGACCAGAAGCGATTCCGGCACATCAAGTCCGGCGCAGCGCGCCAGTTCAAGGCTGGTGGCTTCCAGTCCGACGACATCGAAACCGTTATCGCGTACCACGCTGGGAAACTTGGCGATCCATTCACCCCCGTGGGCAGCCACCAGTGCTTTCGGGCGAGCGCCGCCAGGCGTTGCACCGGCGGCGTACAGACGCTTCAGTTCGGCGTCCTCGATGGGTTGGTGGGCATCGAATGCCGCCGCCGCCGCCGCGAGATCGGCCAGGGCGCGCGACGAGCGAGTGCGAACCGGTGGTGCGGCCTTCTCGGAAAACGACAAGGCGCCCAAACCATTTCCGGCGACGGCGCGCATGATCCAGTAAGGGCTTTGCTGGTGCCTGGGCAATCGATGCGCCGCGACGATCAACCGACGACCCCAGTCATCCGGCAGTGCATCGTTTAATGCCTGCAATGGCGGGCCGAGATGGCTTGCCTGGAATTCCGCCGCCACGAGTGGCAGCATTTGCGGATCCGGGTTGATCGGAAAGGAATCCTTGCGTGCGAGCCAGCTACTTGCATAGCGAAACGCCGTCGGTGCCGTGCCGTTGGGGCGCGGCTCGTCGAACGCCAATTCACCGAGTTCGCTAGTCTCGCCGTTCGGCAGCGTAATCCAGATGCGAAGAAAGTTCACCCGGTTGCCCGCGTTGTGCGCAACGACCCTGCCTGCTTGCCCTTGACCGCACGCTGCCTCGGTTTCGGTGCGCGTGCCGCGCGCTCAAACAAGCTTTCCTGCTTTTCCAGCACCGGATCGAGATCGGACAAACGTGACAGCATCCAGAGCGCCGCCGCCCACGCACCAACAGAAACCGTCGGTGCGCCCTTTTCCATATCACGCAGCGTCGGCACCGACACGCCCAGGCGTCTCGCGAACAGCGCCTGGCTGTCGCCCTTGTCGATACGCGCAGCCCGAAGCCGCGCACCAAGAGCAGTGATAGCAATCAGAGTGTCATTATTGGTAAACATAGTTTGCATAATATGCATTATTCTTAGTTATTGCAAACTATGATTGGTGTTACTTGACAACATCTCCCGCAGCCCGGCCTCCAACCCCACTTTTGCCCGCCAATCGATTCGCATCCAGATGCAAACCCGGCAGGATTTCCTGCGGACAGGTTATTTCAATGGTGTTTTGCATGGCCTGAGTCCTCTAGAAAACCCTCGTATTCTTTGCCCAGGTCTACCAGGGGCAGCTTGAGTTCCGTTCCGCAGTGGCGACATTTCATTCAGGCTTGATCCCATAGGCTTTTTCACAAAAACTCAGCAATCGCTGGTAGTGCTCAAGCAATTCTGGTGTGGCTTTGACCATTTCTGTAAAAAATTGCGTCAAGCGGTCAGCGTCTTCTTCATACTCGTGATTTACCGCGTTTCTTAACTCGCGAACGATTTTCCAGCGTTCCGTGGAATCCAGTACGCCCAGCTTTTCCATGAAGGCGAGAACTGAGCCAAAGCGCTCCACTTCAACTTCTTCTTCAATCGCAACCGCACGCATGGTTTTTCCAAGATGCTCCTGAAATTCGCTAAAGCGAACACGGAAGGCTGCAAGTGTTTCGTGCTGCTCCAGGCTCAGTGCTCGCCAGTCATTAATGGGGAGAATTCGTTGAACCCGTTGTGTTGAGTAAGCAAGGTATTCACACATTCGTTGCAGATTTCCAAGCTGCCGTGCGATCAGACGCAAATGTTCGGTCATAGTTGAATGCCTTGAGTTTTTGCCAACTGGTAAATCGGCTTGTCTTTCCCATGTTCCTTTACGATAAGGTCAACATGCAAGTCCAGACTGTCTTCGAGTGCGATTTTGCAACGCAATGCCGACAGGAGTGTGTTTTTTTGGGTGGACTCCACGTATAAGTCAACGTCTCCCCCGCGCTTGGTATCGTCTACGCGCGAGCCAAACAACCATACGGATGCCTCAGCGCCAAAATTCTGCCGGGCTGCAGCGCGGATGGTTTCAATTTGTGATGTGCTTAGTCTCATCGTGAAATGGCGAACGTGAAATGGCCTGAAATGGAATCATGCACCTGCATTACGGTGTTGTCAGAACGCATCACTGTCCGTTCTGGTTGCAATGCCCGGAAAATAGTTAGCGATCATTGAGTGGCCCGCATCGCGTGGCGACAGCCCGGCCACTGGCAGCGGCCAATCGATGGCAAGCCGGGGATCCTGCACATTCAAGCCGCCTTCGGCGCCCAAGACGTTGGTGCGCACCGCCTCCATCGGATAGAACTCCGGAACCTGCTTGAGTGCGGCGGCATGGAACACATAGTCAACGCCATGCATTGCCTGTGAGACGCTGTCGTAGTTACGCACGTCACCGATATAGAACTTCAGCTTCGCGTTGTTCAGCGCGATGCGCATGTCTTCCTGCTTCTTCTCATCGCGACTGAAGATACGAATTTCGCGCACATCGGTATCGAGAAACTGGCTCAGCACCGCATTGCCAAAGGAACCTGTGCCCCCGGTGATCATCAAGGTCTTGCCTGCAAACATCGTCTTCCCCTTCAACAACAATCAATTGCCGAATCGGCCATCAGGCTTCCCTACGACACATCCGCACCCGAACCGCGATTTCCTGCTTGCTCCGTCTCAGCAATTCGATTTCGGATAGTGTCAGCATCCGCGGAGCGTTCGAGGTAACGAGCTTCTGATTTAGTAAGGCAGTCGAAGGTGTGACCGAACCGGGCTTGCCACCACTTTTCAAGTTCTTCGCCATGTTTTCTCCTGAGTAATTGAAGTTGCTCCTGCGTCGGCGGAAGGATAGCGGAATAGGGCTTTCCCGTAAGAACTGTCGCAGCGACAACCCTTCCACCCTCGGACTCGATAAATCCCCTCAGGTTCGCCAACGTGCCACCCTGGCCCACGAAATCATCGACCATCAAGTAGTCAAGTCCGGGAACAATCTCCCCCGCAAACGCAGCCTGCCGTGTCAGGCGCGAAAAACCATCGGCCCCCGTATGGCTGACCACATTGGTTTGCACGATTGAGCTGTCGACCGGCAAATCAAGCAACCGGCCCAGTTCATCGGCAAGCACCTCCGGAATGGCATTTACCCCTTCGCGTTCGAGGGCATGCGCCGAAACAAGCACGGGGCAGCGCGAGCCAATCGATTGGCGCAAGGCGCTAACCGCGTCTGGCGACAGGGTGTCGCGAATCAGTTCGTAAGCGGCATCACTGTTCCCTGTCTTTGCCGCGCGGTAAGCCGGATGTTGCTTTACCCGGGATTCGCTCGCGTGGATGACCACGGCAGGAAACTGTTCGGGCCACGGCGTTCGAGGCGGCCGCAGAGGTGGGTTGATGGGCATTTCCTTCATTTGAAATCGCGCATCTGCGCAATGAGATCGGGCCACGCCGGCGCGACATAGCCTGTGGCTTCGCGAAAGTGATCGGCATTCAGCGAGCGGTCGATCACTACACGGTCATCGGGCTCTATCGTGATTGACTTGCCATATGCGGTGGCAACCAGTTCGAGCAGAACAAACTTGGCAATCGGCGCCGCGGCGACATGGTACAAGCCGGAAAGCTCCGGTCGCGGCAAGACGATATCGCGCACGATGCGCGACAACTCAACTGTCGGCAAGCCGGAAAAGATCGCCCGCCGGTAGCCTTTGACGCTGCCTTCCTGCTCCAGGAACCAGCCGACCAGCCCATGCTCGCCGGTCTCGGCCATCACCCGCAGCATTGCGTTGCCGAGCATGCCCGACGCACCGAGGATCAATATTTTCATGTGTGCTTCTCCCTGCGGATTGTCGTCAGCCCTTCCAAATGTACGATCAGATCATTGGCAAGACGGTCCAGTGAATAATGCTCGGCGGCATAACGGCGTCCATTGTCGCCCAAGACGGCGCGTTCTGGCTGCGACAGACTGCGCAAATGCATGACCGCTGCCGCCAGCGCGTCGGCGTCGCCAGCGGCGCAACCTACACCGGCGTTGGCATCGGCAACCACGCGGGCACCCGCGCCGGCGAATAACAGGCCGAGTCCGATCAGGCGGTCGGCGATTTCGCCTAAGGAGCCGAGAAATGACAACTTGGACAGATGGCCGCTTGCAGACGAGATGCCAGGCAAGGCGCAGAACGCGCCGTGTGGCTGGCCACACAAGCGTTTTGCAACGCAGCATGGCGCTCGCATGCAAGATGGGCATTGTTCAAGTTGTTGTTTCTCGGTGACTAAGCACGCCTCAACCGAACGCAACATACGATTGGATTTGGTGTTTAATTAGCGCATAATACCGTCAGTTAATTGACGGTATTTGCAATGTATATCCTACAAAAACAGCTCGAAAACCTGAGAACGGCGGCGCGGCCTGGCAAGGTTGCCGTGCTCTACGGCGCCCGGCGGACCGGCAAGACCACACTGATCCACGAGTTCCTGAAAGCTGAGGAAGCGCCTTACCTGCTGGTCAGCGGTGAAGACATCACCGTGCAGAGCTACCTGTCCAGCCAGTCGGTGGAAAAGCTCACCGCCTTTCTCGGCAAGAACCGCCTCCTGGTGCTTGACGAAGCCCAGAAAGTGCCCCGGATCGGGTTGAACCTCAAATTGATCGTCGACCATGTCCCCGGCGTCCGGATCATCGCCACAGGCTCGTCGTCGTTTGACCTGGCCCGGAACATTGGCGAACCCCTGACCGGCAGAATGATCACCCTGAAGCTGTTTCCATTGGCCCAGATGGAGATCGGCCAGACCGAGCAGCGGCACCAGACCGACGCCAACCTGGAGAATCGCCTCATCTACGGTACCTACCCCGAGGTGGTGCTCACCCCGGACAACCGCGCCAGGGAGCAATACCTCAAGGAGATTGTCGCCTCCTACCTCTACAAGGATGTCCTGGAACTGGATGGCATCCGCCACTCCGGCAAGATCAGCCGTCTGCTGCAGCTCATCGCCTTTCAGATCGGCAAGGAGGTTTCCTACACTGAACTGGCAAGCTCCCTTGGCATGAGCAAGAACACGGCCGAGCGCTATCTCGATCTCCTGGAAAAGGCCTTTGTTCTCCAGAAACTCACGGGGTTCAGCCGCAACCTGCGGAACGAAATAACCAAGAATTGTCGCTACTACTTCCTCGACAACGGCATCCGCAACGCCCTGATCAACAATTTCAACCCCCTGCAACTGCGCAACGATGTCGGCGAGCTATGGGAGAACTACCTGGTACTGGAGCGGCTGAAAATGCAGGAGTACCTCGGGCAGACCGCCAACAACTATTTCTGGCGTACTTACCGGCAGCAGGAGCTGGACTTTGTCGAGGAGCGCGGAGGACGACTGTTTGGCTACGAGATGAAATGGGGCAAGGCGAAGGTCAAACCGCCCACCGAATGGCGAGCCGCCTATCCGGATGCCGGCTTCACCCTGGTGAATCAGGAAAATTATTTGGAGTTTGTGGGGGCTGGGTGATATTTCCGGCTCCGCCATCAAACCACCAGCATCTCCCGCAGCCCGGCCTCCAACCCCACTTTTGCCCGCCAGCCCAGTTCCCGCTCGATCCGCGCCGGCGAATAGCAGGCCGAACCGATCAGGCGGTCGACGATTTCGCCCAGTCGGCCATTCAGACGCCCTGCCGCGCGCAAGACGCCTGCCGGGACGCTCCAACGAAAAGTCGGTGCTGGCGGGATGGAATGCCCCGCATGGGGTACGGCGCCAGCGGCACTTGCGGCACGGATGGCGTCGTAAATCTCCCGCCCGGAATACGCGCGCGGATCGGCCACGATGTACGTCCTGCCATTCGCCGCCGGCGCCTCGGCCACCAGCCGCATTACGGACACAACATCATCGACATGCACCAGCGAACGCCGGTTGCCCGTCTCCGGCAAGGGCGGAAACCAGCCGGCGCGAATGCCGCGCGCCATACGCTCCAGATTGCCTCGCCCGCCACGGCCATAAACCATCGCCAGCCTGAGATTGACGACGTGCATGCCGTATCGAACGCCCGCTTCCAGCACCGCATCCTCGGCCGCACGCTTGGCCTTGCCATAAGGCGTAACCGGCTCGCCCGGCCAGTCCTCATCGACGCACTCCTCGCCCGGATCGGCCATCGCCTTGACGCTGGAAAGAAAAACGAAGCGCTTCACCCCGGCCGCGCCGGCCGCGGTTAGCAGATTGCGCGTACCTTCGAAATTGATCCGCCAATGGGCTTCGGGATCGGATGACGTAAAGGCATGGGCGTAGCCGGCGCAGTGGAAGACGGTTTCGATACCCTCACATGCTGAAGCCAGCGATGCGGGATCAAGCAGGTCGCCACGCATCGCACCGGGTATCGTCGCCGCATCCCGCACCAACCCGCGATCTCCGGACTGCAGCAGGCGGTGTCCGATGAAGCCCGTGGCGCCGGTGATCAATATCCCGCTCAATTCGAATTCGCTACCCGGAACGGATTAGTCAAACGGATGCCCAACCCGCCAAAGTCGGCAACATTGCGCGTAACGACGGTCAGGTCGTGAATCAGGGCGATCGCGGCTATTTGCTTGTCGACGGGATGCCGGGGATTCGGCGCCATGAATTTCCCCCAAACCTGGGCGCAGTCGAGATCGAAGCCGAGAATGCGGTCCGAATAATTTTCGACAATCATGTCCAGCCAGGCCTCGAGCTTACTGGCTTGCCTGGCGTCGCCGCGTTTTCGGATGATTTCAAGCCCGCAACGGATCTCCCCGATGGTAAACACCGAGATATAGATATCGGCCGGATCGGCCGACTCCCAAAAGAACCGCACGCCGGGATCGGCCTTTGCACCCTTGCGCGCCTCGCTGACGACATTGGTGTCGACGAGAAACACGTCAGGCGGCTTTGTTGCGCAAATCGAAATCCTCATCCGCGCCGACATTCGGCATGTTGGCCAGCACATCGGCCACCGAACGGCGGGGCGGGCGTTGCAGAACCGAACGCAAAATCTCTCGGTGCTCGGCCTCCGCGCTGCGGCCATGGGCCGCGGCAACCAGTTTCAGCGTACGAACCAGATCCTCATCGACGTTACGCACCACAAGATTGGTTGCCATCGATCGCCCCCATTAAGTGATATCAATGATTGCATTCTAGCGCCCGGCGCTATCATTGCAAGTAAATATATTCTGGCTTCTCGAAGACCAGGCACGGCCTGATCAGGTTTCAGCCAACTCCGCAAGATATTCCTCGGCGGTCATGACCGGGCAGGCAAACTCCCCCTTCAGGCTCAAAATATCCCTGTCACCACTCACCAGAAAATCCGCTTTCCCGGCAATGGCAAGTTGCAGGAAAGGGATATCGAAGGCATCCCGACAGGCCGGGATCTTGGGCTGTTTGTCGGGAATGGCGACCGTTGTGCAGTAAGGAAGATAATCAGCCAACAGTTCATGTTGATCAGCGGCTGACAAGCCAAACTTTGGATAGGCCAGAGCTCGCAACAGGTCTTCGGTCGTCAGCTTTGACACCAGGGGGTGGAAAACCTTGCTTTGCCAGGCGTGTCGCAGCGAAACAAGTTTGCCGTTGGCAAAGATGAGCGCGGACAGCACGACATTGGTATCCAGAACCGCCCTGGGCTGGAAGGGCGCAACCTTCTCAAGAAACTCGCCGGGCCGCCCCAAGAGTTTCTTGCCCCTTGAGGGGAGAACCGAGCGGAGCGAAGGTTTTCGGGGTGGGCTCATTTCGTGACGCCATCCGCGGACCGCCTAACCCAGGCCACGGCATCCGCAATATCTTGCTCCGTCAGGGACAACTCGGCGAGTTTGGCGCGCACAGCATCGGCGCGCTGAATGCGCACGGGCGTTAACACAATCTGGCCATCCCTGGTTTCCACATCGAAGTACTCTACCGGGCCAATCGCATTGGTCACCGACTTGGGTAGCGTCAGTTGATTCTTCGCAGTGATTTTCGCAAGCACATGAAACCTCGCTTTTCAGAATGTAAGGAATTCTTACAATAGCATCATGTTAAAACCAACTCAAGGGCACCAATGGGCATCGGGATCGGATTAGGCAAAGGCATGCGCGTAACCCGCGCAATGGAAAATGCAGTCTACGCCGCCGCAGGCCGCGCGCAGCGACGCGATATCAAGCAGATCGCCGACAACCGCGCCGGGAACAACGCCGGGCGCCCTCAACAACGCACGATCACCCTCTCGCACGTTCCGCGCCTTCCGCAGCCATCAACCCATCCATCAGCGCGGGCAGCCCCATCAGACTCGCCTCGCCGACGCTAGTCCGGATCGTCTGAATACCTGTCACATCGGCAGCCACGACAATCCTGTCCGCCTCGGGATATTGCCGGGCAAAAGCGTCAAGCCCGGCATACTCGGCGCGCTGGCGCCATTTGCACTCAATGGCGAGCGGGGGCCGCCCATGTCGCTCGATCACAAAATCGACCTCATGACCGCGTTTGTCCCGCCAGTAACGAATATCCCGCCGCTGCAGCCGCCCCTGCAACTCATTCAGGACATAGTGCTCCCAGAGCAGGCCATAATCCTCGGAGCGCAAACTCCGCCAACCCCGCCACACGCATACAAAACCGGTATCGAAGGCATACACCTTGGGGGCGGCGACGATTTCGGTCGCACGGTGACGCGTATAAGGCCGCAACACATGGACGACATGCGTCGCCTCCAACACGGCAAGGTAGTTGTTCATCGTCACCCGGCTTGCCTCGCATTCGCGCGCCAGGCGCGTCGCCTCATAGATGCCGCCGCTTTGCATCAGCAGCAATTCCAGAAGCCGCTGGAAGGTATGCCGCTTTTCCAAGCGGAACAGCTCCTGAATGTCCCGTGCCCAATAAGCGTCCAGCCATTCCTGATAATCCTTCTCGACGAGTTTTCCGGCGAGGAAGAAGGGCGGCAGACCCCCCAAATGCAGGCGCTGGTCGAACGTGCCGCCGAACGCCTTGACATCGAACGAAAGCATCGGCGTCAGCCAGACGTTTTCCTTGCGGCCGGCAAGCGTATCGCGAAACCTGGACGAAGCGCCCAGCGTTGATGATCCGGTCGCGAGCAAGCGCGTATCGGGATAATGATCCGCGGCAATCTTCAAGAGCTCCGACGGATCTGGCAAGCGATGCACTTCGTCGAGCACGATCCGCCGTCCCGACATATCCCGCAAAAACAATTCCGGATCGTCGAGTCGGCGTCGCACGCTGGGAAGCTCGCAATCGAAATAGTCGACATCCGGCAAAGAACGGCAGAGTTCGGTCTTGCCAACGCGCCGCACACCCGACAGCCAGATGACGGAACGCCTACGCCATGCCGCCTCGATGATTTCCAGCCAGTACTGTCGCTCAAACATCAATAATCTTTCCGTTTGGTATCACTAAACGACATTATACATGACGCAATGTCACGTATAGATCGCCCAGAGGTGCGCAATCCGCCCATCCGGATAGTTCGGTTTACCGGTAAGCACCGTTACATGCTGACATGGGCATGGCCGGCGCAGAACTGTGCGGGTTGAGAAGTTAAGTTGAGATAGTGCCAAGCAGGCCACCATCATTGATGTGCAACACAAGGTCGCCATAGCGTGCCGCAGACTTCTGGTACGCCGCCGTGAAGGCATTGGCCAAAAAGCTGTGCCTCCCTCTTTCGTAAAACGCCAACAACCCAAACGTGTAATCCCGGCCCCGAATGTCCGAGAACGAGAATGGCGCAAGGGCATGCTTCACCAGCGGGATGTTCATCGCAATGCGTGATGTTCGCTTGTTGCCATCCTGGAACGGCTGGATGTAAGAGATGAACACCATGGCAAAGAATGCTTGTTCGTACGGGTTTGCAATGGCATTCGCCTTCTCGCAAAACTCGTCGAAGATTTCCTTGAGTTGGTGCGGATCGTTTGGCGGCAGGTATTTGCTGTCGTCAAACTTGACCACAACCGAACGCAAAGCACCAACGGCAGACGAGTCGCCGAGCAGCCCCTTGATGAGCAACGAATGGATGTCCAGCAAATCCCGTTGCGCAAAGGATAGGTTTGGGCCATGTTCCGTCAGGTACGAAATTGCTTCCTTGTGGTTGAGCACAATTCGCATCTGCTGCTCCGTCAATCCTTCAGGACGTTCTCCGAACTCGATCAGGGTTTTCGTATCGAGCCATGAAATATTGACGTTTTCCAGGTTGCTCGATGCGTGCGTCAAGTCAATCAACAAGGAGGCCAACACACGCTCGTACAACTTGCCTTTCTCTTTTGCTTGCGCAATTCCTTCTACCTTCCCGGCCTGCTCAAGCGCCAAAAGATGTTCATCCGTTAGCAGGGGCGTCGAGTTTGGGCGGTAATCACCAAGCAGTTTTGGGTTGTACCTTACCGACTCCCGGTGGTGCGGAGCACGGGACAAGTCCCAACGCAAATAAGCATCAGAGTCTGTGTTGACGCGGTATGTCTTTCCTTCAAGCTGAAGCAGCCCGGCCTGCACGAGTTTCTTGATATCACGAAAGACCGTTGTTCTCTCCAGACCGAAGTTAGCAAAGTCCGCAACTGACCTTGTTTCCTCCGGCGCTTCGAGAAACACGTCGATGATTTTTTGCTGACGCGCAGTAAGCGGCATAGCCATCCCCTAATGATGTTGCGTGAGATGTTGCACCTCTGCAACATAATTTGCAACATTGCGGCCAGGTATGTTGCAGACTACGTTGCTAGCTTGCAACTATGATTTGTGTTGCCTGACAGCATCTCCCGCAAGCCCTCTGCAAGGCCGACCCGCGCCACCGTCCTGTTCCTGAATGCTTCTCCGTACCGTGCCATCGTTCATCCTTGTCGCCCCCGGGTTCAAGATCATATCGGGGCGACAACTATTCTGACGCGGGGGGGGCAGCACGCCACCGCCACCCAGCATTCCCCGGAAAGTCGGCGCTGGCAGGACGGCGCTAATTGCATCAAGGCACGATCCACAGAACCTGCTTTGAGTCTGAGTCGGCCGACAGCCGCCTTACGCACACACCTCGCGATACACCGACAGCGTTTGCGCAATGACAGCCTCTTGTCCAAATTCTGTTTTCGCCCGCACTCTCGACTGTTCGCCCATGCTGCGGCGCAGTGCGGCGTCATCGATCAATTTTCTCAACGCCGCCGCCAGAGCCACCGCATCACGCACCGGCACCAGCAGACCGTTCACACCGTCTTGCACCACTTCGCGACAACCCGGCGCATCGGTCGTCACAATCGGCAAGCCACATGCAGCCGCCTCAAGCAGCGACTTGGGTAAGCCTTCGCGGTAAGACGGCAGACAGGCAATATGTGCCGCCTGCAACACGGCGGGCATGTCTTCCCGCCTGCCCCACCACTCCACGCCATGCTGTCCGTGCCAACTGCGCAATGTCGATTCGGGCACCGAGGCGGGATTGGCGGGATCGGGGTCGCCCACCAGCACAAAGCGCGCCTTGACCCCGGCATCGGTCAAGCGGCGCGCAGCCTCGACGAACTCGCCCACACCCTTGTCCCACAACATGCGCGCAACCAGCACAATACAAACCGGTTCAGGTGGTGGCGATCCCGGATAAAAAACCTGAATATCCACGCCCGCACCACGTATCAGCCGCAAGCGCGCGGCGGTCACCCCTGAGCGCTCAAGCAAAGCTTGGTCTTCCGGATTTTGAACAATAGTCAAGCTATGTGGCTGCCTGAGCAGGCACCCAATCATCCAGCGCAACACCGGGCGAACCAGTCGCACGATGCGACCAGACGAAGTGAACAACCACCCCAGCCCGGCCACCGCATTCACCTGCGCGGGCACACGCGCCAGCCAAGCCGCCAGCGCGCCCAACATCACCGGCTTCAACGCCACGTGGTGAACCAGGTCGGGTTGCTCGCGTCGGTAGAGGCGCCACAGTGCCATTACCTCGGAGAACGGGTTACCGCCGCGCCGCGACAATTCAAATGAAATCAGCCGGATACCCGCCTTACGGATAACGTCCGCCTGCCGCCCCGCGCGGGTAGCCACCACCACCTCGAACCCTGCCGCCTGTGCTGCCACTGCAAGCGGCAACCGGTGCGAGACGAAATACCAATCTTCGGTGACAAGGTAGAGAAGCTTAGGCGCGGTCATGTCTCACATTCCGTTGGACAGCCATCGACCAGCCCCACATGCCGAGGGCGCACAGCAACAACATGGCCGGGTAGCGCATCCGGTAAAGCGTGCCGATATTGGTCACCACCAAGACGTAAGCCAGTGCAACAAACAAGGAAAACGAAACCAGCGCCGCCATGATCGCTCTCTCCCGTCCATGCGCCTTCACCGCTGCCAACACACACCCCACCAAGGCAAGGTAATACAAGATCATCTCGGGAACTGCCAGCAAACGTTGTCCCGCGCCACCCGGTTGCTGGGTCTTGCCTGCCCGCATATCCGGGAAAGGCGCGAACAGTGCGATCTGCAGCGCACGCGGCACATAGGCCGCGATGTCCCGCGCATTCCGGAAAACCACCTCGGTATCGATATTGCTCCCCGCATCTGGATAGCCGAGACGAAAAGCCTCGCGCGCGCAGGCCAAACCAGCCAGTTGGTTATCCAGTAAGGGGACGGGGGGGTGCTGTTGCCAGATGTCGCAGGGGG